>CAIMMI010000209.1 GCA_903842505.1 uncultured Verrucomicrobiota bacterium | reverse complement strand
CCAATTCCTGCGCCGTTCCCACCGCGAAGACGCGCATTGCCTGATCCGACGACAGGTAGCGCCCCCCAGCGATCATCTCCTGGGACTGCGGAACAGGACCGCCTGTGACCCGGATGCGCGCGCCGATCCCGTGGCGATTGGAACCGAGACCCTGAAGGCGGATCGGAAGGCGCGCTGCGGTGGCCTGGTTCTGATAGAGGGTCGGCGCGGCGTTGAGATTGTTGACCACGAGATCGAGATCGCCGTCGTTGTCGAGGTCGCCGTCGTTGTCGAGGTCGCCAGCGGCCATGCCGATGCCGACTTCCGCGACATCAAATCCCCACGCGGTCGAGACATCCTCGAACTGCAATCCACCGCGGTTCCGGAAGGCGGCATTGGGCGCGTTCAACCGACGGAATCCCCGTCGCAGTTCCAGTTGCTCCCGGGGGCTCAGGCGCTTCCGGGACTTCAACGCTTCAGCCTCGTCACTGACGTCGATGTCCATCATGTCGAGTTCGTGGCCGTTCGAGATGAGCAGATCCTCGAACCCGTCCAGATCGACATCGAGGAAGACAGGAGTCCACGACCACTCACTGGCGCTGACGCCGGCGAGGCGCCCGACCTCGGCGAACGTTCCATCGCCCCGTCCACGGAACAGCGTGTTGTGCGAGAATTGCGGCCGATCCTCGAACACCCCGACCGACGCCATGCTCGGCGGCAAGCCGGCGACCTGCAGGTTCCGCATCCGGTGATCCCGCGAGAGCATGTCGAGCACGAGGAAATCCACGTGGCCGTCCCGATCCACGTCGGCCGCGTCCACCCCCATGGAGAACGCGCTCGTGTTGCGGAGGGACAGGATCGGGGCGGCCTGGAACCGAAGCGGGCCACCGGGTTGGGTCCGATTGATCCAGAAACGGTCCGGGGACTCGAAGTCGTTGCAGACGTAAAGGTCGGGCAGACCGTCCCCCGTGAAGTCCCGGGCCATGACGCTCAACCCCCAGTCGAAGAGCGCCCCCCCCAGTGGTTGGTCGCCTTCGTCGCGGAAGGTTCCATCAGACCAGGACACCGCCTGGAATCGTCCCTGACCGTCGTTCAAGAACAGTCCATCGGGCTCCCCATTTTCGCGAACACCGCCGGGGCCAACCGTGAAGCGTCCGACGAGGTCCTCATCGGTGACCGGTCGACCATTGTATTGGACCACACGGGGTCCCTGGCCGTCGTCGCGTACAGAGAACCTTCCGCCGGGTTCGTCCCGGACCGTGACGCTCCGGTAGTTGGTCACGTAGAGGTCGAGGTCTCCGTCCCCGTCGAGGTCGGCGATCGCGGTGCTCATTCCGGCGCGTCGGGGATTCAGCGTCGCTCTGCGTGCGAACGCGCCCTTGCCGTCATTCGCCCAGATCGTTGTCCCAGCCCCGATCGAGTTGGCGACGAGGTCCAACGAGCCATTTCCATCGAGGTCCGCAAACGCCACGCCGGTGAGGTCCACCCCGGCCCAATCGAAACCGGCGCTGACCGTGGCGTTGGTGAACTTCCATCCGCCAAGATTCCGATAGAGTCCCGCAGTGCCCTGCAGTCCACCGAAGAGGACATCCGTGCGTCCATCCGCATCGACGTCGCCCAGCGCAACGCCACTTCCATTGAGGGGGATCTGGTTGGTCAGGTAACGCTCGGGGGCGATGCGGTTCGTGAAGCCGATCCCGGCAGCAACGGCATCGAGGCGGGTGAAGCCATCGGCCTGGAGCGCAGCCGTCGTCAGACACGCGGCGAGGCAGGAAGCCCAGCATCCGGGAAGCCGGAAAGGCGCGGTGGAGTTCATCCTGGAAAGCACGGTTAGGGCCACAGATTACACCGATTCCACAGATTGGAAGGCGGCTGGGAAAGGGTCTGATTTCACCTCGCTGCTGAAACGGAAACACCCATGAGGCGGGGCGTCACGTTCCAGCCCATCTGTGTAATCGGTGAAATCGGTGGATAACCCAACTGCCTTCTTCAAGTTCACAGATCTTCGAACTGGATCACCTCCGGGGAACACAGGCCCAAGCATTGCCGTCGGGAGGAACAAGGGAACCAAGAAAATGAAAAAGGGCCGGGCAACAAGTGCCCGGCCCGTGATTTCAGCCGTGTCTGGCTTCGCTCGATCCGCTTAGCGGACGATGCGGCCGTACAGCTGGCCCACAGCCGGATCCGGCGTGAACGTGTACGGGCTGGTGGCACCTGCCACGGGCGCCCAAGGACCGCTGATGGACGGGCCCGCCTGCAGGGTGCCGCCGCCGGTCCACTCGAGGGTGAGCGTGCCGTTGGCGTTGAGCGTCGTCTTCGTGAACATCGGGCGCTCGGTCGGAGCCGGCGTCAGGATCAGGAAGTCGAAGTCACCGTTGGTGGTGGAGTAGCGGAGCGTGGTCACGCCGCCGAGGTCGAGGGCCACGTTCTCGCCGCCCGCGTTCTGGAGGGGCACGAGGCGATTGACACCCCAGCCGCCCGTTCCCTGACCGGTGAACGTGCCGAGTTCTTCGAGGGTCTGGTTCGCGGTGTTGGCACCGGCCGTGACCTTCTGGAGGCTGCCCGACAGCTGACCGGCGAGCGACTCACCGTGCGAAAGGCCGGCGTAGACGTTGTACTTACCGGCCGGGATCGTCCGGGTGTAGTTGTACCACTGACCCGCACCGATCCAGCCGATCTTGAAGTTCACTTCCAGATCCGTGAAGCCACGGCCCCAGGCCTCGGAGTAGTTCACGTCCATCGGGACCTGCGGGTCTTCACCGATGCGGTACAAGGGCGAGGCGCCCTCGTTGCCGCGGTTGTAGTCAACACCGGCGACGGCAGCCTTGCCGCCGTAGGCGCCACCGCGGTAGTTGGCCATGTCGCTCGCGGCGGCCTCGGACTGGCCGCTGCTGTGGTTGAAGTCTTCAGCTTCGATGAAGAACGCAACGCTGGGGAGGTCCCCGGCGGTGAACGAGCTGGTGATCGTGCGGTCGCCGAAGGCGATTTCGACGGTGTTGGTCGAACCCGCAACGAGGGACGGCTTGTAGGAGACCGTGGTCTCGGTGCCGGACTTGTTGACAGTCGCAGGAACCGCAACGCCGTTGAGCTTCATGGAGACCGAGGCCGGGGTGACCGAGCCAGTGCCGTCCGCGATGACCGCGACGATCGGGTCATTGAGCGAGACGCGGTTCGCGCCGTTGGCGGGCGTGAGCTTCTTGACCCAGGTCGGGCCGGTGGCGCCCGTGTACTGGTAGGTCTTCAGGCCGCCGTTGGCGGAGTCGTTCAGGAGTGCGCTCACGCCGTTCTTGCGGGTGTACCACTCGAGGTTCGCGCCGCCGCCGCCTTCGAACCAGACGCTGCGGACCGGGTACAGACCCGGCTGGGTGATGAGCACGCTGTAGAACGTGTCGCTCGCACCGCGACCACCGTCGAACTGGCCGACGAGCATGCGGGCCTGATCCTTCGGGTGACCGAACCAGGTTCCGAAGCCGTCGTCCGAGTTGAAGCTGAAGGTGTAGAGACCCGCGGTGGGGAACTCGACGACCGTCAGGATTTCCGCCGAGATGTTGTCGGTGGAGGTGTTGCCATTGGGCAGCACCGTGCCCGGGATGCCCGGGATGCCGACTTCAGGGAAGCCGTTGTTGCCGTTGAAGGCACCCGCGTTACCCGGACCCTGATCGAAGTTGATTACGTCCGTGATGACGAAGGAACCGGTCGTATCAGCAGCCGACAGGTCGGCGTAGTTCGGCAGGCCGTACAGGCCGCGGGTGTGGAGGTCAGCGCGGCGAACGCGGTTCTCAAGACCCTGATCCGTCTGGATGGGCTTGAAGATGAAGCCAGGCTTGGTCGCGTCTACCGCAGAAGCCGGCAGGCGGAAGCTGACGGGGATCGTGGTGTAGGAGGCGACGTTGTAGGTGTACGTGCCGGCATAGGAACCACCGGCCGAATCCGTGAAGGCCAGGTCGATCTTGTTGGTGGTGCCCGAGGGGAACTGACCCGGGGCGGCGTAGCGCACCGTGGTGGTGGTACCGGCCTTGGAGATCGTCGGCGTCACCGTGGTGTCGTTGACCTTCAGGACGATCGAACCACCGTTCACCGTGGCGGCCGAGCCGTCCGCGATGTCGAGGGTGATCGGCAGGTCAGCGAGGTACGGGTTGCCGGTCTGGCGCGCCGGATAGGCGAACACGACACCGGGGGGAACCGCAGCGGTCGAAGAGCGGAACGCGCGAACGGAGTTCGGCGTGCCGTCGTTGACCAGCGCGCGGGGCTTGCCGTCACGGATGACGACCCACTCGAGGTTGGCGCCACCGCCGCCCTCGAACCAGACCGAGCGGACCGGGAAGAAGCCCGGCGTCGGAACAACGAGGGTCACGGCCGTATCGGACGCACCGCGGCCACCGTCGAACTGCGAAGCGATCAGACCCGTGATCTGCTCGCGGGAGTTCTTGCCGAAGGTCGTGCGGAAGCCGTCGTCCGAGTTGAAGATCAGGGTGTAGACACCGGCCTCGTTGAACTCGAGCACCGTCTGGATCTCCATCGCGATGTTGTCGGAGTTCGTAACAGTGTCGACGCCGGGGATCGCGCGGTCTTCAGCACCGTTGCCGGCGTTGAAGTTGCCCGCGTTGGCCGGAGCGTCCTGATTGTAGTTGATCGTGGTGGTCTCGACCGAGGTGGGCTCGAACGAGATGTTCTCACCCAGATCCCCATGGAGCTGGCGCTCGGCGCGGAGGATGTCGTTGCCCTGGCCGGTGGCGATCTGGTTAACACGCAGCGCGAAGCCGGGCTGGGAGAGGTTGGCACTCGGCACGGCGAGGTCAGACCCGAGCACCGTGTACGGAGCCACGACGAACGTGCGGGTCGCAGTCACCGCGAGGTTGCGGGTGTCGCGGGCCGTGACCTCAACCGTGTTCGTCGAACCGATAGGAAGGAGCGCCGCCAGGTTGCGGTAGTTGATCGAGGTCGTCGCACCGGTCTTCGCGGTCGTGACCTTCGAACCGTCGACCGCAGCGCCATTGAGCTTCAGCACGACCGAGCTCGGATTGAGCACGGAGGCACCGGAGTCTTCGATCCCGAGCGTGAACCCGATCGGGTTCGAAGCGGCCGTGCCAACGACGATCTTGTCGGAGGCCACCGTCGTCAGGACGATGTTGTCGATGTGGTGGGCTTCCCACGCGCCACCGGTACGGCCGGCGAACACGATGCGGCCGGAGCTCGGCCCGAAGTCCACGGACAGACCGCCGGCGGGGGTCAGCTCGACGCCCTTCCAGGAGATCTTGACCTTCGAGTCTTCGGTCAACTCGGCAACGAACTTCTCCCAGCGGAGATTCTTGATCCACTTGCCCCAGACTTCCGCGCCCACATCGGCGAGGACAGGCTGCGGGGTGTTGGCGTCGCCGCCATCCACCACGCCGTCGTCGTTCAGGTCGACGTCGCTCAGCGCACCGGTCTGCATCGAGCTAGCGTAGTTCGCGCTGGCAGCAGGCAGGTTGCGGTAGGGAGCTTCGTCGTAGGTACCGCCCGGGAAGGTGTTGCCTGGACGGAGGGGAACAGGGAGCTGGGTGATCAGGGCTCCATCGACGCGAACGGAGATACCGACGACGTCGGTGATTCCGCCCGGATGTCCAGCGCCGGCACCACCGGACTGCCAGGTGTCGTAACCGATGCCGAGACCGGTGCGGGAACCTTCTTCCGGGAGGGAGGCCGCCCCGTCGGCGCCAGCGAAGTTGAGGTAGCTGGGATCGATGTCCTGGTCCGCGTTGGAGAGGAGTTCATCCCCGCCGCGGACGTAGTTGATCGAGAAGCCGTCTGCCGGTTGGCCAGTACCGCCGCCGATGCGGAGGTCGACTTCGAACTTGAACGCCTTGACGACCAAGCCGCTTTCCAGGTCCTTGAACACCAAGGTAGCCTGCTGGCCGCCCTTGGCGTCGTTCAGGGCCAGGTAACCGTCCGTAGCGCCGCCGGAGGCGCCACCGGAGGCGCGCCATTCGGCAGCACCGTTACCGAGTTCGCGATACAGGCTGGCTGCCGCTGGATCGCTGTTGAAGTTGATCGTCGTGACACCGGCCTGGGCCACCGATCCGGCACCCGCCAAGGCGAGGGCCAAAGCCCGCCACCACTGACATGTTTTATGTTGTCGCATAGGTACTCTTCCCCGGCTGCCGAAGCTGCGCACGAATCACCTAAGGGCACACCCGTACCCAAAAAGATGAGAACTTTTGCGCAAAGCTACGCGAAGCTTCATCAGCCAGATAATTGGAGTCGTTCGAACGCTGCCGAAACGTTTCGGGGCGGTCAACGAAATTGTCTGAAACGGCACCTTTGAATCACCAAACCGGCATGGGAAACAAAGCTGGGGTGGGGCAGTGGGATGAGGGGTAAGTCCCAAGTTTCAAGATTCAAGTTTCAAGCGCTTCAAACTTGAAACGGAAAACTTCGAACTCCGCCACGGCTCGACGGAGTCGAGTCCCACCCCTCGACTGCTCCCACACCGGTGGGGCGAGTGTCCCCACGAGCCGCGTTGGAGTCCCAAGTCCCAAGATTCAAGTTTCAAGGCCGGCCCCCGCTTCAAACTTGAAACGGAAAACTTCGAACTCCGCCACGGCTCGACGGAGGTCGAGCCCTACCCGTTCCGGACGTCCTACTTCTGCTTCTGGGGATTCTTCCACTCGCGCCCGTCGCGAGCGACCAGGTCATCGGCGGCAAACGGCCCCCAGGTTCCCGCGCCATAGAATTCGCGGTTGGTCAGGGGCTTCCCGATCCAGGCGTTGCGGATGGCATCGACGATACCCCAGGCCGCCTCCACCTCGTCCCGACGGATGAAGAGGGTGGCATCGCCGGCCATGGCTTCGAGCAGGAGCCGCTCGTAGGCCTCGGGCGTGTAGGCTCCGAACTCGGTATCGTAGGAAAAGTTCATGCGGACCGGACGCAACTCCGTGGCCCCGCCGGGGACCTTGCCGTTGAACCGGAGCGTCATGCCCTCGTTGGGCTGGAGGCGGAGGGTCAGCGAGTTGGCATCCAGGCGTGTTCCGTGCTGGGCGTTGAAGAGGATGCTTGGCACCGGTTTGAACTGGATGCGGACTTCGGAGGCCGACAGCGGGAGGTTCTTTCCGGTGCGGAGGTAGAACGGGACGCCGGACCAGCGCCAGTTGTCGATGAGCAACCGCATGGCGACGAAGGTCTCGACGCTCGAGTTGGGCTTCACCTTGGGCTCGGATCGATAGGCCGGGCGCAACTCCCCTTCGACTTCACCGGCGAAGTACTGTCCCCGGACGACGTTCTCGGCCACCTGCGCCGGCGTCATGGGTCGGATCGACTTGAGGAGCTTCACCTTCTCATCCCGGACATTCTCCGCCTCGAGCGAGGCCGGGGGTTCCATGGCGATCAGGGCCAGAACCTGGAGGACATGGTTCTGGAGCATGTCGCGCATCGCCCCGGCCTCCTCGTAGTATCCACCCCGGGAACCGACCCCGAGCTTCTCGGCAACCGTGATCTGGACGTGATCGATGGCCTCGCGGTTCCACAGCCGTTCGAAGATGGCGTTGCTGAAGCGGAAGGTCAGGATGTTCTGGACCGTCTCCTTCCCGAGGTAATGGTCGATGCGGAAAATCTGCTTCTCGTGGGAGAACCGGGTCAGCTCGCCGTTCAACTGTTGGGCGCTGACCAGGTCGTGACCAAACGGCTTCTCCACCACGACCCGTTCCGGCGTCGCCCCGCCCTCGGCCTTCTGCAACATCCCGACCGCGCTGAGATGGGCGGTGACCTCGGCAAACTGGCTGGGGCTGGTCGCGAGGTAGAACAGGAGGTTTCGACGGAGCTTTTCGTCCGGAAATCCGGCCACCATGGCCTTCAGCTTCTCATAACCCGAGGCATCGGAGATATCCGCCTGGCAGTAGTGGATGCTCGACGCAAACTCGGCCCAGACATCGTCCTTCACGGGCTGGGTCCGGGACAGCTTGTCCAGCGCCTCCCTCAACTCGGTGCGCCAGGATTCGTCGGTCTTGTCCCGGCGGGCAAAGCCGATGATGCGGAACGGCCGGGGCATCAGTCGCTCCAGGGCCAGATGGTACAGCGCGGGAATCAGTTTGCGGGAAGTCAGGTCTCCGGACGCCCCAAAGATCACCACGGTGCACGGTTCAACCGGCCGGCGGGCCTGGTCGAGGCGGGAGGCGAGTAGTTCATCAAGCTGCTGCACATCGTTCATAAACGAGGGCGTAAGATGGTCGCGGCCGGACGCGGGATCAACCGGCATTCACCATCGAAAAAGGACCCACCTCCCGTCTCTGCCCACCCGCGTCCCAACTCTCAGAGGACCTCGACGTCCACCTGCGCCATCCGGATGGAGGCCGCTTGCCCGATGAAGTCCAACCGCAGGACCACGTCCAGCGGACCATCCCGACGCTCCACGAGTCCTTCCATGCCCCGGAGCGGTCCTCCCGTGATTGCCACCAAGACACCGGGTTGGATGCCCGACGCCGGACGCAGATCGATCCCGGAGTCGATCGCCGTCAGGATGTCGGTGATCTGCCGGTGAAACTCCTCCATGTCCGGAGGCACCAGCACCCGGGCGACCTGATTGTGCTGGGAGACCTTCTGGCTCAGGGAACCCGAAGCGCGGAGAAACAGGTATCCCGGGAACAACACCTTGTCGAAGTGGACGACCTTGCCCCGGTAACGATGCACCGTCCGGTACGTTGGAAGCTCCGAGGAAATCCCCTCCCGGGTCGCCCACTCGCGGACCTTTTTCTCGCACCGGGCCAGCACGTGAACCACCAGCCACGAAGGGCTCGTGGGTGCGGGATCCGGAATGGCTGACGCTTCGTCCATGCGAAAGACCGCGTCCCTACGCCCCGCAACGACCTGTCGCAAGGGGCAAATTCCCGTTTTGAAATTCTGGCCTGCGCGCTGAACGTTCCACGATGCCTGAGAATCCTGAAAAGGCCCCGATCACGACCTCGGACCCCATCAACGCGCGCATCCTCGCCGTGAGCGAGGATCGCATCCAGGGCTACAGCCGGGATCCGCTGGCGGCGATAGCCTCGGAAGCTGGGATTCCCCTGCCACAGGTCCTTGAAAGACTGCGCGCCCTGCTCGAAGCCGGCGTGATCCGGCGGATCCGACAGACCTTGCTCGCCACCAGTCTGGCTGAGGGCGCCCTGTGCGCCTGGCAGGTTCCCACAGGCCGACTCGACGAGGCCTTCGACCACCTTTACCGGGACGATCCCTTCAGCGGGCACGTGGTGATCCGTTCGACCGATGCCGCAACCCCGGGGTCCAACTACCGACTGTGGACCACCCTGAAGGTTCCGCAGGGCTTTTCGCTGACGAAGCATGCCGCGCATCTGGCCCGACGAATCGGTGCCGAACACCATCGCCTGATGCCGGCCCGGAAACTCTTTGCCCTGGGAGTCGGCCATGTGCGGCGGCGCGGGCTCGAACCCGGAAGCCGGGCCGATGTCCCGGCCGATGCCATCGACGTGCAGGTGGTTCAACTCTCCGAGCTGGAGTGGCGCGTCCTCACCGCCTTGAAGCGCGAGTTCCGTGCCGACGAACTGGTCGCCAACCCCTGGGCAGGACGTGCCGCGGAGGCCGGGGTTCCGATCGAAGAGTTCCATCAGGTTTCGGAGGCGCTGGTGCGGCGTCAGGTGATCGGCCGCTTCAGCACGTTCCTGGAACACGTCAAGCCGCTGGCTTCGGGCGAAAGGGTCACCCGCTTCAACGCCCTCTTCCACTGGGCAGTCCCACCGGGGCGGGAGGTCGAGGCCGGACGCGAGGTGGGCCGACACCACATCATGACCCATGCCTACTGGCGCGAGGGCGGAGCCGAGTTCCGGAATGTGAACGTCATGGGTGTGGCGCACGGGACTGACAAGGAGATGGTCCTCGCGCACAAGGCGGCGATCGACGCCCATCTCGCGGAACTGGGAATCCCGCTTTCCTACACCAACGTGTTCTGGGGAGGCCGCAGCGAGATCAAGCCCAGCGAAATCTCGCCTCTGGCCTACGTCGACTGGTGCCGCGCGTCGGGCATCGACCCCGACTCCATGCGCAGCGGCAGCGAGGGCTGCTGAAGTCCGATTTCCTCAACCGCGCTGGCCCCTGCTTTCCAACCAGGCATCCAGCCATTGGCACGCGCCCGCCTCTTCGTGAAACTCGCCGTCCAACTGGGCCTCGAACGCGGACTTCAGGATCCCACTGAACGCCGGCCCCGGATGCAGGCCACGGACGACCAGATGTCTCCCGAGCAGGATGGGTCTCGGGGCTGAAGCCTGGAGGTCCAACGCCGCGGCTCCTTCCAGCAGCGCATCGACGGCCGCCGGTCGACCGCGCGGCCGCGGAGGCCGGCCCGAGGCATCCGCCGTCATCACCTCCGCCAACTCGAGGATCCGCGCCGGGTCCAGACGCCGTGCCAATCGCCGGATGGCCCGCGCCGACGGCGCCTGGAGATGGGCCATGTGGTTCTCCACCAGCGGCACCACCCGCGGCGCAAAGGCCAGCGGTGCCTTCAGTCGCGCGAGGAAATCCGCCGCCATCGGCCCACCCTCCGACTCGTGCCCCGGCGACACGATCCGTTCCCGCCCGCCCCGCAGTTCGCGGACGGTCGTCGTCGCCTTTCCCACATCGTGAAGCAGCACCGCGAAGGTCAACACCACCCGCGTCGACTCGTCCGCCCCGATCCAGCCCGGCTGGTCAACCAATGCATCCAGGCAATGCAGCGTGTGCTTCCACACATCCCCCTCCGGATGCCACTCCGGGTCCTGCGATATGCCATGGATCCCTGCCAACTCGGGGTAATATCCCAACCAACCGCAGTCCGAAAGGAACTGCAGCCCCCGGCCGGGTGCGATCGATCGGGTCGCCCACTTCCACCATTCCTCCCGGATCCGTTCGACCGCCAACTCCGGCTGGCTGCCAGCCATGGATCGGCACAACTCGATCGTCGACGGATCCGCGGTCAGGTCGAACCGCCCGATGAACTGCATGCCCCGCAGCACGCGCAAGGGGTCCTCGATGAAGGCCGCCCCGGTGTGGCGCAACCGCCGATCCTGCAGGTCGCGGAGTCCCCCGTGAAAATCCAGGATCTCGCCCCGGTGCGGATCGAACATCAGCGAGTTGATCGAGAAATCCCGTCGGCTGGATGCCTCTTCGGGCGTGATCGAAGGATCAAATTCCACCTCGAATCCGCGATGCCCGGGGCCGACCTTCGAATCCCGCCGCGCCAGCGAGAAGTCGTATTGCTCGCCATCCCGAAGCGAGAGTTTGACCACGCCAAACGAACGGCCCACCGCATCGACCTTGCCCCAACGGGCGAGCGCAAGGAGCAGTACCGGGTAGTCGACGCCGAACACCTCGATGTCGAAGTCCTTCACAGACCGCCCGAACTGGGCATCCCGCACGCAGCCTCCCACCAGGAAGGCACGCGCCAGTTCGGGCGTACCGGCCAGAACCTCGCGGAGACGCCGTGGCAGAAGATCGATCACTGTTCCAGACCCTCTCACAGCGTCGAACTGCAGGCAAACGCCGGCAAGGGACCGACCAATCTGGGCACTGGCCCCGGTCCCGAGGCGACGATAGAGTCCGGGTGTGCGGGAGACCGTCCATCGTCTGTTGCCTTGGGTATTCGTGGTGCTGTTCGCAGCATCCCGTTGGCCTGGCCTGATGCCCCCGAACTTCAGCGCTGCCTATGCCCTGATGTTCTGCGCGGGCGTTTACCTGCGTGGACGCATCGGGACCGGCGTGACCTTCGGCATCCTGTTCGCGACCGACATGGCGCTGAACGCGTACTACCAGTTCGGCAAGGGCTACGAGGTGTTCACGGCTGGAGGTTGGCTGTACCTCGCCGGCCAGTACGCCGCCTACGCCATCCTCTTCGCCATGGGGCGCCGGTTCCGCCCGTCCTCCCGCTGGATCACGCTGGTCGGCGGAGGAATCCTGGCAGCGCTCGTGTTCTACGTCGTCACCAACACCGCCGCCTGGTGGATCAACCCCTTCCGCAATCCGGAGTACATCAAGACGCTCCAGGGTTGGCTGACCGCCCTGACCAAGGGCACCGGTGGCTATCCCGAGACGTGGACGTTCTTCCGCAACACGCTCCTCAGCAGCGGCCTTTTCACCGCCCTCTTCGCCGCATCCTGCAAGCTGACCGCCTCGGAATCCCCCGCCGACAAGGGCGAGGAGCAGGCCCCCGCCGGATCCGAACCGGAGGCCGAGGAAGCCACGGCCTGACCCGGCGGCTGATCCATGATTCCTCCCGTCCCCGCCGCCTGGGCTCCGTTGATCGGTCCAGAGACCGAAAAGCCCTACTTTCACGAACTGGACGCCTTCCTCGAACAGGCCGCCGCCTCCGGCCAGCAAGTCCTGCCCCCTGCCCCAGAGATCTTCCGAGCCCTCGAACTGACGCCGCCCGACCGCATCCGGGTCGTGCTCCTCGGCCAGGATCCTTATCCCACCCCGGGCCACGCCCACGGCCTCTGCTTCTCGGTTCGTCCGGAGGTCCGCCCGATTCCAGGCTCCCTGCGGAACATCTACCGGGAACTGGAGTCGGACATCCCCGGTTTCCGCAAGCCTTCCCACGGCTGCCTCGAGTCCTGGGCCCGGCAAGGCGTGCTCCTGCTCAACACCGTGATGACCGTTCCTGCCGGGGATGCCGCCGGACACCGGGGACGCGGCTGGGAAACGTTCACCAACGCCCTCATCCATTCCATCACCCGACTGCCTCATCGAGTGGTCTTTGTCCTTTGGGGTAACGATGCGAAAAAGAAGCTGCCCCTGATCCCGACCGAACTGCATCGGGTCATCGTCAACGCCCACCCGTCGCCCCTGTCGGCACGTCTTTTCCTCGGCTGCCGGTGCTTCTCCGCCATCAATCGCCACCTCATCGAGGCCGGCCACCGCGCCATCGACTGGACCGTGCCGGAATCGACCGGGCCTGCGCCCCGCCAGGGCAATCTGTTCAACGATTGACCCGAGGCCAGGGCTGGCATCCCGCGTCTCCGTACCTCCGCAGTGGCACTCGTCCGACCGACCGTCCATCCTCCCACCGCCGACTCCATGAAGAACCTGACCGTCATTGAACATCCACTCCTCGCGCGGGCCCTGACCCGGCTTCGGGATCAATCGACCCCGCCGCAGGCCTTCCGTCATCACCTGCAGGAATGCGGGCGCCTGCTCGCCTGTGAGGCGACGCGTTTCCTCGATTCCCGTCCTGTCCGGGTCCGCACACCGCTCGCCCTGGCCTCCGGCGTGGAACTGAAGCGACCCGTGACCCTCGTCCCCGTGCTCCGCGCCGGACTGGCCCTGCTCGATCCGTTCCGGGAACTCCTTCCCGAGGCTTCGATCGGCTTCGTTGGACAACGCCGGGACGAAGCGACCCTTCACCCCGAGACCTACCTGTTCAAGGTGCCCGACGTGAAAAAGGCGGACGTGTTCGTGCTCGATCCGATGCTTGCGACGGGCGGCAGCGCGGTCTCGACGATGGATCTCCTCCGGAAGCACGGGGCCCGGCGTATCCGATTGGTATGCCTGCTGGCTTCGCCTGAAGGCGTCGAGTGCGTCACCCGGGCCCACCCGGATGTCCCCATCCTCACGGCGGCACTCGACCGTCGGTTGAACGACCGCGGCTACATCGTCCCCGGCCTGGGCGATGCGGGGGATCGTTTCTTCGGCACCTGAACCCGAGGTTCGTCGGGGGCCTACCGACCCGCGACGCCGTTTGCTGAAGGATCCCTGCCGAATGGAAACCCTGTAGCCGCGCCCCCCGTCGACAAGTCTGTCCCCATGCCGTGACGAACGACTTCCAGAACTCCACTCCGGGCACAACCTGGACGAAACGGACGTTGCTGCGTCACCGTTCGCTGCTGCTCACGACACTGGCGGCCGCCGCGCTCATCCTTTCCATCGGTTGGTGGAGCCAGAACGCCGTGCGCCGCACCCTCGAGGACAACCTCCGAAACGAACTCAGGACGGCAATCGAGGCCAACGTCACCGCACTCGACCTCTGGATCCACGCGCAACTCCGCACCGCCACGCTCCTCGCGACCGATCCCACCATCCGCGACCCGGCCAACGCGGTCCTCGAACAAACACGCCTGAATCCCCCAGCGGCCAACAACGGTCCCGGAGGAGGACGCTTCGGATCGCCGGATCCCACAACCTCCGCATTGGCCCGCGCCCTCGACGAACGCCTGCCCATCGCCGGCTATCAGGCCGCCGTCCTCGTGGGCACCAACGGCCGTGTCGTCGCCTCCTCAGGGCGCCTGCGCCTGCGCCCCGGCACTGCTGTTCCCGCCGACCACGCCGAACTCTTCCACCGCGTCCTCACCAACGGCAAACCCGCGTTGGTCACACCCTTCAAGCCGGTCCGGCCCCGGGGCCGCGGTGGATCCGGTGGACGACGTGGAGAAGGTCCCGGCGGGGGGGGAAGCTCCATGGGACCAATGAGACCGGATGTTCCTGTGGTGGGTGGGACCAACGGCGCCCGTGGTGAACTCCAGGTCATGCAGGTCCTCGCCCCGGTCCACGATGCGGCCGGGAACGTCAGCGGCGTGCTGGCGGTCATCCTCCGTCCCGAGGCTGAGTTCACCCGTGTCCTCTCCGTCGCACGGCCCGGCGCGAGCGGCGAGACCTTTGCCTTCGATCCCGAAGGACGACTGCTTTCGCAAAGCCGATTCGATGACCAACTCCGCCAACTCGGCCTGCTCACCAACGCGCCCGGCGCTTCCTCCGCCCTCAACCTCGTCCTGCACGATCCCGGTGGCGACCTCACCCGTGGATACCGTCTGCCCGATCCGGCCTCGACCCATGCCCTGATGCAGTTCGTCGCCGAAGCGATCGCCGAGCCCGCGGGCGTCAGCGTGGTGCCCGCCCGCGACTACCGCGGCGTTCCGGTCGTGGGCGCGTGGCATTGGATGGAGGACCATCAGTTCGGGGTGGTCACGAAGATCGACGCCTCGGAAGCCTTCCAGCCCCTGCGCGTCCTTCGCCTGATCTTCCAGATCCTCCTTCTCCTTGTGATCCTGGCCGCCGTCGCCGGTGTCGTCGCCTCGCACATCGGTTCGACCTGGCGCCGCCGATTCAACGAAGCCCAACTCCGCGCCCGGCAACTCGGGCAGTACACCCTCATCGAACGGATCGGCGAAGGAGCCATGGGCGTCGTCTACCGGGCCCGGCACGCCCTGCTCCGGCGCGAGACCGCGGTCAAGCTCCTGTTGCCAGATCGCGCCGACGAAGACCTGATCCTCCAGTTCGAACACGAGGTCCAGCTGACCTGCAGACTCACGCACCCGAACACCATCCAGGTCTACGACTACGGCCACACCGCCGACGGCATCTTCTACTACGCCATGGAATTGCTGGAAGGACTCACCCTGCAGGACCTCGCCGATGTCCACGGTGCGGTCCCGGAGGAACGGGCCATCCACCTGCTCCGACAGGCCGCGGGTTCACTCCAGGAAGCGCATGCCGCCGGCCTCATCCACCGCGACATCAAACCCGGCAACCTCTTCCTCTGCGAACGCGGCGGCATGCCCGACACCCTCAAGGTCCTGGACTTCGGCCTTGTCCGCGACATCAGCCAGTCGACGTCCACCGACGCCCATGCCGGGGGCTCGTCCCGCTTCGTTGGCACGCCGCTGTACATGGCCCCCGAGACCATCCGCCAACCCGGCCACGGCGATGCCGCCAGCGACCTCTATGCGTTGGGGGCCGTCGCCTACCTGCTCGTCACGGGGCAACCGGTCTTCAGCGCCGGATCCGTTGAACTCGCGTGGGAGATGCACACCCACTCCATTCCTGTTCCACCCAGCCGCCGCGCCCCGGGTCCGCTCAGCCCCGAGTTCGAGGCCCTGATCCTCGCCTGCCTGGCCAAGAACCCCGCCGAACGCCCGCGTGGCATGGCCGACTTCCTCGATCGCCTGGAGCATTGTCCCAGGGCCCATTCCTGGACCGCGGAACTCCGCGCCGCATGGTGGTCCGAACACGTCAAGCCCACCCCGCCACGCTCGCCCGGCCCCCAGACCTCGCGCCCGCCTTCCGAAGCCGAGGCCACCCTCCGCATCGACCTCTCGTCCCGGGATCCGGGGAAGGGCTGAGTGGGAAGTGGGAAGTTTTCAGTTTCAAGTTTGAAGCCCAACCAACGGGGTCGCGATGTCACCGTCGACTTCCCGAGTCTTGGTCCAGGGCCTTCAAACTTGAATCTTCAAACTTGAAACTCAAATCCCCCTTGCTCCCGAAGCCGTCCTGCCGGGAAATCACGGGATGCAACGGCTCCTGCTCCTCCTCCCGATCCTCATGGGTGCCACCCTCGCCGCCGCGGAACTCCGGCTCGGCCTGATCGGTCTCGACACCTCCCACGTCACGGCCTTCACCGAGATCCTCAACAACCCCGCCGCCAAGGGGCACGTTCCCGGCGCCCGCGTGGTCGCCGCCTTCAAGGGAGGCAGCCCGGACATCGAGTCCAGCTGGTCCCGCGTCGAGGAGTACAGCAAGGAACTCACCACCAAGCACGGAGTGAAGCTGTATGACTCCATCCCGGAACTCTGCCGGAACGTCGATGCCGTGCTGGTGGAGTCCGTCGACGGCCGCCCTCACCTCGCCCAGGCCCGCGCCGTCATCGCCGCCGGCAAACCCCTGTACATCGACAAGCCCCTCGCCGGCACCCTGAAGGACGGAATCGAGATCTTCCGCCTCGCCGCCGAGGCCAAGGTCCCCCTCTTCACAGCCTCCTCGCTCCGCTTCGCCTCCAACACCCTCGCCGTGCGGGCGGGCTCCATCGGCGTGGTCACCAACGCCACGACCTCCAGCCCCGCCCACCTCGAACCTCACCACCCCGACCTCTTCTGGTACGGCATCCATGGCGTGGAATCCCTCTTCACCGTCCTGGGCCCCGGCTGCATCGCCGTGAAGCGCGACACCAACGACACCGGCGGCATCCGCGTCACCGGGCGTTGGTCCGGCGGCCGCACCGGCACCTTCTCCGAGGGCAAGGGCTACAACGGCACCGCCAAGGGCAGCCGAGGCGAAAGCCCCGTCGGTTCCTACGACGGATACGCTCCGCTGGTCGCGGAGATCGTCCGGTTCTTCCAGACCAAGGTCGCGCCCGTGAATCCAACCGAGACCCTCGAGATCCTCGCGTTCATGGAGGCAGCGGACGAAAGCAAGCGCCGTGGCGGTGCCGAGGTCACGCTCGCCGAGGTCCTCCGCAAGGCCGGCCACCGGCCCTGATCCCAGAATGAAGCTCGTCGTCTTCGCCCACGTCCCGCCCCCGCACCACGGGCAGAGCCAGATGGTCCAGTACCTGGTCGAAGGGTTCCGCCGTCGACCGGACCTCGGCATCGCGGTGGAGCATGTCGATGCGCGCCTGTCCGACGACCTGACCGATGTCGGGAGCGCGCGCGGCGGCAAGCTGCCCCGGTTGCTCGGCTATTGCTGGCAGGCCATTCGCGCCCGGTTCCGCACCGGCGCCACGACGTGGTACTACGTCCCCTCACCTCCCAAGCGGAACAGCCTTTACCGCGACTGCGTCGTGCTCCTGCTTGTCCGGCCATTCTTCCGTCGGACGATCTTCCACTGGCATGCCGTCGGTCTGGGGAACTGGCTGGAAACCGATGCACGCGGTTGGGAACGGTGGGTCAGCCATCGAGTCCTGGGCCGCGCCGACCTGGCCATCACGCTGTCGGAGTTCAATTCGCCCGACGCTCGGTGCTTCCACCCCCGGCGCACCGAGGTGGTCGCCAACGGCGTGCCGGATCCCTGCCCGGACTTCGATGCCTCGTTGGCGCCGACACGCGTTCAACGGGCCGAAGCCCGTCGGTCAGCCGGGATCGTCCGTGTCCTGTTCCTCGCTCATTGCACCCGCGACAAGGGCGTCCTCGATGCCCTCGAAGCCATCGCGCTCGCCAACACGGCAGAGGCTGCCGTTCCCGCTTCGACACGACTCGACTTCCACATCGATGTCGCCGGTTCGTTCGTCACCGCCGAGGAGGAATCCGCTGTCCGCGAACGCATCGCCCGTCCCGACCTGGCCGACCGGGTCCGACTGCTCGGGTTCGTCGCCGGCGAAGCGAAGTCCCGGTGCCTGCGGGAGTCCGACCTCTTCCTCTTCCCCAGCTATTTTGCCAACGAAGGCCAACCCCTGAACCTGATCGAGGCCATGGCCCACGGCCTGCCTCCGGTGACCACCCGATGGCGTGGAATCCCGGAGATGCTTCCCGCCGGGTACGCGGGACTGGTCGAACCGAAGAATCCCGCTGCCGCGGCCGCCGCGCTCCAACAGGTCGCCCGGTCGGAAGACGGACTGCGCTTCCGCCGCGCCAGCCTGGAGCGGTTCGGTCTCGACGCCCACCTGGAACGGTTGGCCCGGGTGATCCGGTCAGCAGGACACCCCGGTGACGGAGGATCCTGAGGATCGTCCACGAGGTGGGAGGGAGTCCCAAGTTTCAAGATTCAAGTTTCAAGCCCGGCTCCTGCTTCAAACCTGAAACGGAAAACTTCAAACTTCGGAACGGCTCGACGGAGTCTCGCCCCACCCCGACAGGATCCCATTCGGTGGGGCGAGTGTCCTCACGAGTCGGTGCAGAGTCCCGAGTTTCAAGATTCAAGTTTCGCAGCCCGCAACTCCCTCGCCAGTTGTCCGCCGGGAATTCCCTTCGTCCGTGTCGCGCGTGCCTCCAGATACGATCCCCAGCAGTGTCCCATGCTGGCCTTCACGTCCGACCACCCCACGCGACCCATCGCCGCATAAAGTCCGAGCTTGGCACCCCGGATCGCGAGGCCCGACAGCTTGGGTTGGTGGACTTCGAGGTAGCGGTGGGTCACCTGGTAATCGATGCGTCCCTTGTACACGAAGGCCGACCAGGAGCGCTTGAACCGGTAATACACCTCCGCCGCATGCACCGCCGCGAGCGCGTGGCCGGCGACGATCGCCCAAACGTACCACTCGCAGTCCTCGCCTCCCCCCAACTCCTCGTCGAACGGTCGGGCCTGCCAGACATCCCGGCGGTACAGGCAATTGGGGTTCCCCGCGCCGAATTCGAATCCCTTCAGGAAGTCCTCCCCTTCATAGAGCGTGATTCCACCGGTCATGCCGCGCTCCCCGTCGCTCCGGACGAGCGGGCCCGCAGCCGCCACGACATTCGCCGGAAACCGCCGGATTCCTTGCCGGTAAACGTCGAGGAAGTCCGCCCGCACCGGCACCACGTGCGAGCTCAACGCCAGGATCCACGGGTTGCGGGCGACGGCAAAACCGACGTTCAGCGAACGCCCGTAGGTGAACCGTTCCTTCGCCAGCGTCACCACGGTCGCACCTGCCGCCCGGGCGATATCGGGTGTGCCGTCGGTGGAACCGGAGTCGACGACGATCAACTCGTCGCAAGGCTCCAACCGCAGGCCCGCCCGCAGTTCGCGGAACTGCGGCGCGGCATTCAGCGTCCGGACGACGATGCTCAGCGGTTGGTCCGACATATCGGGCCCGATGCAATCCGGCCCGGGCCGGAATGGCAATCGCCGACACCAATCCGAGGTGTCCGACGGGGAAAGGACTGGCCAACCCAAGACCCATCCCCGGTCCTTCCTTGGCCAGACCCCAGCAATTGACGGATTGAAATCTTTGCAACCGATCCCCTTCGCCGTACGTCTCTCTGCTGTGTAGAGCGCAATACCAACCATTGCCTTGCGAAACGAAAGCGAACACACAGGAAACCTTCGACGAATTCAATCGGTGCCGGCCTGGATTGGGTCGTCCTTGCTAATCCTCCAGCTCTGCACGGGCTGGGTGAGGGCGGCCTTGAATTTTCCAGCTGTCATTCCGACCACCGGTTATTCGGAGGTCCGGCTGTTGCCGGGTGTCCTGACCAACCCGGTCGTCACGTTGACTTCCCCTCCGGGAGACACGCGACTCTTCATCGCCGAACGGAACGGGTTCATCCGCGTCCATTCCCATCCCGACTCCGGGCAAGCACCGGTCTTCCTCGACCTGTCCGCCAAGGTTCACCTCGAACTCGCGGGCGAGCACGGCCTCTGCGGCCTGACCTTTCATCCGGGCTACGCGACCAATGGCCTGTTCTTCGTCTTCTATTCGTGGCGGCAACCCGGCACGGATCGGATCTTCAACCGTCTTTCCCGATTCCACGTGGATCCGGACGACCCGGGATTCGCTTCTCCCGACTCGGAGGAACCGCTCATCAGCCAATTCGATCGCCATCCCTGGCACAATTCGGGGGACCTGCACTTCGGACCGGACGGCTACCTCTACGTCTCCCTCGGCGACGAAGGAGAAGAATACGGTTACCAGAATGCCGGCCTGTACGATCAGAACTTCTTCAGCGGCATCCTGCGGATCGACGTGGATGGCCGCCCAGGAAACGTCCTTCCCACCCCACACGACGCCGTTTTTCCGGGCGCATACCTGATTCCGGCGGACAACCCTTACCTCGGTCGGACCCAACACCTGGTCGGGACCAACGTGATCGAGTACGCGTTTCGTCCGGAGCACCTTCGAGGCGAGTTCTGGGCAGTCGGATTCCGCAATCCATGGCGGATGTCCTTCGATCCATTGCTGGGAACGCTCTACGTCAACGATGTCGGTGTCGCCTCCCGTGAAGAGGTCAACATCGTCGTGCCGGGCGGTCACTACGGATGGTTCATGAAGGAAGGGACGCTGCCCTGGCCATTCGGAATTCCCTCCGGACTCATCGATCCCGCCTACGAATACGAGCACACGGAGGGCAGGCTCGCCATTACCGGGAGCCTGTTGTACCGGGGAAGTCTCTACCCTGAACTCAACGGTCATTACCTGTTCACGGATTTCTCCGGCCAACTCTCCGTCCTCCGTCGGGTGGGCCCCTCAGGCTTCGCACCGCAGGAGAACCTCGCGTGGGAATCGACCGCCATCACGCTCGGCGTTCATCCAGCCACCGGAGAAATCCTGATTGGCGGCGTGGGAGTTCACCGACTCCAACGCGTCGTCCAACCCGGTCAACCCCTGCCCCAATGGCTCTCGGGCGCCGGGATCTACTCGGACATGGTCCGCCTGACTCCCGCACCGGGCGTCATCGCCTACGAGGTCAACCAACCGTTCTGGTCTGACAACACAATCAAGCGACGGTGGTTCGCCCTGCCCCCAGGGGACACGAAGGTCACGTTCTCCGCTGAACAACCCTGGGACGCGCCGCCGGGGACTGTCTGGATCAAGCAGTTCGACCACAACTGGACCACGGCCAACCCGGCCCTCACCCGACGCCTCGAAACACGGGTGCTGGTCCGGACCACCAACGGCATCTACGGCGCCTCCTACCGATGGGATCGTACCGGTTCGGATGCGGAACTCGTCCCGGAAGGCGGCCTGAATGAAGGGATCCTCTACCAGGACGGGCCCACCGTCCGGACCCAGCAATGGCGTTTTCCCAGCCGCAACGAATGTCTCTCCTGCCACACCCCCGTCGGCGGCCATTCCCTCTCCTTCAACACCGCCCAACTCAACCGCCCGGGCGGCAGCGGCACGAACCAACTGCTGGAACTCGCCCACGCCGGCGTATTCGAGGATCAGCCCGACATCCACCCCAACCTGCTTCCAGCCCTCCCCTCGATCGCCGACGAATCCGTCAGCGTGGATCACCGCATCGCGGGCTACTTCGCCGCCAACTGCTCTCCATGCCATCAACCCGGCGGCCCGACCCGCGCCAGTTGGGACGCCCGCTTCCTCACCCCCCAATCCGAACGCAACCTGATCGGCATCCCGACGCTCCATCAGCAGGGCGACTCCATCAAACTCGTCGACCCAGGTGCCACCACCAACTCCGCCCTGTACCAGCGTGTCGACAGCCTGGGACTGCTCCACATGCCGCCCCTGGGCACGTTCCTGCGCAATGACCAGGCCGTCCGCCTCCTCGACCGCTGGATCACCCACAGTCTCCCAGCCCAAGTCTCCTACACCAACTGGGTCGGAACCCGCTTCGAGGAACCCGACCCCATCCAGTCGCTCCCATCCGCGGACCCGGACAACGATGGGGACCCCAACTACCGCGAATACCTCCTTGGCACCGACCCACTCGAACCCTCGGATGTCTGGAAGGCGCGCATCGCCCGATCCGGCGCCGAGGTCACCCTGCGTTTCACCCGGAAGGCCAACCGGGCATTCGTCGTGGAGATGACGGAGGCCGTCGGCCTCGGATACTGGTTCCCGGTGGATCACCCCGCCAACCGCGTGACCTTTTCTGCAACGGATACCGAGGCCGAGGTTCCTCTCCCGACCGACGGCCGGCACCGGTTCTTCCGCGTCCGGGTATTTGAGCCCTAGCCATGGTACCCAACGGCCACCTCTGGACGCTGCCGCCGGCGAGGGGTGAAGCGGGTTTGCTCACGAGCCAATTCCCTCTTTCTTCGCGCCTGAAGCTCGGAATTCCCAGCCTCGGGGCGGCTAGACGGAGTCTCTCCCCACCAGTTCTGGGTGGCCGTGCCAAGATCCGCCCGTCTCCAACTTCCTCTGGCGACGGCGCCTCCCTTGGGCTCAAATGGCCGCAGGCATGGACGATAAGCAACTCCTCAAACGACTGGCGCTCATGGAAGCCCTGCATGCCGGAGCGGCCACACCCGGCGGACATGATGCCGCCGCACCCGCCCGCGAACGGATCCAAGCCCGACCGAAGCGTCTCCAGTCCGAGGAACTCGAATAACACCGCCCATTCCATGCCATTTTCCTTACCCATCTGGCTCGCCCGTTCCGTCGTCCTCTGCCTCCTCTTTGCCGGCATCCTGACCCCAAGGGTCACCGCCCAGACCCAGACGAAGGCCCGACTCCTCCTCGAACGTTCGGAGACCCCGCCCGGCTCGTCCCTCGACGCCGCCGTAGAGCTGACCATGGCCCCCGAGTGGCACACGTACTGGCGCAACCCCAGCGAATCCGGCGGCGCCGGTCTGGCGACCCGGATCCGATGGAACCTGCCGGCTGGGATCACGGCCGACCCGATCCTATGGCCGGTCCCAAAGCAACTGGAGGAAGCCGCTGGCGTGACCCAGATCTTCGAAGGGGTCACCGTCCTCCTCATCCCGCTCCACGTAGCCTCCAACTCGCCTCCCGGCGAGATCGAGATCGTCGGCCGGGTCTCGTGGCTGGAATGCCACGAAGAATGCGTCCCGGGCCAGACCGAGGTCCGCGCCCGACTCCGCATCGGCAGCCAGGTCACCCCTTCCGTCGACGCCCCGAAATTCGTCCAGGCCCGCTCGTTGCTTCCCGCCAGCGACCCCAAACCCACGGCCGTCGCCCGTTGGGAAGGCGAGACCACCGAAAAGGAACGCGCCCTCCTCATCGATTGGACCACCGCGGCCAAGACAGCCGACTTCTACGCCTACGAGACCAGCGAGGCCGAGGTGCTCGCCCGGACGGAACGTCCCGGAGGAACCCCCGCCGGAACCATCCGGATCCGCAAGAAGGTGAACAAGGGCGACACGGGATGGCCCACGAAGGTCACCGGGTTGCTCGTGGCAGAACCCAATACGGCCAACCAAAAGGGATTCGAGGTGGAACTCTCCATCCAGGCTCCCACCACGGAAGCCGCTTCGGAGGCCGTCCCGTTCTCATGGACCGCCCTGCTTCCCATGTTGGGAGCCGCGCTCCTGGGCGGCCTGATCCTGAACATCATGCCCTGCGTGTTGCCGGTGATCGCACTCAAGGTGCTCAGCTTTGTCCGCCAGTCCGGAAGCAACCCGGCCCGCGTCCGCAAGCTCGGCATCGTCTACGGGCTTGGCGTCCTCGCCAGCTTCCTCGTGCTCGCGCTCGTGCTGCTCGGACTGCAGGCCGCCGGGAAGGACGCCAACTGGAGCACCGCCTTCCAGAGCCCGACCTTCCGGGTCCTGCTTTGCATCCTGATGGTCCTCGTCTCCCTCAACCTCTTCGGCGTGTTTGAAGTCGCCCTCGAAGGCAAGGCCATCACCTCGGCCACCGCGATCATCCGGCGCGAAGGCCCCGGGGCCGCGTTCTTCAACGGGGTGCTCGCTGCCGTGCTCGCCACGCCCTGCACCGCACCGTTCCTCGCAACGGCCGTGGCCTTCGCCTTCACCCAACCGCCACTCGTCCTCATCCTCATTTTCCTCACGGTCGGCCTCGGCCTCGCCCTGCCCTTCGTCTTGCTGTGCTGGCAACCCGCGTGGCTCAAGCTCCTGCCCCGGCCGGGCGACTGGATGGTCCGCTTCAAGGTCGCCATGGGCTTCCCGATGCTGGGTACCGCCATCTGGATCTTCTGGTTCACCGCCACCCGCATGGGCGGGTCCGGGGTCCTCTGGTTGGGCCTTTTCCTCGTCGTTGTCTCCGCCGCCGCCTGGGCCTGGGGAGAATTCGGGCAACGCGCCGGCCGCCCTCTCGTCGGTGGCCTCACGGCCCTCGCCCTCCTCGCCGGTGGATACTTCGGCCTCATGGAGGGCGCCCTCGACTGGCGTACCCCGGCCAGCGAACGCCACCCGAAAATCAACTGGCAGGCCTGGTCCCCCACCGCCGTCAACGCCGCCCGCGCCGCCGGTCACCCGGTCCTCGTCGACTTCACCGCCGACAATTGCGCCAACTGCAAGTTCAACCTGGTCCGCTCGATCGAGATCGCCTCCACCATCGAACGCCTCCGCAAGGGTGGCTTCGTCACGCTGGCCGGTGACTTCACCGACGCCAACTCCGACATCGCCGCTGAACTCAAGCGCTACAGCCGCCGCGGCGTTCCTCTGGTCCTCGTCTACCCGAAGGATCCCAACCAACCGCCCCGCGTGCTCCCCACCGTCTTCACTCCGGCAGAGATCCACGAGGCACTCGACTGGGCAGCGCGATAGGGGGGCCCGTTTTCAACGGCCTCCGCGGGTGACTTGGAAACAGCGATGCGGCGGGCCTCGCATTCCAGTCCATCGGTGAAATCGGTGGATAACCCGACTGCCGTTTTCAGGGTCAGTACTCGATCTGCGTGCCGTCCTCGAGGGTGGCGCCCACGACCTGGACATCGACCTTGCGGGCGGCGCTGGGCATGCGGATGGCAAGTTCCTTGAACTTGCCGGAGCCCGACGCCGGAGCGAGACGGGGATCCCCACGCCGGGTGGTGGTCCAGGTGCCAATCCGGATGCCTCGGGTGTCGAGATAGGTGACGGAGAGCTTCACTTCGGTGACCGCCTTCGGCGCGGCGTTGTTGAGTTCGATCTGGATCGTGCCGGAGCCCTCGTCGAGGGCGAGCGTGGCGGAAGCAACCTCGATCTTCGGCTTCGGCGGTGCCGGCGGAGCTTCAGCGGGAACCGGAACCTGACCGGCCGCCGGAGCTTCCCCGGCGGATTCACCGGCAGCAGGATCGACCGCGGCGGTCGTCGTGCGGACGGGCGGCGCTTCCTTGTACGGAAACGGCTTCGGACGGGCGGTCGGAGTAAAAGGAATGGGTTCCTCGGCCGGCGCAGGGGCGGGCGCGGCGGCAAGAGCCGGATTCGCCCGGGCAGGGACATTGCCTGCGGCGGCGGAACTCCCGGCTGCTTCGGCCGCCTTGCGGGCTTCGGCGATCTCCTTCTCGAAGGCGGGCAACCCACTCTCACCCTCTGCCATATTCAGCGTGCCATCCTCCATGGCGTGCTTGACGGCCATGCCGGACGCGATGCCGAAGCAGGCTCCACTCAGGATTGCAGCCGCCAACCCGATCAGGAAGGGACGCTTCGCCCGATCCCAGTGCAGGACCGCAAAAACGATGCTCCCGATTCCGCAACCGAAGATCACGATCAGGCACCACCACCACGCGACCCGTGCCGCCAGGACCGCCAGCCAGATCGTGCAGCCCACGGCCACCGCGTTGAATACCAGTCCGAGAATGCCAAGTAGGGTTTCCATGAGAAATCCGATTGTGGAGATGCGCGCCCCGAGGATGCACGCCTTCCCATCGGAGACAATGGAACCTTTGGAGGCTTTTTTGTCGGCTCAGCGATTCTGACGCCCAGATCGCATCCCCAACCTGGGAGCAAATCGACTCACGAACGGAGCAGAGTTCCCAACCTTCAGGATCCCCGTTTTCAAGCCAGCCTCCTCCTGGCCGTCTTGAAACTTGAAACTGAAAACTTGGGAACTCCCGAACCTACTTCAGGCTCGCGATGAACTCGACCAGGTTGCGCAGGTCCTGCCGCGACAACTGGTCCGCGAAGCCCTCGGGCATGCCGCTCAGTCCCTTCTCGCGGGTCTTGATGTCCGACTTCTTGAGCTTCATCAACCCGTCCTCGGGCGAGTTGATCTCCAACTCGGCGTCGGTGTCGGACTTGATCACGCCGGCATACGTCGTGTCGTTCTTGAGCGTGACGAGCACGTTCTCGAATCCGGCAGCAATCGCCGCGTTGGGCTGGACGATGCTTTGGAGGACATAGGCGCGGTCCTGCTTCTTGATGAGGCCGGTCAGCTCGGGCCCGACCTCGCCCCCTTCGCCGTTCGCCTTGTGGCAACGGACGCAGCTGACCTCGGCGCGTTCGAGGAAGATCTTCTTTCCCTCCTCGACGTTGCCGCCGGACAGGCACACCCGCCAGCGGGCGATGGGATCCTTGGCATCAAGCCCCGCCTCGATCGCCGCCAGGGCACCCTTGAGACCGGGGCGCTTCGCCGCGGCATCCAGTACGTCGAGTTGCAGTTCCGCCGGCACCTTGCCGGCCTTCAGCTTCGCGAGCGCGTCCCCGATCAGCGTATCGACGGCCGCACCTTCGACCCCGGCAAGGGTCGCGTAGGCATTCTGCTTCTCCGAAAGGGTTCCGGACTCGAGGATCGCAGCCAGCTTGGCGATCTTGTCGCTGCCCGCGCCAACGGCCGGCGCTGCGCCACGGCGCGCCACAGGAGATGCCTGCACGCTCAGCTTGGCCGCGGCCTTGCGGACCTTCTCGGACGCATCCTTGGCACCGGCTTCGAGCGCGGCACCGAGTTCGGCCGCACCCATCTCCCACAACGCCTGCAGGGCAGCCACACGGACGTTGTCATCCGCCTTGCCACCGACAACGAGGTCCGCGAGGACCGGAGCCGACTCTTCAATGCGAAGGTTGCCCGCCGCCGCCGCCGCCGCCCGACGCACCGGATTCGGCGCGGAGGAAAGCAGGCCATTGACGACCGGACGCAAGGCATCCGAAGGCAGCTTCACGTCCCGCGGCGAGGCCGTTGGACGCCAGAGCCCGGTGATGCGATCCCGTCCGCCGTTCTTCGGCCAGACGGCGAGGGAAACGAGGGCCTCCGCACGGGCGGCTTCGAAGGAGCTTTCCTTGGCGGCAAAGGCCGCGAGGGACTTGGCCGTGTCCGCCGTGCCAAACCGGAGGTTGGCGTTGACCACGCGACGGACGAGGGCCGGGGTCGAGTCCGCAGGCAGGCTACCATCGATCAATGCCGCCAGGTCAGGCATGGCACCGGCAATCGGCAGGTCGTTGATGGCGCGGGCCGCCTCGGTGACGATCCGCGGGCTCGAATCCTTGAGGAACAGTGCGATCTCGCTGCGTTCCTGACGGCGCATGGCCAACAGGACGCCCATGCGCACGCCTTCGGACGGATCCTTGGCCGCGGCGAGGAGATCATCGAGGTCGCCCGAGATCGAAGCCGCGAACGAAGCCGCATGACGGAGATGCGGATCGCGATTGTCGTTCTCGCGAAGCACCTGGAAGAGCGCCTGCAGGGATTCGCGCCTACCCAGCTTGCCAAGGGCAATGCAGCCGAGGGCGCGGACTTGCGCGTCGGAGTCAGCCGTCAGCTTCACGAGTCCATCGAAGGCCCGGGCATAACGGGCATCCCCGAGGATGCGGCCGACATTGCCACGGATCTTCGGTTCGGCGTCGCCGAGCAGCGGGATGAGGACGTCCAACGCCTCGGAGCGTGCCCCGGCGCGGGTGGCCTTCGATGCTTCAGCGATCTGCCCGAGCGCCCAGGCCGAGTGCAGGCGGACGTGGAGGGACTTCGCGGATTTGACGGCCTTGGACAGGGTCGGAATGACCGTCTCGCCCTTCCCGGCGAGCGTGAACTGCGCGTTCTGCCGGACACGGAAGTTCGGGTGCTCCAGATCGGCCAGGAGCTGCTTCTCGCTGCGGTTCGCGAATCCTTCCGCGAGCAGCTTCTGGGTCGATTTCACGATCGGGGAACCGACATGCGCGGGATCGAAGAACCGATAGAGCCGACCCTTGCCCACGCCTTCCCAGCCGTCCACCCAGTCGAACACCCAGTACGCACCATCCGGTCCCCACGTGCCGTCCGTGGCCTCGATCGACCAGATGAACTGCTTGTCGTTGGTGATCTCGAAGGAAGCGCCCTTGGCCCGGTGCTGGAAGCTCCAGATGCCCGAGTTCGCACCCGACCCGCGGAAGTCGCACAGGGTGAAGGTCCCGTTCCAGTCAGCGCCCATTCCGGTGCCGGGATAGTAGGCATTGCCGGACGGCCCCGCGGTGATGTTCTTGATCGGCGGCGTGATGTACGCGGGCTGCGCGTCGTTCTGCGGCGCCCACATCTTCTCGACGTTCCACGGCCCGCGCGGCATGGGCGCATCCGCCCCTTCCAGGAACTGCCATCCAATCCGCCAACCGCTGTCGCCCCCTTCGATCAGGTAGGTCCATCGGGCCTGGTCGCCGCCGTCGGAATTGTTGTCACCGGTGAAGAGATTGCCCCACTCGTCGAACACCAGTTCCTGCGGGTTGCGCAGGCCGCTGTAAACCATCTCCATTCCGGTGCCATCCGGATTGCACCGGAACACCGCGCCGGCATCCGGCGTCCCCACGACGCGTCCCTCGGTCTTCAATACGGAAGCGCGATCACCGATCGAGAAGTACAGCTTGCCGTCGGGACCGAAGTTCAGGCCGTGAAGGTCGTGGCCGAGGAAACCCACGCGGACACCATGTCCGTAGCTGATGCTGCGCCGGGCGTCGGCCACGCCGTCGAGGTTCTCGTCGCGCAGGTGCCAGACGTTCGGAATGTTGGCGAACCAGACATCCTTGCCCCGCGCCAGCACACCCGCCGCCACACCGTCCAACGGGGTGGCAAAGTTCTCGGCGAATACCTTGGAAACATCCGCGCGTCCGTCCCCGTTCGTGTCGCGCAGGTACTGGATTCGCTCGGTGTTCTGGTAGTAGTCCTTCATTCCCTTCTCGCCGAGGTGGCGGCGCATCATCGCAAGCCGATCCTCGACGGACTTGCAGGCGAGGTCCTCGTCGAGCCAGTCCATGATCCCGCGGATGTCGGGAACGCCACGCCACGCGCGGAAGGTCTGCGCCACGAACACGCGTCCGTCGTCGGCCACGTCGAAGGCCACACCGTGCGCCACCTCGGGTTCCGCGGCGAACAACTGCCCCTTCCACCCCGGCGGCAGACGGAACCGTTTGAGGTTCTTCTCACCCTCGTCCGACGCGGCGGCGATCTTCGGCGACTCGAACTGACCCTGCGGTCCCAGTTGGTGCTGGGCGCGGGCCGAAACGGCAGCAGCGGCGGCAAGAACAACGGCAACGCGCCACTTCATCTGGTGGATCCAAGGCATACGGACGGGCAGGATATGTTCGGTCCTCAGGGTGGCAAGGCACCGCTGGGGGATTTTGGGACCAAATGCAGGATTCTCAGGAAAAGCCTTTGACTCTTCTGCAACGGTTCCTAAAGTGCGCCCCGCTTTCCGGTCGTTGGGGTCGTAGCTCAGTTGGTAGAGCACCACAATGGCATTGTGGGGGTCAGGGGTTCGAATCCCCTCGGCTCCACCATCGGCCGGAAATTCCTTTCTTCCGTTCGCTTTCCATCAAGCTCCCCCCATGCGGGAACCGACTGAACGGGCTTGTCTCTCTCCTGCTCTCCAGACGGGTATGTCCCGTGACCGTCCACACTCAATACCGGCATTGGATGACTTCGTGGACGTCGGCAATGGTCACCTCCACCCGGTTGCCGCGCTTCTTCAACACCGTTCCCTTGCCGATGGCCTTCGCCCCCTTGAGCCCCTCCCGAAGCTCAATCACAGCCCGGAACATCGGTGCGTCCTCCATCAACCCGGGAAGCACATACGGACGCTCCTTCACCGGGGTCGTTTGCGGCGTCGCGTTGTACGACACGAAGTGGACCCGCAAGATCCGCGACGGCGCGTCGTCGGTCACCACCACCTCGACATTGGCCGGCGCCTCAATCCGGATCCGAGGCGAGGGATTCAGGAAACGCACGGCATTGGCCAGCAACTTCCGGGTCTCAACCATATGGTGCTCCCCGGCTACCGCCGCGTCGGGTGATCCGGCCAGGGTCAGCACCGTGCCCTTGCCCACGGCGTTGACCAGCACCGCGGGACCGACGGCCTCCCGGGCGCTCAGCGGCCAGTCGACGTTGTAGTTCTCGGGCTTTGCCAGGGCGGCACGATGCGAGTCCATCAACTCGCCAACCGCCCGCGCAGTCCCTGGCTCGTAAACGGTCGCCGGGCCGCGCACCAGAATAGGCCAGTCCGACGGGATGCCCCGGCCCAATGCAGGGAATGAACCCGACCACTTCGGGAACCGCATCCAGTGGTCTGCACCGTCCAGGCGTCGGACGACCCGCGCGCCGATCAGTCCCTCCAGTGCGCCGTTCGTCAGCGGCCGTCCCAACCGATCAAACTGTCCGCCCTGTCCCGTGACGATCAACTTGCCACCGTCCTCCACATAGCGCCGGAACAACGCCACCTCGCGCTCGGTCAGGACACCGACGTTCGGCAGGCAGACGACCGGGAACTGTCTCAACCCGTCCAACGTCACGTTCTCGTCGAACACGAAACCAAACCCGAGATGCTCGTACACGCAGGCCTTGTGCAGACCCTGCACGGCCTGGAACCACGGCGCCGGTTTGTCGCGACCGATGGCGTCCCGACTGCGGGCGCTGAAGTAGATGCCAACATCGCGCACCGGAGCGTGACCGAACTCCTTCCGCTTGCTGCGCGCCTCGCCCAGCAAGGTCCCGATGCGCCCGTACGCCACCGGATCGAGCCAGCCGTCATAGGCCGTCTTGTCGATCATTGTGACGAAAGCTCCATGCGCGAGCAGCGTGAAGGTTTCCCAGCGCATGTCGTTCAGGGGCCGCGTGGTCTGGTCATGATACATGCGCACCCCGCGTTGCACCGCGACCTGGAACGGCTTGCCCGGTGTCGCCGCGCGATACCACTCGGAGTTGAAGCTCGCGGAAAGCGCACCAAAGGCCCACAGGCCCGCCTCACCGGTTACGAAGTCCCCGTTGCCCGCATGCATCACCGGCATCTGCCCGACCTCCCACGAAAACGGCGGGTTGCCGTGGTAATTGAAATCGACCGTCGCGAGCGGATCGATGCCGCGGACGTGTGCCGTCAGCATCTTCTCGAGTCGGTCGCTCGTCGCGTAGCGGAACGCCATCAGGCGATCCCAGTCTTCGTCACCCCAGTTCACACCCTTCGGCATCGGACGCCCGTACTCCGCCCGGAACCGGCTCTGGCAATGCTCGCACCAGCAACCGTGCGGTGCTCCAAAGCCCTGGTCCACCATGTCCAGATGGAAGCCCGCAATCCCGTATCCGGCCATCTCGGCCAGCAGTTCCTTCACGACGTTCGTGTACGGCGAGTTGAAGCAGACGAGGTGATCGATGGCCTTGCCGTCCGCCTGCCGCATCTTCCACTCGGGATGCCGTCGCAGTTCGTGGGCCGGATACTGGATCTGGCAATAGGCGATGAGGGGCAACCGATGCTTGCGGGCCTCGTCCACCGCCTCGCGCAACACGTCGCGATTCCCCAGGCCCTCGGGCCTCGGCACGAGCCGGGAATCGTGGAAGGTGAAGTCACCGTCCCGCACCCAGATCACCAGGTACTCGGCATTCGCGGCCACGCTGCGACGCACGATCTCCGCCCCATTGAAGTTCCGGGCATAGTCCGCCGCATGCCTGCCTCCACCAAACTGCGCTCCGGTCGGCCCAACCTCCATGCCGACCAACGCGCGTTGAAACCAGGGTGCCTCCGCAGCCGCCAGCGCCCCAACCACCGCTGACAACAGCCACGCCACCCCCAGGCAACGCACCCACGCGCCCAGGCTTCGATCAGTTCGGGTTCTCATTCTTCTTCGTCTCCAGCAATCGCCTCAACACCGCCAGGTCCGACGGATTTTTCCCCGGGTCAAAGCCAAGGGCGGTCTCGCGTTCGATCAACCTCCGCCGAAGCAACTCGATGCGGGCGCGTTCGCCCACCTTCGAAGCCGCCACGTAAATCGCCACCCGGCTGGCCCGATCCCGGATGTTCACCCGGCCGCCCTCCAACCGATACGGCACTGAGGCGACACCGTCCGCATCGACGCGGAACACTTCGGCCGGCACGCGCAGGTAGGCCGGAAGGGGAAAACCAAACTCCGCCTCCCGCGGCGGGCTGAACTGGAAAACCCTCTCCTCCGGATCGGGCGTGTAGGCGAGGTCCAAGGCAAACAGCACCGCCCCGCGCGGACCGGCCACCACGTCGAGATCCCAGTCGGGCTTGCCGTCGCGCAGCACGCGCTCGTGGCGGATCGCATCGCCCTCCAGGTAGAAGTCCTCCAGCATCCGGATCTCGCGCCCGAGCCGGGTCATCGGCTCGAGCAGGTCCGGGTAGGCCACGAGCGACCGAAGGCTGAGGTTGAACCAATAAAGCGACGTGATCCGGCTCGCGAGGGCGTGACAGGCCTGCAGACGGAGTTCGTCCGGCGTCGGCGAACCCCGCTTGCGCCCACCATAACCCCGCCAGTCGTGATGCGGGCCCTGGGACCAGTAGGCCACCGGCCGCGGTCGATTCAATTCACGCAACGAACGCGACATCTCTCCGATGGTCTCCAACGGCGCGCCCCAGCGCAGGCGCTGCCCGTCCCACCGATCGTACTGGCTCCAGGCATCGGGCGACGGTGCCGTTACCCGATAGGCGTCGTAATGCGGGTAATCCGAGATGCCGGCATAAAAACGCCAGATCCGTTCCTCACTGTGCGTGACCGAGGTGGGAAGCCGGCTGGCCGCATAGGGAGCAAACGCCTTCCAGCATTCCTGCGGCGCCACTGGCTTGCCCCCGCCATACTGCGGCTCGCCCAGGAATTCGACGGCGTGGATCCGGGGCAGCATCGCGTCGGTGTCGTACCGCTCGAACGGCTGCAACCGGTTCATGGACTTGAGCGGATACTTCTCGAACAGCGGCGTGTCCGAATAGCCGGGAACATGCTCATGCATGCCCGCATTGACGTACAGCCGGGCCAACGTCTGCAGGTAGGGCTCCGCGTGCAGCGTGTTGCCTCCGCCCAGACCGCCCGCCACCCAGCCCCCACTGATGTCGAACACCTCGCGCTTGATCCGCTGATGCGTCCACACCGTTACCGGATTCCCGCCCGCATCCCGCATCCGCACTTCCACCGCGCCATAGGTCAGGGGCAACAACCCCGTGCCAATCCGCGCACCACCCCGGTCACCCGCCGGAATCATCCCATCCGTCGGGAATCGCTCGACCCGATTGCTGATCCAGGGCTGGGGGAGGAGCGCCCTCCAGGTGGCGCCAGTCTCCGGCAACCACAAGCGACACGACTCGAACCGCAGCGGCCCCGACGTCTGGTTGACGACATGAAGGACCATCGAGTCCGGCTGCACGTTCGTCGTCGTCCCCAGAAAGGTCACCGCCGAGAGCCACACCTGCGGACTTCCGATGCGGACTTCAAGGCGACCCGACTCACCCGCCCCGGACGTGGCGACCGTCAATTCGGCCGCCGTGTTGGTCCCCCAAGGCGCGCGCTTGCCGTTCCAGCTCCACACGGTCATCGCACCCGACGGGAGCCGCAGCGTCTGGTTCGTCCAGGCACTCGGGAGGTCGTGCCACGCCCACTCGTCCGATCGCAGCAACTCTTCGGGAGTCCGCCCCCGCAACCGCACCTCCGCCGTCGGCGGAATCACCAGGGTCTCCGGTGAGGTGTTCTGCAGGAAGACCTCAACCCGCGCACCCAGACTGAAGTCCGCCTTCTGACGGTACCGCATTTCCGCGGACTGCACGTGCGGCACCGTTTGCACGCCGGACAACGTCAACGACCCAGCATGGCCGATCGTCACCGCCGCACCCAGGATGGCGGAACAGGAAATCAGGAACGTTCGTGAACCCATGGCTTGTAGAAGGAATCACAGTCCGGCCGCCGGAATCCATGCCCTTCTGGGATCGTTGATACCGCACCCGACCGGAACAACCAGCCGACACCGACAGGTCCCCTCATCCCGCAAATCCTGTCATCCTGTCCGTCCCCTCCCCTCATCCCGCAAATCCTGTCATCCTGTCCGTCCCCTCCCCTCATCCCGCAAATCCCGTCATCCTGTCCGTCCCCTCCCCTCATCCTGCACAT
>CAIMMI010000208.1 GCA_903842505.1 uncultured Verrucomicrobiota bacterium | reverse complement strand
TGAGGGCGCCGTCGAAGGCGTGCTTGAGGGCGTAGCGGAGTTCGCCGAGTTGGGCCTGCTGGCGGGTGACGGCGGCGCGGTAGAGGGTGAGGTTGCGGATTTTTTCTGCGGAGAGGAGGCCCTTTGCGACCATGCGGTCCATGAGGGTGCGGACGGTGGAGTAGGTCCAGTTCATGGAGGGGTGGAGGTGTTCCTGGACGGAGGGGGCGGCGCAGGGTTCGAGGTCCCAGACGGCCTTGATGATGGCCCATTCGGCCTCGGTGAGTTCGGGGAGGGGTGTGCTCATGTGGATGACGTTCGTCGTTCTATCTTTACACATGTAGAGATGTCAAGCGGTTCATCTTTCAACTTCCATCTTTGGGTTCCGGCCGGGAAGGTTCTCCTACATCCACATGAGCACCTTGAACATCGCCATCATCGGTACTGGTGGCATCAGTCTGCAGAATCATCTTCCGGGCCTCGCCCTCTGCCGCGACGTCCGCGTGCACGCGCTCTGTGATGCCAACCCGGCGACTCTGGAGGCGGCCCGCCTCGCGACCGGGGCTCCGGTGGCGTCCACGCAGTGGCAGGACATCGTGAAGCGGGATGATGTCCACGCGGTGATCATCGCCACGCCCAATTTCCTGCATCCGGACATCGCCATCGCGGCGGCGCGGACCGGGAAGCACATCCTTTGCGAAAAGCCGATCGCCCTGAATGCAGCGGATGCCCGGGTGATGGCGTCGGAGGCGGACCGGGCCGGGGTGCGGCACATGACGGCGTTCACGTACCAGTTCGTTCCGGCGATGCGGTATCTGCGGCATCTGATCGCGCAGGGAGACTTGGGTCGTCCGTACCACTACCGGTCCTGCCGTTTGCAGGACTGGGGTACGCGGAATCTCGGCTGGCGGCAGCAGAAGCGCTTGGCGGGAACCGGTGAACTCGGCGACATGCTGTCGCACCGCATCGACTTTGCGCACCAGTTGGTGGGGCCGATCCGGCGGATGGTGGCCAACGTGATGAACCTGACGCCGATCCGCGACGGCGCGCCGAATGACACGGACGACTGGGTGGCGATCCTGGCCGAGTTCGAGAACGGAGCGAGCGGCGTGCTGGAGAGTTCGAAGCTGGCGTCGGGACGCAACGAATCCTGGCGATCCTTGGACTACGTGGAGATCAACGGGAGCGAGGCTTCCTTCGAGTTCACGACCGGCCGTTGGAACGAGCTGATGCATGGAAAGAAGGGCGGTCCCGGATTGGCGAAGCTGGAGGTGCCGCGGGAGTTCTGGGTCTGGCCCGGTTCACCGCGCGATCCCGGCGTCGGCGACCCGCTGGTCAGCTTCCGGTACGACCAGGCGGTCGAGTTCATCAATGCCATCCGCGAGCAACGGTCGTGTTCGGTGACGTTCCATGATGGCGCGCGAGCACAGGCGGTGATGGACGCCGCGGTGAAGTCGGCCGAGACGCGCGAGTGGATCCAGATTTCCTGAAGGCATTCCTGAACATGAGCACTTTGAAGACGGCAGTGATCACGGGCGCGGGCAGTGGCGTTGGACGCGCGACGGCGATCCAGATGGTGGCCGCAGGTTGGCGCGTGGCGTTGCTGGGGCGACGTCTGGAAGCGTTGGAGGAGACGGCGAAGCTGACGGGCGCACCGGACGCCTGCCTGGCGATTGCGTGCGACGTGGGGGACAGCGGCGCCGTCTACGAGGCCAGCCAGCAGGTGCTGGCGTCACTGGGTGAGGTCGAGGTGCTCGTCAACGCAGCGGGCACGAATGCGCCGAACCGGGCGCTCGAGGTCCTGTCGCTGGAGGATTACCACGACATGATCGATGCCAACATGAACGGCGCCTACTACTGCGTTCAGGCCTTCCTGCCGGGAATGCGGTCGCGCGGTTCCGGTACGATCGTCAACGTGGTCTCGGATGCCGGGAAGCAGGCTTCACCGAAGGCCGGGCCGGCTTACGTGATGAGCAAGTTCGGCCTCGCAGGCCTGACGCAGGCGATCAACGCCGAGGAACGCGCCCGGGGCGTCCGGGCGAGTGCGCTGTTCCCGGGGGACATTGATACGCCGTTGCTGGGCAAGCGCCCGGTGGTGCCCGATGCGGTCGCACGGGCGCGGATGATGCAGCCGGAGGACATCGCGGCGTGCGTGCTGTTCTGCGTGAACCTGCCGCCCCGCGTGATCATCGAGGAGATCCTGGTCCGGCCGCGGTGATGGGGGTGACGCTGTCTCGCGGTTTGTTTGGCGGTTGCAGCCTGCCTTTAACGCGCTGAACAGGGAGCGGGAGCCGGATGAGGTGACGACGAGTGGGGTCCGGGAGTTGGTAGGCTTCCGGGACATCGAGCACGCGGATGACGCGACCTTGGTCACGACGGTCGCGGGATCCGAAGCAGCGCGGAATCTGGCGCTCAAACAGGGCATCCAATGGATTGGCCCCGCCGAACTCTCCCAGTGGATGGCGGTCGTAGCCGTGAGGTGACGACCTCAGCAGTCCCGGGTGTCTGGTTCAGGATGGCGTCTGCACATCGGGATCGGTGGAGGGGGCTTCGGCGGACTGCGCAGTGGAATCGTCGGAAGTTGAAGTCACCGGGGTTTGTCCCTCGATGGCCACGATGATGGGTCGGACGCCGACTCCTCGAACCGTGTAGCCACAGGCGAGCGTGCCGGCGATACGGGAGTCCTCCGGCGGTGCCTTGCCATCGACGGTCTGATGGAAGTCCGGATGGAAGGCGTCACCGGGAGTCGCCTGGTGGGCGACGATGCCGAGGCGACGGACGGCGTCCAGGCAGGCGGCGCGGTACTGGGCGAGTTGCTGGGCGACACCGGGGTGGGGCGACTGCTGGCCGGCCTGGTAGACGGCGAAGTTGTGGTCGAGCAGGTGACAGACGACCCGAAGCGTTTCTTCTTCGCCGCGGCGGAGTTTCTCGAGTTCGAGTCGGAGGGTTTGGCGTTCCTGGTCCTGATTCCGCTGCAGGGTTTCGGTGAACGACTTCCGTTCGGCGGCGAGTTGCTGGACGAGGGCGGCCGATGTCTCGTTGGCTCGCTGGAGAGCTTGCTGACCGGACTGCAGGTTCGACGCGCCGGCGGCGATGCCGGAGGCGGCCCGCTCCAGTTGTTGGATCTGCTGGAGGGTGTCGGCGAGGTTGTCCTGCTCGCGCAGGCGGAGTTCCGCTTCCTGATCCCGGAGGAAGGGCGTCACCAGAACCCACGCGCCCGCACCGACGGCCGCGGTCGTGACGGCGGCGACGGAAAGGCTCCACGGAATCCGGCCGGAATGGGCCAGCCAGGCTACACCCCCGGCGGATGCCAGCAGGCAGAGGTCTCCCAGAACGAATGGCCATTTGGCCGCACGAGGCACTGTTTGCTCGGACATGGGGGCGACCTTAACCGGCGACTGCTCCGGGCGCGAGGACGGGATGGGGGACGGGGAGTTCCTGGTTTGAAGGGAGCGCGCAGAGGTGCGGAGCATCGGAAGAAGGTGGTCCACGGCATCAGCCGTGGGACCACGTGGAAGAGCGCCGGACGGGGACGGTTTACCGCAGGGGCGCAGAGGCGCAGGGAAGAAGGGACGTGGTTTCCGTCGCTGCCGTTGTTGTAAACCCAACCGCAGTTCCTTCGCACCCTCGCGGCTTCGCGCGAACATCCTTAAGGGGTGAGGAGACCTCGCGCGAAG
>CAIMMI010000207.1 GCA_903842505.1 uncultured Verrucomicrobiota bacterium | reverse complement strand
GTCGGCTACGCTGTGTCCGTAGCTGCCGACGTGAGGAGGCAGGGATAGGAACTTGCTGGAGTCTGGCGACTGGCAACTGGGAACTCTCCGCAGGCCCGCCTCCTGACGTCGTCGGCTACGCTGTGTCCGTAGCTGCCGACGTGAGGAGGCAGGGATAGGAGCTTCCTGGAGTCTGGCGACTGGCATCTGGGAACTCTGCTCGGGCCTGCCTCCTGACGTCGGCAGCTACGTTCTTGAAACTGAAAACTTGGAACTCCTCCTGAGTCCCACCTCGTCACCCCGTCGGCGACCGGCTAAGGAAACGGGTGGCTCCCGCGTTGTCGGGGTGAACGATTGATTGATGCCATGAAGACCGACCTGAGTGTTCGCGTGACCTTTCCGTTGAGTTCCCGGCGGTTGGCCGGTGTGATGCGTTGGTGGATCGCCCTCGCGGGTTTGCTGGTGCTGGCGGGGGTAGCGGATCCGGTGTTCGCACGACGGGCGATCACCGCGGACGCAGGCCGGGAGGGCCCAAAGGAATGGCCGGCGAACACCAACAAGCACACGGTGACCATCGTCCGGAGCGCGAGCGAGGAGGCGGGACGGGCCTTGATCGCCCGGGCCGAGGGCTTGCAGCCGGATCGGGCGGAATTGGTCAAGGCGGCAGGCGACGTTCCGTTGCCCCGTGAAGGAAAGGTGTGGTGGTGCCGGGAGCAGTTCGGCATCCGCATTCCGTACGCCGTGACCGGGGATGCCGTGACGTATTACACCGGCCTGGTGGTGGGTTATGGAAAGGCGCGGATGAAGCGGTACGCCGAGCCCTCCAGCGCCTTGAAGTATACCGCGGCGGTGAAGCGGCAGGATCGATTCGAGTTGGACGGGAAGACCTGGCAGAACGTCGACGTCGTCACGTTGAAGCTCGAGTTCCGCCAGTCGTTCTGTGCGTCGGGCACGGAGGCGTTCGGGTTCACGAAGGAGCGGACGGTGGTATTCGACGCGCAGGGCAAGGTGCTGCACGTCTCGGGCGACGGCGTGACGGATGTGCCGGTGATGGCGATCTAGGGTGGGGATCCTCGCCGGCCTCGAGGAGGGGAGCACCTACTTCTGCGCGCAGTACGCCCAGGTGTTGGTATCGGCATCCTCGAAGAGAGCGGTCGGATGGTCGTGCAGATCGACACGCTGACACCCAACCTGGCCCGGTTCGAGGTGCGCCTGAACGGGGGAGAATGGGTGGAGCGCCCGGCGCGCTGGGTCTGGGACCTGCGGCCCGGTCGGAACCGGATGGAGGCGCGTACGGTCAACCGGTTCGGCGTGACCGGCCCGGAATCGGGCGCCGTCGTGGAAGTGGTGCGGTAGGGGGGCGGAGGCGGGAATCGGGAGGGTGAAGGGGGTAAAAAACAATTGGAATACTCAGAGTGAGTGTTTTATTTGTCTTCTAAATGAAAAAGCTGGATTCCAAACTGCTTGAGGAAGCCCTCGCATTGCTGGCGGAACTCACCCGGAACCAGCCTCCCCAGCACTACGTTGTCTGCGGAGGTTCTTCCCTTCTTGCGCTGGGATTGATTCGCCGCACGGCCACTCGCGACGTCGACGTTCTCGCGCGTGTCGAAGCCCAAGGCCTGGTCACTGCGAAACCGCTTCCGGACTGGCTGGTGAAAGCCGTCGATCAGGTTCAAGCGGATCTCGGCCTCCTCGACAAATGGTTCAACACGGGGCCTTCCGATGATTCGTTCTTCCAGTTCGGCTTCCCCGCGGGCATGGCCGAACGCCTCCAGACCCGAGACTACGGACCGTCGCTCCGGATCAGCTACATCAGCCGTTATGATCAGGTCTTCTTCAAGCTGTACGCCACGGCCGACACGGACCAGGGCCGGCACTACCGGGACCTGCAGGACCTGAACCCCACAGCGGAGGAACTCCTTGCCGCCGCGCGGTGGACCCGCACCCAGGATCCATCGGAAGGCTTCCTCTACGTCTTGTCCAATGTGCTGAAGAGCTTGGGCCATGAATCCCTCATTGAGCAGCTCTAGGGACCGCCTGCGGGAGGTCCTGCTCCAGTTTGTCTGGCGGCAATGGTCTGCCTTGGGTGTGGCGGGTTATCCGCAAACCCCGGATCCGTGGCTGATTGATCCGGAGGCTCTGCTCCTGTTCTCGTTGCCCATCGCCCGTCACGATCCGCGTCTCTTTGATGAGATCATCGACTGGCTTCACCGGAACGGGAGCCTGATCAGCCTCCAGCGGCTGCAAGCCCTCTCAAAGGATCACCAGCTCGGTGAACCGACGCTGCTGCTGCCCATCGCCGAGGCCATGGCCACCCATTCACCGCATGCCAAGTGGCGGACGTTGGAGAAGCTGGCTGCACCCGTGTCGCCAAACACGACCCCGCGCCCCCTCTTTGAAGGCGTCCCCGTGTTTGCCGAGGCGGACCCTCTCTTCCTGCGTTGGGGATGGCAGCGCGGCCGCATTGAGCTTCGTGGAATGAGTCAGGCACCGCGTCCCGATCAGCCGGCGACGTTCCTGTTCAAGTTGCGCGCCCTCTTTGGTCGTCAGGTCCGTGCCGAGGTCCTTGCCTGGCTGTTGAGCCATGACCACGGCCACCCGGCGGAGATCGCCCGTCAGACCGGCTACTTCCGACGCAGTGTCCAGATCGTCCTGAATGAGCTCGAGACCTCCGGGCTGATCCGCTCCTACCGGATCGGTCGTGAAAAGCAGTTCTCCCTCCTTCATGCGCAGTGGCGGTTCCTGGTCAGCTGGAACCCCGACGGGAACTTTCCCGTCTGGGTCACCTGGGCGCCTCTCTTCCAGGCACTGCAAACCTTCCTCGCCTGCCTTTCCGAACCCGGGCTTGAGGAACGTTCCGAGCGCTTCCAATCAATCCAGATGCGCGAGGCCCTGAATGCATCCATGCCGTCCCTCGTGCAGGTGGGCATCGCGCACCGGCTCCAGAGCAAACCGGAGATGACCGGAAGCACGCTCATCGCCGCGCTCATGGCGGACATCGAAACCATCCTCACCGAACAGCTCAACCATCCGGGCCCGAGTTCGTAGCGGGGGAGTGTGGAGGGATTGTCTCACGCGGAGACGCGGAGACGCGGAGACGCGGAGGGGGGAGGGGGGAGGGAATGGTGGCCAAAACCGCGATGCGGTTGGGTTCCGATCGGGGGTGGGAACCCAGGGTTGGCCTCGTTCCTCGGTCAACCCTGGGCTAGAGGACGCAACGCCGTTGGCGTTGGGGTGGCGCGCGAAGCCGCGAGGGAGCGAAGGGAAAGTGGGGTGGTTTGCAATCCTGTGTCGCATATGGGACATGCGGATGCAACGGAGGGGGCAACGGAGGGGACGTGGTGGTGTCGGCGTTGGCGTTGGGGAGTCGGGGGAGTCGGGTGGTTCGTGAGACGGCAGTCCACTTCACCACCACCGGAAGCCGGGGTCGGGTTTGGGATCGAAGATCCAGTTGGGGGTTTCCTTGGGGAACTCGAAGAACTCCACGTGGCTGTCGCCGAAGAGCATGTTGTAGCGGGATTTTCCGCGGTAGTTGTGCCAGGCGGAACGGCCGTCCAGGACGTTGCGGTTGGCGTGCCAGTTCCAGTCGCCCTGGATGATCTTGTTGACGGGGCTGCGGCTGACTTCGGTGGCCTTGATCGGGGTGGCCTCGTAGGTGCCCTTGGGGGCCTTGAGGTCGCCGGCCACGTGCCGGACGCGGAAGGAGTCGTGCTGGAACTGCACGAGGTAGCTGTTGCCGTAGTCGGTGAAGCAGTGCTTGGCGGAGTATTCCTCGTCGCCCTTGTCGGACGGGCAGCGGAAGAGCTCGGGCGCAGGCGTGTACTTGTAGAGCGGTCGGTTGGTGGCCTCGATGGAGACGCCGAACGAGGTCGCGACGGCGGCGTCGAGACGGTACGTGCCCTTCTTGCCGCCGCTGGCGCCCCAGCCCCACTGGGCAGGGTAGAACTCCTGATTGTCCTCCGTGTACATCTGGTACCCGATCCCGATCTGATGCTGGTTGCTGACGCATCGGGTCTGCTGGGCCTTGGCCTTGGCGCGGCCCATGGCGGGGAGGAGCATCGAGGCCAGGATTGCGATGATGGCGATGACGACCAGCAGTTCGATCAGGGTGAAGGCGTGTTGTTCGCGTGGTCGAGGCCGAGGTGTCATGGCATTCGTGGCTGTATCGGGCATGGATGCCGGGCGCAAGGGTTTGGTGGGGGAAGGGGTGGCCACAACCGCGATGTCACCTCGTCAGCTACCGGGTAGCAGACGACGTGAGGAGGCTGTGAGTAGTCCCGCCTCGTGACCTCGTCGGCTACGTGGCTTGAAACTTGAAACTGAAATCTTCCGACTCCGCCCCCTACTCTTCCCCGCCGCCGCCATCGGACTTCTTCTCCCATTTGCGGAGCTGGCGTTCGGGGAGGGATTTGTCGGCGCTCATGAAGACGCAACCGTTGCCGCAGATGGATTCGAGGGCGGATTCCAGTTCGGCGGAGGCGGCGACGGTGTAGCGGTCGGAGGGTTCGATGAAGACGGTGGCGCCGGAAGGCATGCGGACGCAGAGGAAGAAGGGCAGTCGGCCGCCATGGGTCTCGATGATGCCGCGGACGGCTTCGAGGCGTTCCTGCGTGACGATGGTGGAGGGGATTCGGAGCTGGACCTGTTTGGTGAGGCGGCGCGGGGCCTCCTCGAGCCGGAAGATCTCGGTGGGAAAGATCTTGGGCTTGTCCTCGCCGGTGGCGACCTCGCCGACGACGAGGAGCGGGAGGTTGGCGACGAAGAGTTCGCGGAACTTGTCGTAGGACTCGTTCATGGCGAGGAGCGTGACGGTGCCGGTGAGGTCCTCGAGCGTGACCATCGCGTAGGGCTTGCCGGACTTCTTGGACACGCCCTGCTGGACGGCGGCGACGAGGCCGCCGACGCGGGCCATGGAACGGTTGGGGAGCGAGGCGAGGTCCTCGATCGAATGGAGCGTGTAGCGTTGGAGGAGTCGTTCGTGCGGTTGCAGCGGATGGCCGCTGACGTAGAAGCCGAGGAGTTCCTTTTCGTGGGCGAGGCGTTCGGCGGTCGGCCATTCCGGGAGTTCGACGGTGACGGCTTCCTTCACGGCCTTGCCCTTTTTCGGGGCGGCTTCGAGGGCGTCGAAGAAGCTCACCTGGCCGCGGGCGCGGTCAGCGGCGATGGCGGAGGCGAGGCCGATGGCGGAGTCGATCTGGGACCAGAGCGTGGCGCGGTTGGCGCCGAGGGAATCACAGGCACCGGCCTTGATGAGGCATTCGAGGACCTTGCGGTTGACGGTGCGGATGTCGATGCGTTCGCACATGTCCGCGAGCGAGGTGAAGCGTCCCTTCTGGCGGGCTTCGAGCATGCTCTGCACGGCGACTTCCCCGACGCCCTTGATGGCGGCGAGTCCGAAGCGGATGACGCGCTTGCCGTCTTCGCCATGGGAGGCGGCGGGGGCGAAGGCCACGTCCGATTCGTTGACGTCGGGCCCGAGGACCTCGATGCCGAAGCCGCGGGCCTCGGCGATGAACTGGGCGAGCTTGGCGAGGTCGGCCTGGTCGTTCGTCATCATCGCGCACAGGAACTCAACCGGGTGGTTGGCCTTCAGGAACGCGGTCTGGTAAGCGACGACGGCATAGGCGGCGGCGTGGGACTTGTTGAAGCCGTAGCCAGCGAACTTCTCGAGCAGGTCAAAGACCTCGTTGGCCTTCGCCTCGGGGATGTTGTTGGTCTCGCGGCAGCCCTTGACGAAGGCCTCGCGCTGCTTGGCCATTTCCTCGAGCTTCTTCTTGCCCATGGCGCGCCGGAGGAGGTCGGCGCCGCCCAGGGTGTAGCCGCCGAGGATCTGCGCGGCCTGCATGACCTGCTCCTGGTAGATCAGGACGCCGTAGGTCTCCTTCGAGATCGGTTCGAGGAGCGGATGCGGGTACTCGATCTCCTTGCGCCCGTGCCGGCGTTCGATGAAGTCCGGGATCAGGTCCATGGGACCGGGCCGGTACAGCGAGACGAGCGCGGTGATGTGTTCGACGGAAGCGATCTGGAACTTGCGGCACAGGTCGCGCATGCCGCCGGATTCCAGCTGGAACACGCCGAGCGTCTGGGCGTTGTTCAGCAGCGCGTAGGTCTTCTGGTCGTCGAGCGGCAGGTGGTCGATCGGGATGTCGTACCCCGACGTCTTCTTCACCAGTTCGCAGGTGTTGCGGATGACGGTGAGGGTCTTCAGCCCGAGGAAGTCCATCTTCAGCAACCCGAGGTCGCCGACGGGTCCCATCGCGTACTGGGTCACGACGCCGCCATCATCGTCGGCCTTCAGCGGGAGCAGATTGACGAGGGGTTGGGCTCCGATGACGACGCCGGCGGCGTGGACACCGGAGGAGCGGGCCTGGTCCTCGAGGACGAGGGCGTACTCGACGAGTTCGCGGGTGGCCTCCTCCGAGTCGTAGGCGCGCTTGAAGTCCGCGCTCTTCTCCAGCGCGTCCTTCAGCGACCACTTCATGTCGGTGATCATCTTCGCGAGGCGGTCGGTGTCGCCGAAACCCATGCCCATGACGCGGCCGACGTCGCGGATCACGGACTTCGCACCCATCGTACCGAACGTGATGATCTGGGCGACGGCGTCGGAGCCGTACTTCTTGCGGACGTATTCGATGACGTCCTGGCGGCGGTCGTCAGCGAAGTCGATGTCGATGTCGGGCGGGCTGACGCGTTCCGGGTTGAGGAACCGTTCGAAGAGCAGGCCGTAGCGGAGCGGGTCGACGTTGGCGATCTCGAGGAGGTACGTGACCATCGAGCCTGCGGCGGAACCGCGCGCCACGCAGGAGACACCCATGGAACGGCCGTGGCGGACGAAGTCGCCGACGATGAGGAAGTAGGAGACGTAACCGGTCTTCTCGATGACGCCGAGTTCGAGGTCGAGGCGGTGCAGCAGGGTGGTGATCGCGTGCTGGACGGCCGGGGTGTCGAGCGTGGCGGTCGCGGGATCGACCGGGGCTTCGCCTTCGACGGGGGGCGGAAAGAGAAAGGCGAGCCGGATACCATCCTTGAGGGCATCGACGACGATCTTCGAACCCTCGACGTGGGCGGTGATGCCGTATCGGGTGTGGAGGCCGTCGCAGAGTAGCTTCCGGAGGTAGCCCTCACGGGTCCAGGTCTCGGGCGGGACGAAGACTGGGTAATGTTCGGCACCCTTGCCGAAGCGGATGTCGACGTTGCACTTCTCGGCGACCTCGACGGTGTTGAGGACGGACTCGGGCACCTCGGAGAAGAGGCGCTTCATCTCGTCGGCGGACCGGAGGTAGAACTGCGCCTCCTGGTAGCGCATGCGCTTGGCATCGCTGAGCTGGGACTGGTTGCCGATGCAGATGAGGCAGTCGTGCGCGCGCCAGTTGTCCTTCTCGACGTAGTGAACGTCATTGGTGCAGACCGTCTTCAGGCCGAACTCCTTCGCGTAAGCGAGGAGGGCGCGGTTGACCTTGGCCTGGTCGGGGATGCCGTGGTTCTGGAGTTCGAGGTAGAAGTTCTCGGGTCCGAGGACCTGCTTGAACCAGTCGATGGCGTTCCGGGCGCGTTGTTCGTCCCCCTTCACGATCGATTCGGGAATCTCGCTGGCGAGGCAGCCGGAAAGTCCCAGCAATCCCTCGGAATGCGCGGCGAGGAGTTCCTTGTCGATCCGGGGCTTGTAGTAGAAGCCGTCGAGGTGGCCGGCGGTGACGAGCTTGACCAGGTTCTTGTACCCGGCCTCGTTGCGCGCGAGGAGGACGAGGTGGTTGTAGACGTCGCGCCCGCCGGAGGACGACTTCTTCTCGAGGCGAGATCCCGGCGCCACGTACACCTCACAGCCGAGGATGGGCTTCACGCCGGCCTTCTTGGCGGCCTGATGGAACTCGACGGCGCCATACATGACGCCGTGGTCGGTCATGGCGATGGCGGGGAACTCGAGCTTCGCGGCCTTCGCCATGAGCTTGTCCAGCTTGCAGCAGCCATCGAGCAACGAGTACTCGGTGTGCAGGTGCAGATGAACAAAATCGCTCGGCATGCGGACGACTATGCGAGCCGGGCCGATGGGGGCAAGCGGGCGGAACGGGAAGTTGTTCGCAGGGCGGCGGTCGGGGTGGCCGGATGGAAGGTGCAAGGCCCGGATCTCGCCGTCTGGCAATGGACGCCATCCCTATCACTGCCTTCTCAAACCCTTTCCGGGAGGCATCTGACCCCCGCCTTCTTTGCTGCGGACCGGAGGTCCCCGTCCAGCGTGGCCAGTGGCAGGCTGGTGCGCATGGCCAGTTCCAGATAGGCCGCGTCGTAGCTGGTGAGCCCGTAGGTCCGGGCCAACGCCAACGTGCCCGCCATCGCATGGCTTCCGGTCTCCGGGTCGGTGTCGATGGGGAGGGATCCGAGGATCCCCATGAAATGGGCAGCGGCTGCCGCGGTACAGCGTTTGCGCCGTTCCGCCATCAGAACCGTATTGCCAACCTCCAGCGACCAATGTTGGGCGACCAGAGCACGTGCCCCGGACCCCAAACGGTCGAGGAGTCCGTCCACGGCAGGGGTCGCCTCGTCACCGAAGAACCAGGCCATCGTCACGGAACCATCGAGAACAAACCGATCGCTCATCGTCGCCCTTCCGCCTTCCAGGCACGCAGTTCAGACGCCGATGCCTGCCGGGCGGGCGGCAAAACCACTCTGGACGCACTGTCATAATGCCACTATCAAGTGTAGCATTATGACAGAGTATCGGGACCGGGAAATCACGCCCCGGCTCCTCCGCGCCCTCAACTCGCTCCCCGTCGTCGTGCTCTCCGGACTCCGCCAGGCCGGCAAGTCCACGCTCCTCCAGCACGAGCCAGGTATCGCAGGCGGACATGCCTACCGGACCCTGGATGACTTCGGATCCCTTTCCAGCGCCCGCTCAAACCCGGAGGCTCTCCTCTCCCAACCGGTCATCCTTGATGAGGTCCAGCGTTGCCCTGAACTCCTCGTTGCCATCAAGCGGGCAGTGGACCAGAACCGTGCGAAGGGACGCTTCATCCTCTCCGGCTCCGCCAACCTCGCACTCATGGCTTCCGTCTCGGAGTCCCTCGCTGGTCGCGCCGGCTACTTCACCCTCCATCCACTGACCCGACGCGAGATCCGGCGCGAAACCCGATCCTTGCCCTTCATTGTCCAGCTCCTGGGCAATCCGGACATGGACCTTCAGGACGCCGATCCCATCCGCGACATCGAGGTCCTGACGGGAGGACTCCCGCCCGTCTGTCTCGATTCCAGGGTTCATGCGGCCGATTGGTTCCGCGCCTACATCCAGACCTATGTGGAACGCGATGTGCGACAGCTTTCCCAGATCGCGGACCTGGTTGCCTTCCAGACCCTCGCCCAACTGGCGGCCCTTCGGACCGGGCAGGTGCTCTCCATTGCCAGCGTCGCCCGGGATGCGCGCCTGACCGCCGTCACCGCCGGCCGTTACCTCGATCTGCTGGAAACCTCTTTCCTCATCCGACGCCTCCCGCCGTTCCTTCGGAACCGCGGGTCCAGGCTCATCAAGTCGCCCAAGCTCCACTTCACGGACAGCGGACTCGCCGCCCGCATGGCCGGCATCGATTCCATCGAGCCCGGTCGCGACGACCGGATGCGTGGCCCGCTGTATGAGAGCCATGTCGTCCAGAACCTTTCGGCCATCCTCGAAGCCCATCTTCCCGATGCCCGGCTTGGATTCTGGCACGAACAAGGCCGCTACGAAGTCGACCTCGTTGTGGAAGACGGACGACGCACGGTGGCGATCGAGATCAAGGCCGCAACGCGCTGGACCGATTCCGACCTCACCGGCCTTCGGGCCTTCCTCGACCGAACCCCCGGGTGCATCGCCGCCATCCTCGCCCACAACGGGTCGCAGGCCGTCCGCCTCGGCGACCGCCTCCTCGCCGTGCCGATCGCACGACTCCTGGCGTGAGCCCGGGAATGACGAGGACGTTGCCGCCCCGTTTGAGGCGGGGGCAGGGTGCGCCCAAGCCAGCACCCGTAAGACCAGCTTACTTGACATCCTCCAGGGCCGTGTGTTGCCTCGGCCATGCTTACCACTCGGCTATCGAGCAAGGGTCAGGTCGTTTTGCCGCGACTCGTACGCACCCAGCTCCGCCTGGCACCCGGGTCGAAGCTGATGTGTGAAATCCGGGGCGACAGCGTGATCCTGACGCCCCAATCTACACGCGGCAGCAAGGAGTACGTCACGGATCCGGTCAGTGGCCTGCGGGTTTCCAAGTGCAAGCCGAGGGCGGAAAAGGTGTCCAGCGGTATGATCCGCAAGCTTCTGGAGGAATTCCCGTGATCCTGCTCCTGGACGTGAACGTTCTGGTCGCGCTCGCCCACGAGGGACACGCGGAGCACAGGCGGGTTTCACGTTGGTACGCTTCGCTCCAGGCCCCGGGCACCCAGCTCGCCACCTGTTCCATCACCGAGCTCGGCTTCGTCCGAGTCAGTGTTCAAACGGGACTCGAAGAATCGGTGCCCGAGGCTGTGGACACCCTGACCGGCATGGTCGCTTCGAGCCGGCTTCCATTTCTACGCGTTGTCGACGACCTGGGGGCCACCGATCTGCCTGCCCACGTCAAGGGACCGAAGCAGGTGACCGACGGTCATCTGCTGGCCCTCGCCCAACGACACAAGGGAAGCCTGGTGACCTTGGACCGCGGGATCCCCGGCGGCGTGACGATTCCTTGATCGCCCGCTCCTCCCCCCGGCACGCGGCTTGACCTCGAGGCGGCCTGTCCATCACACCAGACGGGATGAAATCCTCCCCTTGGAACCGAGACCGCTCCAGCCCAGGACTTCGCGCCCTGCGAGGATTCACGCTCATCGAGCTGCTCGTGGTGATCGCCATCATTGCGATCCTGGCGGGGATGCTGCTCCCGGCCCTCGGGAAGGCGAAGTCACGGGCCATCGGCACGAAGTGCATGGGCAACCTCCGGCAGCTCGGACTCGCGACGGCCACCTATATCGTCGACCACGGCGTCTATCCCGTGGGCATTGATGGCAGCGACGGGTCGGTCTGGATCTGGCCCGCCCTGCTTCGGAAGACGATGTACGGCGGTCAGAATACCGCCATCTTCCATTGCCCAGCAGCCCCGAAACAATCGCAGTGGGTCCCGAAGTTCGGCAATGGTGGCCCGGCGCGACTGGGCTACCTCAAGGACGAGGTCCGTCTGCGACCCGGAGGGACCTTCTTCATGAGTTACGGCTACAACGTGTGGGGAGCCTTCGCCGGCCAGAACCCCAACACCGGGCTGGGCGTCTATCTCGGCGATCCCACCTGGGGTGAAACGAAGGAGTCTGCCGTGAAGAGCCCCTCGGAGATGATCTCGTTCGGCGACAGCAACTGGGATCTCAAGAAGAAGGGCGACCGCGATTGGAGCGGCTTCATCGGCATGTACGAGGAACGTCAGTGGCCGCTGGAACTCCACGCCAACCGGGCTTCGCTCGTCTTCTGCGACGGCCACGTCGAGGCGAAGAAGCGGATCGATTTCATCGGCCAGCTCAACAAGGACGCGGGCCGCCGCAAGCAGGTCGCCCGGCTCTGGAACCGGGACAACGAGCCGCACTTCGAGTAACCCGTTTCGCGCCGGGGGCATCGGGCCGCTGCCCCCGTTTGAAAACAGGAACGGGGCGGCGACGTCTTCGTCGCGTTGGGAAAGGGCATTGGAGGGCAACGAGAACGTTGCTGCCCGTGCGCCCTGGTTGCTGATTGCCGAAGACAGGCTTGCCATGCGTGAGTCCGTGGACACATTTGCCACTGGTATTCCCGCCTTCCATGAGATCCATCCATTTCCACCACGCCGGCGTGGCCTCTGCCGGCATTCCGAGGGACGCATTGAACCTGAGATCGGTGGGTTGGTTGACCTTCCTGCTCGTGATGCTCGTCGGGTTGTCCGGACGCGCCCGAGGGGAAACCGTCACGAATACACTGCCCGGCCGCACGCTGGTGCGCATGGTGGCCGACCCAGAGCGGGGCGTGGTGTATGCCCTCAACCCGGGAACGGTGACCGCGAGCGGATCCCTGCTGACCCTGGATCCCACGACCGGGGCGATCCTGCGGGAGGTTGAGACCGGGCGATTGTCCACCGACCTGGGTTTGGCGCCTGAAGGCGATTCGATCTATGTCATCAGTGCGGGCAACCGCACCATTGCGCGGTATGGGTTGGATCCGGTGTCCTTGATCTCAACCCGTTCCATCCAGACGCCGGGGACCTATGATGCGAGCCTGCCGCTGAGGATGGCGGTGACGTCGGGGTCGACGATCTATTTCACGGATGCGGCCTGGGCTCCTCGGGTGTTGCGATTGGATTTCGCGGGGGGCGCACAGACGACGGCGTTTGACGACGGCAACGGTGCCGGGTCGCTGGCGGTGACGCGGGACGGGAATGGTCTCTATCTGTGGCGTCAGTACGGCTGGCATGCCGGACTCGGCAACTCCAGCGTGTTGCGGTTGGATAAGGCGAGTGGAGCCTGGAATGCCGTGGAAACCTCCACGGTTCCGCTGTCACGCGATCCTCTGGATACACCGGTCCTGTTGGATGTCTCCGAGCAACGGGTCTTCGTGAAGCAGTACTCCATGGACGCCCGCAATCTGTCGCGCGTGATCCGGGATTATCCCGAGTGGATCTATGCGGCGTCGGCGGATGGGAGCGTGGTTTCGGGAACGACGAAGTTGTTCGATGTGCAGACGGGCGCCGTGCTGGCGACGTTGGCGGGGGCCAGTTCCGTCCAGGCCTTCTCCGGGGATCAGCGGTATCTGTTCCGATGGGTTTCGGGCATCGGGCTGATCGTGCATGACCTGGAGCCGATCGTTGCCCTGGCCGGTCCGGAGCCGACTCCGGTACCGGTCGATGGCGACCTGTTGCCTCATTCCCCCGCGCAGTTGGCATGGAACACGTCGCTGCCGGCGAAGACCTTCGATGTGTTTCTCTCGACCAACGAGCTCGAAGTGGCGATCGCCGACAGGACGTCGTCCGCGTACCTCGGCGGCGTGACGACGCCGAGGATTTCCCTGCCGAACCCGCTGGCTCCGGGTTTGGTCTGGTATTGGCGCATTGACCTGCGCGGATACGACGGGCAGGTCCGGTCGGGAAAGATCTGGTCGTTCCGTGTATCGCCGCTGGGCATCCGGCCCGATCGGATCCGGTCGACCGGTTTTGGTGGGCATGACGTCCCGGACGCGGAACTGAGATTCGGGACCTCGCTTCTGAACTGGACGGCCCGGGTCCGAGGCGACGACTGGTTGACGGTTGTTCCCGGTCTGGAAGGCGGGAACGCGAAGCTCACGCTGAAGTTCAAGACGGCTTCCCTTCCTTTGGGAGTGCAGCGGAATGCGGTCGAGGTGACGTCGGGGAACGAGACGGTCGTGATTCCCGTGGAGGTCGAGGTGATCGCGTTGAATCCAAACCGGATCATTGCCGATCCCGGATTGCCGCGACTCTATGCCACCCAGGCGTCGAGTGGTGCCGGTCGCCCGGGTTACCTGTTGGTGTTCGGGACGGGCGACGGGAAGCTGATCCGCCACTACGAGATCGGTGTGAACCCCACCGACCTGACCTTCCACCCTCAGGATCGGAAGGTGTTTGTCGCAAACTGGGGACGAACGGGGACCGAGGTCCTGGACGCGGAAACACTGGAGCTGCTGCCGCCGCTGAATCTCGGCACGGATGTGTTCCGGGTGAATCCGGGGGCTTCGGGACAGATCGTCATCGAGGGGTTTGATCAGTGGATCCAGGTCGCGGTGGTGGACTCGCGAACGGGAGCGGTGGTCCGGCGGTTCAACAATTCCCAGCGCGAGGGCGATTCCGAGACCAGTCCGGACGGACGGATCCTATACCGGGCGGACAACAATATCTCGAACGCCGCGATCCGGAGCTATTCGCTGGTGACCGGAACAGGGCCTATCCGGGAGGGGCAACCATTCCCCTTTGGCTCCCGCACGTTGGTCCTCTCGGGGGATGGCAGCCGCCTGTTCTGGCAGTTGGCCGTCTTTGATGCCGATCTCCAGACGTTGGGGCTCCTGCCCGAGCGCATCCTCGCGAGTTCGCGGGACGGGTCGGTCGGGCTCAGTCAGCAAACCGCCTTTGACGTGAAGGATCTGAAGGTGATGGCTCCGTTGCCGGATTCATCCACGGTCATGACCGTGGATGGAGCCGACAGCAACCTGTGGTACTTCCATTCCCCGTCCGCCTCGCTTCGAAGCGTCAGCCTGAGCTCGCTGAAGGCACCCCGCATCGCGACCCAACCCGCCGAGGTCACGCGCACTGTTCGAGGCGGTGCCGTATATCTTTCGGTGGATACGCAGGGGTTCGCTCCCCTGAGCTATCAGTGGTACCGCGGAGAAGTTCCCGTGCCCGGGGCGACGAATCGTTTCCTCTCGTTGAACGGAGTGAGCAGCGAGGCCGCCGGACCTTACCAGCTCCGGGTTTCGAACCCGTTCGGCACAGTCGATTCCCGCGTTGCCGCCGTGGTGGTGGACATTGCTCCGGAGTTCACGCGCCATCCCGTCTCCACGAACATTTCGGCGGGTGCAACCCTGATTCTTTCCGCGGAATTGACCGGGACCGAGCCACTCCGGCTGACCTGGACCCTCAATGGCCTTCCCGTACCGGGCGGGACCGGGACGGTCCTGACGGTTCCCCTCATCCAGGTCCAGCAGCAGGGCCTCTACGAAGTGCGCGCGACGAATGCGGTGGGAACCGCCATCAGCCAGCCGGCACTGGTGCGTGTGTTGCCTGCGGCGCCGGTCTGGACGCGACAGCCCACCAGCATCACGGCCCGCGAGAATGCCACCGTGACGTTCCGCTCGGGCGTGCTCGGAACTTTCCCGGTGACTTTCCGATGGTGGCGGGACGACACCCGGATCCCGGCACCCAACAGCCAGAACCTCACGCTGACAAATGTCCTGGCATCCCAGGAGGGATGGTATCGCGTCGCCGCATCCAATGGGGAGGGATCGGTGACCAGCGCCCCGGTGCGGTTGGTCATCGAGAGGACGGCCCCGTTCATCGTGGGCCCCCCCGTCGACCAGCGCGTGCGTGAAGGATCCAACGCGGTCTTCAGTGCGGTGGTCGAAGGAGCGCTTCCGCTGGCGTATCAATGGTTCTTCCAGGGCGCGCCCATCGCCGGTGCGGACCAACCCCGTCTCGAAGTGCCCCAGGTGAAGCCGACCAACGCGGGCGACTATCATCTGGTCGCCAGCAACGCACTCGGCGTGGCGACCAGCACTCTGGCACGCCTCACGGTGCTTGAACGTCCCCGCTTTGCCTCGCCCGTGCTTTCCCGCATGGGCATCCGCGGTCAGCAGCTCCAGGTCCCGGCTCAGGTGGCAGGAACCGAACCCATCGATGTCCAATGGTCCCGTGACGGCCAATTGCTGCCGGGCCAGGGAGCCACACTGGTGCTCACCAACCTTCAGCCCAACTCGGCAGGCATGTATCAGGTGACGGCATCGAATGCTTTCGGAAGCGTCTCGGAAACGGTGTTGGTGGTGATGCATGAAGGCGAGGGACGCGTCGTCGCCTGGGGTGACTCCGTGGCGGGCCAGGGGCGCGTTCCGGAGCAGCTCCGACCGCTTGAGGCCGTCGCGGTGGCGGGCGGTGACTACCATTCGCTGGCACTCCTGTCGGACGGGAGGATCGAAGGCTGGGGATCCAATGTGGCCGATGCCGCCCGTCCGCCTCTGGAACGGGGTTGGATCGCCATCGCCGCTGGCGGGCGCCACAGCCTCGCCTTGCATGAGTCGGGTGTGCTGTTCGGTTTCGGCGCCAACGACCGTGGCCAGACCCAGACTCCCGCGGGACTCGTGCGTCCGGTGATCTTCTCAGCCGGCGAGGCGTTCAACGTGGCGTTGACGTTTCAAGGGGTGGTGTTCGCCTGGGGCGACAACCTCCGCGGACAAACCCAGCTCCCCCTGTCCATCAGCCAGTTCCGCCCGATCCCCACGGATCCTCTGCGGGTGGTGGACGTCGTTGCCGGTCGGACCCACGCCCTGGCGCTTCTCCGCAATGGAACCGCAGTGGGCTGGGGCTCCAATCTCGCGGGTGAATCCCTTGTTCCCGCCGGTCTCCCGCCGTTGGCCGCGCTCGCGGCGGGGCATCGTCACTCGGTGGCGTTGACCCGCGATGGCAAGGTCCGGGCCTGGGGCGACAATACCTTCGGTCAAACCAACGTTCCGCCCGGCCTGAGCAACGTCGTCCGGATCGTTGCCGGCAGCTACCACACCTATGCCCTGCGGTCGGATGGCTCGGTTGTGGGCTGGGGAGATTCGGTTCTCGGTCAGGTCGACTTCCCGTCGTCCCTCCGCCCGGTAGCCTCCCTGGCCGCGGGCTACTTTCACGGTCTGGCGGTGGAGCAGGGCCTGCCGACCGTCCGGTGGCAGTTTGGATCCGGAGGATTGCGACTGCTCTGGCCGACCGGAGGCATCCTGCAGGAGGCTTCCTCCATGGCTGGCCCCTGGACGGATGTGCCGACCTCCGCCACCGAGTGGCAGGTGCCTCTGCCTTCCGAGGACGCACGCCCCATGCGCCTCTTCCGGCTCCGCTGAACACCTCGCTGAGTCTGTCGCCCCGCTGGGGCTTGGGTCGTCGGGGCGCGGGAAACCCGGGCTCACGCCCGGGTCTATCGTCTGTCGCGCCGCTGGCGCTGGAGCCTGATCTGGCCTACTTGAACTTCTCCTGCAGTCGGCCGATGTAGCCGGTGAGTTCGAGGTAGGCCTTGCCGAGGACGCGGCCTTGCGGGTCCTTCACGCGGCAGGCGCCTTCCCAGTAGGCCACGCCTCCCAGCGGATCCAGAAGCTCCTGCGCGTCGAAGAGCGGTTCGAGTTCCAGCGTGCGGTCGGGTCCGCCCGACGGCGACGGGGCGGTGATGCGCACACGATTCGGGTACTTCGCCCCCGTGATCGGGCTGGTCCAGGTGCCGATGGGTTCCCAGCGGAATCGATCCGGACCGAAGTGCTTCGGGCGGGCGTCGGCCCCGACCCAGGCAAACGTCGAGAACGGATCGGTCGTGCCGTCGTCGCGGCGCATGCGATAGGCCATGGCTTCGGTGCCGTCGTCGAGTTGGAGACAGGCCCAGTCCCATCCAGCCTGACCGGGCTCGAGCTGGCTCGAACTGAACTCGTGGTCCATCCACGCGATGCCAGTAACGGGGATGAGTTCGGATCCGACGCGCACCTCACCGCTCGCGGCGAGCCGGGTGAAGGTGAGGTAATGGCTGGCGGCCGTGGGCGTGGCGGCCTTGCGCGAAACCCCGTTGGTGCCAAAGGCGACCAGCGGCTTCGACGGCGTGAGTTCGAGTCGGAGCCCGGCGTCGGCCTGGACACCACCGTTCAGGAGCATCCGGTTGGTGGACCCGGGGGCGAAGGCGAGGGACCAGTTGCCGTTGCGGACATCGAGCGTCTCGCGGGAGGAACCGGCGTCCCAACCCTCGCGATTGATGCGGGACTGGTGGAGGAAGCGGTTGTTGCGGACGTCGAGCAGCGCGCAGTGACCGAGATGGATGGGCGCGTGGGCAAAGCTCGGATGGGCCGAAACGACCGGCGTCGGGGAGGGGCCGAGGTTGCGGAAGAAGGTGACCTGGAATCCGAACGTGCGTCCGCCGGCCGCCTCGAGGTGACCGGTGATGTACCACCACTCGACCTTGAAGCCATCATGGCTGCCGTGGTCGCGCGGGAAGGAGAAGGATCGCCCGGGCTGCGGAACCGCGAAGCCGTCGGGCGTGGTCAGCGGGGGACGGAATTCCTGGGCACGGACGGAGAAGCCCAGGAGGAGCGTGAAGAGGAGTTTGAAGTTTGAAGATTCAAGTTTGAAGCCGGCCAGCGGGCTTGAAACTGGGAACTTGAAACTTGGGACTCCCCGACGGCTCGTGAGGACACTCGCCCCACCAGAGCAGGCAGCATCCTGGGTGGGGCGAGACTCCGTCGAGCCGGCAACTGGCAACTGGCGACTGGGAACTGGCAAACTCTCTGGGGCCTTCATGTTCATTCTTCGCGATCGGCGGGTAGGAGCGCGCCCCAGCGGCCGACGGTGTGGGCGACGAAGGTGCCGGAGAGGAGGACGAGGAATGCGAGGCCGGACAACTGCAGGGTCGGCACCGCGTACTGCAGGGTCCAGCCGAAGGTCTGGCGGTTGATGACGAAGATGAGCAGCCAGCCGAGACCGAGGCTGACGACGAGTCCCCCGAGTCCGCCGGCGATGGCGAGCAACGCCCCTTCCGCGGCGGTGGCCCGGGCGATCTCGGGATGCGACATGCCCAGTGCCCGGAGCGTGGTGAGCTCGGGTCGGCGTTCGAGAAGGACAGCGGCGAGCGTCATGCCGAGGCCGGCGACCGCGACCGCGACGCCGATGAACTCCAAGGCATAGGTGATGGCGAACGTTTGGCGGAAGATGCGCAGGACCTCGCGACGCAGGTGCGCGTTGGTGAGGATCTGGAGTCCGGGATGGCGGGCGCGGAGTTCGGAGCGGATGCCTTCATCGGAGGCTTCCTTGCGGAGCAGCAGGATCACGCTGGAGGCGAGGTCGCTCTGGAACCAAGAGGCGAAGTGAACCCGATCGATCACGATCGAGCCGCGTTCGTTGCCGTAGTCGGAGAAGATGCCGGTGATCTCAACGGTGCGGATTCCGGCGGGAGTGGGGAGTTCGATGCGATCCCCGATGCCCAGGCCAAACCGGTAGAAGAACGCCTCGGAGACGAGGGCGAGCCGATCGTTGCGGGTGGCGTCCCAGATCGCTTCGTCGCGCGGACGGTCGCGCCATGCGAGAGGCGTGTGGCGTTTGGCGAAGGCCATTTCGGCCCCGACGATCATGGTGTCGCCATCGGGCAAGGTAAGTTGGGCGGCCTGGATGACGTTGTAGTCGGCCACGGCCGGGTGGCTGACAAGCTGACGCCAGGTCTCGGGCGAGATGCGGTTCTCGGTGGAGGCGCTCTGGGCGCCGTCGCTGGAGATGTAGAGGTCGGCCTGGAAGGTCCGCTCGATCCAACCGCGCATCGTGCTGTCGAACGACGCGACGAGGATGGCCATGCCGGCGGTCATGGCGACGGCGCAGAGCAGGCCGGCAGCGGCGAGTCGATGGCGGCCGGAGGGTTCGCGAAGATGGGTGATCGCAAGGTGCAGCGTGACGGTGCCCCGGGCCAGCGGCGCGAGACGACGCGCGAACCACCCGAGCATCGAACCCGCCAGCACCCCGCCACCCAACACCGCTGCGAGCGCTGCGGCGTATCCGGCGACGGGAATCCGGAAGCCGTGGCCAAGATCCAGCGGCGGACACATCGCCAGACCGAGCGCCGTGCCGATCAACAGCAGTCCGAACCACGTCCGCGACCAGATCGTGCGACCGCTGTGCTGCGGGGCGTGTCGGACGAGGATCTGAGCCGGTGGCGTGCGGGAGGCTGCCCGGGCCGGGAGCCAGCCGGCGATGACGGCCGAAGCGATGGCGAGGGCCATGGCGGCCGCGAACTCGGCCAGCGACAACGAAGCCGACCGCACGCTGTTGGCGTAGTAGAGCGTGTTGACCGTCCGGCCGATGAGCCGGACGGCGCCCTGCGCCCCGGCCCATCCGAGCAACGCACCGACCACACCGCCCGCCACGCCCAACAACGCGGCCTCGGCCAGCCAGGCGGATCGGATCGCCGAAGCCGTCACACCGAGCGAACGCAGGATTCCGATCTCCTCGCGTCGACGGACGACCGCGCCATCGAGTGCCTGGAAAACGAGGTACAGGCCGACCAGGAGCGCCAGGAGCGAAAGGATCGTCAGGTTCAATCGGAACGCCCGGGTCATCACCGCGCCGGCCTCGCGACGGTCCGAAGGAGTGGCGATCCGCCAGCGTCCGGCGCTGGCCTGATCGAGGAGCGAACGCAGTTCGTCACGGCGTTGGGATTGATCGGGCCCGGGGGCAGTGCGGAGTTCGACCCGGTTGATCCGACCGGCGCGTTGCGTGAGCGATTGAAGGGCTGGCAGGTCGAGGATGAGGAGCGTGTCGGGCGGGTTGGGTCCGTCGGTGACGGTCGGGATGATGCCGGCGACCGTGAGTTCGGTGAGGCGTTCGTTGATGAGGATCGGGATCCGGCTCCCGGGAACGAGGGAATCGCGTCGGGCGCGGGCCTCGGGGACGAAGACGGCGGTGGCGTTGGTGAAGGTCGACCAGAAGCCCGTGACGGGCATGTTGGTCGCGAGGGGGGACTGGCCGGGGCCGGTCGCATCGATTGGTTGGCCGAACCAGGAACGATCCTGTCGCCGGCCGGCGGCCGCGTTCTGGATGGCGACGAGATCGACGCCGAGGAGCGTGTAGGTTTCGCGTTCGCCCAGCGCTTCGTCGTCGCGCGTCCGGGGAACGGTTCCCGTGGATTCGATGACGGGAAACACTTCGACCGGTCGCGACCCGAGCTTCGCGCGGATTTCCGGGAGGATGGAATCGGGCAGGTCGCCGGACGGGGCGGTGACCATCCAGTCGGACTCCTCGGTGATGAGTTCGGTGAAATTCTGGAAGCTGGCGACGGCGGCGCGGTTGGCGAGGCGGACGGAAAAATAGACGGCGATGCCGAGCGCGATGATGAGGACGAG
>CAIMMI010000206.1 GCA_903842505.1 uncultured Verrucomicrobiota bacterium | reverse complement strand
CCCCTCGATAACATGGCAGTCAATGTTCGTATCCCGACCCCGCTCCGGAAGCTGACTGGAGACGAGGAATTGGTACAGGTTCAGCCCGGCACGGTAGCAACGGCGTTCGCCGAGATGCAGCGGCGCTTTCCCGGCATCCAGGAGCGTTTGATGGATGAGGGCGGACAGGTCCGACGCTTCGTGAACGTGTACGTGAATGAGGAAGACATCCGCTTCCTGCAGAACCAGGACACGGCCCTCAAGGACGGGGACGAGGTGAGCATCATTCCGGCGATTGCCGGAGGTTGAGCTTCGAAGCCCGGCAAACCTCGAGCGCAAAGACGGAAAGGATTCCCATGGCAGCCAGGAAGAAGGTTGTGGCGAAGGCAGTGGCCCCCGGAGTCAAGGCTCCGGCGAAAAAGGGGAAGGCCGTTTCGGCTGGCCGCGGGGTCGCGAAGGCGTCCGGGTCGGCGACCGTGCAGCGTCGCTTCTGGCTGACCTACCCGCCGAAGCGCATCAAGACCCCGGTGATCTGGGAGTTGGGGAATCGATTTGAGATCATGACCAACATCCGTCAGGCGAGCGTGACGGATGAGTTGGGGTTGGTCTGCCTGGAGGTGGAGGGTTCGGTGGAACAGGTGGACGCCGGGTTGCGTTGGTTGAAGAAGTTGGGCCTGAGCGTGGAGCCCATTGAGTTGTCGACGGTGGCGGGTTGAGGCCGGATTGAGGGGGTCGCGAGGCCGGCGAGGTTGGGTTTCCTGGGAGGATGGGCAGGGATTGGTGGATGGGTTGGGGCCCTGGATGGGCATCTATGTGGCCGCTCGGTCAAGTCATGACTTGACCGGAGGGGGTTCAGCCTCCTATCACGCGTGCTCAAGATCCCCCCTAACCTAAATTAACAGGAAACCATGACGAAACGCGACATCGTCGTTCGAATCAGCCAGGAGCTGGAGAAGGAAGAAGGATCCAATCCTGAGGAGCACGTGAATCAGGATGTGGTCCTGAAGATTGTCCAGAAGACGTTGGACATCATCTCAGACGCCGTGGCTGAGGGTGAAACGATTGAACTCCGGAACTTCGGCGTGTTTGAGGTCAAGATCCGGAAAGCCCGTATCGGGAGAAACCCCAACGCCCCGGAGGACGATGTGCCGATCCCGCCCCGGGCGGTGGTGAAGTTCAAACCCGGCAAGGAAATGCGGGAACGGGTATTGAGACTGACGCCGAAGGCGTGACCGATCCCGTTCGGATTGGAGGTGCGACGGGTCGAGAGCGACCTACGCACCGGGTTGACCGAGGGCGTGCCGGGATGCCGGCACGCCCTGTTTCGTTCCTGGGTGGTGGCGGGACTCCCTTGAGGTCTCGAGCGCCGTGATGGGGCAAGGTCGGCAGTCGACGACGTTGGGAGGGGTCCGTTCCTGCCGCATCACCCGCCTCGCCACCCCGTCTGCCAACCGCGGGAGGGTTTGGGGTAATATCCAACCGTCTTCTCGGTTCCCACGGCTCGGGCTTTGCTCTACGGTCCGCGGCCCTATGCAACGCCTGAAGGGCTTCCGCGAGTTCTTTCCCGAGCCTCTGCCGCCCGGCGAGGAATGGAGCTGTGACCTCCGCCAGCACATTTTCGACTGCTGGCGGACGACCGCCCGTCGATATGGGTTCCGGGAATACGATGGTCCGCCGGTGGAACCGCTGGACCTGTACAAGGCGAAGTCCGGCGATGAGATCGTTTCGCAGTTGTTCAACTTTCAGGACAAGGGCAAGGACGAGGTTTCGCTGAGGCCGGAGATGACGCCGACGGTGGCGCGGATGATCGCGGCGGCGGAGCGTGCGTATCGGAAGCCGATCAAGTGGTTTTCGATGCCGCAGTTGTTCCGCTACGAGGCGCCGCAGAAGGGGCGGTTGCGGGAACATTTCCAACTGAACTGCGACCTGTACGGCGAGGAGGATCCGGCGGCGGATGCGGAGGTGGTGGCGTTGTTGATCGACGTGTTGCGTTCGCTGGGTCTGACCGAGGAGGACTTCGTGGTGCGGTTGAGCAGTCGCAAGGCGTGGCAGGCCTTCTACGAGACCCAGGGCGGCAAGCCCGAGCACGCCTACGATTTCTTCCAGGCGGTGGACAAGATGGAGCGGGACGATGCGGAGACGATCGCAAAGCGTCTGGCGCCGACCGGTGTCACCCCGGAGTCCGTGAAGTCCTTCATTGAGGCGGGTATTCCTACCGTCGAATTGCAGGGGATACTCGACAACCTCTCCGCGCGCGGCCTCGGGTCGTTCGTGAAGGTGGACTACGGAGTGATCCGGGGGTTGGCCTACTACACCGGGGTGGTGTTCGAGGCATTCGATCGGAAGGGCGAGTTCCGGGCAATCGCGGGGGGCGGCCGTTACGACAACCTGGTCGGATTGCTGAGCGGCGGGAAGGTGAAGATGCCTGCGCTCGGATTCGGGATGGGGGACGTCGTGCTCGCGCTGTTGTTGCGCAAGCGCGGCAAGGTCCCGTCGTTCGCGTCGACCGTCGATGTCGTCGTGCTGATTGAGGACGAGACGCTCCGTCCGGAATCGCTCGGGTTGGTGCAGCGGTTGCGCGAGTCCGGTCGCGCGGTGGACTACAGCCTCACGCCGATGAAGTCCGACAAGCAATTCAAGCGGGCGCTGGAACTGGGAGCTTCGCACTGGGCTCGACTGGAGCGCGGTGCGGAGGGTGCACAGGTGCGGGTCAAGAACCTCAAGACCCGGGCCGAGCAGGTGGGTCCGGTGGACAGCGTCCTCACCTTCCTCTGAGCCTCAAAAGGGCGGTTGTATCCGCAGATGGCGGGATGACGCAGATGAGCAGGGACTCGAACCGAGTTCGCCTTGTACTCGCAAGGTGAGTCCTGCCGGGGTTCGAGTCCGGACATTTCCGCCTGTCCATCTGCGGCAAGCGGAACTGCCGATTCCAGGCTGAGCGGAGGGGGCGCTTGGGTGCCGACCGGTTGCCGGCACCCGGGGAAGACTTACTTGGGATCGAGGTTCGTGCGCAGGAATTCCTGGGAGACAGACGACTCGATTCCGTTCGCAGGCACCTCGGCCTTGGCGATCCAGACGAGGGCGTTGAGGACGACCTTGCGGAAGTCGGGATCACTCCAGTTCCTGTGGTAGTGGCCGCCGGTGAAGCCGAATCCGCGGCCACCGTCGGGCCGTTGGAGGACCCACATCAGGTGTTGCGGTTCGTGTTTGGCGACCGAGGCGCGGACCCAGGGATTGCCGGAGTGGGGCCCGTCCGGGCGCTTGAGGGTTTCGTCCGGGGCGATGGCGCTGAGGATGGGCGTGACTCCGGCGAGGTCTGGATTGAAGCGCATGTGGTAGTACCACTCGTCATTGATCGCGAAGGGTTTCACCCCGCGCGTGACGGGATGGGTGGGAAGCGACTTGAACTCGGCGGTCCAGTGGGGATTCACGCTCCAGAAGGTTTCGAAGTAGCCGCCGGTCCAACGCAGCATGGCGAGCCCCGGATCGCCCTTGGGAACCTCCACGCCGTAGTGGGCTGCCCCGATGCCGACGCCGCGGCGGGCGAGTTCGTCGAGGAGTTTGAGACGCTCGGGCTTGATCGCGGGATGGCCGTCGCCGCCATCGGCGTAGAGGAGGACGGCGCTGGCGTTGTTGAAGACCGAGACATCGGTGGGCCACCCATTGGAAACAACGGTGGCGTGGATACCGGGAACCTTGTTCAGGCAGTCAGCGAGCAACAGGCATCCGGCCCGGAACTCATGGTCGCCCTTGCCGTGGCTTGGGCGGCCGGCGCAGAGGACGATCACCTTGTCGGCAGCGGACAGGACTTGGGGAAGCAGGGCGACAGCCGTGGTCAGGCCCAGAAGGAATCGGCGGAACATGCGGGCATCATGTCGGATGCATGGGGCTTGGGCAAATGGGGAGATGAGGAGCGTGAAATGGAACTTGGGACTTGCTGGGGAATCGCCTGTAGTCGGCGCCGTGCGTGTGCTGATGGGACAGTTGGACCTGGTGTGGGAGGATGCCTTGGCCAATGCGGTGCGGGTGGAATCCGCATTGGAGCGGGAGGCTCCGACGCCGGGAACCCTGGTGATCCTGCCAGAGATGTTCGGCTCGGGCTTCAGCATGGACGCGACGCGGGCCTGTGCCGGGTCGAAGGAATTGCTTTCGCGGATCTCGGGTTGGTCGAGGCGTTGGCGCTGCTGGATCCTGGCTGGTCTGGCGCTGGAGGATACGGACGGGCCAGCGAACTGCGCGGTTGGCTTCGGGCCGGACGGGGCCGAGGCCTTTCGATTCCGCAAGCTGCATGGGTTCAGTCCGGTGGGGGAACCGGGCGTCTATCGCCCGGGTGATTCGGTGGGCGTATGGGATGTGGAAGGATTCCGGTTGGCGCCATTCGTCTGCTACGACCTCCGCTTTCCCGAGGTGTTCCGCGAGGCGTCGAAGCGTGGGGCCGACCTGCTGGTGGTGATCGCGAACTGGCCGGCGCGGAGGGAAAGGCACTGGTTGGCGCTGCTGCAGGCGCGGGCGATCGAGAACCAGGCGTGGGTGGTGGGCGTGAACCGCGCTGGCAGTGATCCGTCGGCCACCTACTCGGGACGCAGTGTTGTCGTGGATCCCATGGGAGTGATCCGTGCGGATGCGGGGGAGGGCGAGCGCTGGATCACAGCCGAGATCGATGTGAAGGAGGCGCAGGTCTGGCGCGAGGCATTTCCGGCGCTGCGGGATCGTCGGGAGTGGTGAAGGAGTTGCGAGGCGGCTCGACGGAGTCTCGCCCCACCCCGTGAGAAGTTCCCAGTCGCCAGATTCCAGACCCGGCTGAAGGCAGAAAACGCGGGGCTACTTCAGGTAGGTTTTCAGCCAGTCGAAGATCGTGCGGTGCCAGAGTTCGCTGTTCTGGGGCTTGAGGACCCAGTGGCCTTCATCTGGGAAATACAGGAGTCGGGAGGGAATGCCCTGACGTTGGAGCGTGGTGAAGAGGGAAAGACCTTGATGGATGGGGACCCGGAAATCGAGTTCGTTATGGATGACGAGATTCGGGGTCTTGAACTTCGCGGCGTGGCGGTGGGGAGACCATCGGTCGAAGTTGGGATCCTGCCAGGGGATGCCGTGGTCCCACTCGTCGAACCAGAGTTCTTCGGTGGTTCCGTACATGGTGGTGAACTCGTAGACGCCACAGTGGGTGACGAGGGTCTTGAACTTGTCGGTGTGCCCCTGGAACCAGTTCATCATGTAGCCGCCATAGGAGGCGCCGGCGGAGGCCATCCGTTGGCTGTCGATCCACGGTTGCTTCTCCAGATGGGCGAGGGTGGCCATCAAGTCCTCGAACACCTTGCCGCCCCAGTCGTGGGAAATTTCATCGGTGAACTTCTGACCGAAGCCGGTGCTTCCGCGCGGGTTTGGCAGGGCGATGACCCAGCCCTGGGCAGCCCAGAGTTGCGCATTCCAGCGCGTGGACCAAGCGTCCATGAAGGCACTTTGCGGTCCGCCGTGGACCCAGAAGACGAGTGGATTCTTCTTCGTCGCGTCGAACGTGGGCGGCCGCAGGATCCACATCTGGACCGGTGTGCCGCCGGCCCCGGTCACGGTCACGGACTCGGGTTTGTTCAGGGTGAGTTCGCCGAGAAGCCGGGTGTTGGCCTGGGAAAGGTTGGCCGGCGTGCCTCCAGCGATGGGCACGGTGAAGATCTCGGGCGGATGGGTCATCCGGCTGAGGGTGTAGACCGCGTGGGAACCGCTGATGGAAGCGTCCCCTGCGGTGCCACCGGTGGTGATCGGCTTGGACTGGCCGCCCGCGGCCGGGATTGTCCAGAGGCGTTTGGTCCCCTGGTCTTCGGCCTCGATCAGGAGCGTACGACTGTCGGCCGACCACGCGATGCCTTCAACCGAAGTGTCGAAGTCTGCGGTCAACGCCCGGATCGCACCGGAACGTCGATCCAGGAGGAAGAGTTGCCAGCGGTCGGCTTCGAAGCCCGCTCGGGCCTGGGCCCGATAAGCGATATGGCGGCCATCGGGCGAGAACCTGGGCAGGGCGTCCGCCGCGGGGTTCGAGGTGAGGCGGCGGCGTTCGCCCGATCCGACCTGGACGGTCCAGAGGTCATGATTCGTCGACCAGGCCTCCTCCCTCGTGGGCATGGGCGTGGCGGTGTAGGCCAGTTCGCGGCCGTCCGGTGAGAAGGCGAACTCGTCGCCGGCGGAAAATGTGGAAGATGTGGGAACCGCGTCGCGGTCACCCGGTGTCAGGTTGCGGGGCGAACCGGCCGCAACACCGTTGGTGACCGGCAGGACGAACAGGTGCTGGCGCTTGTCGTCGACCCAGGAATCCCAGTGCCGGTAGAGCAAATGGTCGATGACGCGCGCCTTGACCTTCGAATCGTCGCGGGCCTTCTGCTTTTCGCGGTTGGCCTTGTCGGCAACCTCGAAGGGCTGGGTTGAGAACTCCGGAAAGACGGCCGAGACGAAGGCGATGTGCGAGCCGTCCGGGGACCAGACCGGATTCGAGGCCTCGGTGGAAATGTGCGTGACGACCTGGGCCTCGCCGCCGGCGACGGGAAGTGTGTAGAGCTGGAAGTCCCCGCCGCGGTTCGATTCGAACACGATCCATTTTCCGTCGGGCGACCAGCGTGGATGGCGATCGTGCTTCGGCGAATGGGTGAGTTTCCGTGGTGTGCCGCCGCGGGCAGGAACGATCCACAGGTCGCTGTTGGTCCGGTTCTCCGCGAATTCCACGTCGGCGACGACGTAGACGATCCATTGGCCGTCCGGCGACGGTTGTGGATCCGAGACGCGGTGGAAGGCCTGAAGGTCGTCGAAGGTGATGGGGCGCGCCGCGAAGAGGGAACCGGCGGTGACGAGGCTGAAGAAGAGGGCGGTGCGCATGCGGGGACTCCGGTGGAGGGGAGCTGGGCGGCTGTCGGAAACGGTGGGAGGAGGGAGCCGGGTGGTGGAACCCGGCCCCCGAAGGCACTCGGTTCGGGTGCTTCAGTACTTCAGTTCGGCGATGTACTTGCGTCCGGCCGCGAGGTCGACGACGCGTTGGGCACCCGCTTCGCGTTCGAGGCAAAAGTTGCCGCGGAAGTCGATGTCGCGAAGGGCGCGCATGAAACCGGCCCAGTCCACCTGACCGGTTCCGACGACCACTTCCTCGCCCCAGGTGCCCGGTTGGGCGGTGCGGTTCGCGTCCTTGAGGTGCACCTGCTTGATCCACGGAGCGAGCGTGTGGACAGCGGTGATGGGATCGCCCTTGTCGTAGAGCAGCATGTTGGCCGGGTCGAAGTTCACGCCGACGTTGGCCCGGTTCAGCTTCTGGAGGAAGTGGCGGAGCGTCGGGGCGTCCTCCTGACCGGTCTCGAAGGCGATGTCGAGGCCGAGGCCGGCGAAGAGATCAGCGGTGCGGGCGATGCGGTCCATCAACTTCGCGAACGAGGGATCGGACTCCTCGTGGGGAAGGAATCCGGCGTGGAGCGTCACGAGCTTGAGGCCGAGGTCGACGGCGATGCGGGCGTTGGCCTGGAAGTTCCGCCAGTTCTCATCCCAGGTGGAGTCCGGCACGACACCGCCGGTGACCTTGATGGTGTCCAGGGTCGAGTAGTCCTCGCCGACGGTGGTCATCATGCCGGAGAGGAGTCGGATCCCGCGCTGGGCGCAGAGGCGGGCGGTCTCACCCCAGGTAGCGGGATTCTCGCTCAGCGGATCGAGATGGAGTTGCAGGGCCCGGACGCCGGTGCCGGAGAGACGTTCGAGGAGTTCCGAAGGCGATGCCGGCTGCAGCGACCAGGAGCAGACCCCGGTGCGGTCGATGGACGGGGCCGGGGGCAGCGAGCGGACGAAGCCGAGGAACCCGGCGGCTTGCCGGCGCAGGCGGGTCACCAGTTTCTCGTCGTTCAGGCGACCATCGGCACCGATCAATTGATAGATGCCGGGGATGAAGACCCGTTCCGGATAGATATGGGCGTTGCGATAGCCGAACACGCCCTGGAGATGTTCGACGGGACGGAGGCCACCCCACTCGCCGGCCGCCAGGCCGATGAACGCAACGGGGCGACGCTCGAAGGCGGAGGGAAAGGGAAGCAGGTCGATGAAGTGCTTGAGCGCTCCGGAATAGGAGCCGTTGTACTCCGGGACGATGATGACCAGGCCGCGGGACTGGACGACGGCGTCGGAAGCGGTGGCAACCGCCGCAGACCTGGAGGCATAGGCTCCCGGGCTGAACGCGTCGGCGGGGAAGTGCCCGAGGTCGATGACGTTCAGGGGTTCACCGAGTTCGGCGTAGAGTTCGGCCACCTGCCGCGCGATGCGGGCGGAGTTGGAGCCGGGGCGATTGGTTCCTACGATCAGCGAAATCATGTGGGGACAGTTTGGGGAAGCCGGATGCGGCTGGCCAGCCTTGGGTGGCGGGCTTGGGCGGGGAGTTCCCAGTTTCCAGAGGCCAGTTCACCGCGCCAACCCAGGGCGAGCGGGTTCAACGCCGTTCTGTAGCTGCGTGCCCCCACGCGGCGCAATCCTCACATCCGCCGTGTGAGGGCACCCGGCCTACAAGCAAGGACCCGGGATCTGGCAAGCGGGAACTGCCTCCAGCCCAGCCCTACGTAGCAGCCATCAGGAGGCTGTGAGCAGGCCAGCCTCGTCACCTCGTCTGCGACGTAGGAGTCGACGTCAGGAGGCTGAGGTATGGCGAGGCGGGACGAAGCCGCGGCGCCAGAGGTCGAAGTGATGGAGCGCGGCGAGAACGATGGCGTGGCGGATCCGGCCTTCGGCAGCGAGTCGAGGGATGTCCTCCAGGGGCACGAGGCGGACGGCGATGTCTTCGCCATGGTCGAACTCGGTGGGATGCGTGAGGCGTGCGTTTTCGACGAGGACGGTGTGGCACCGGTTGCTCATGATGGCCGCGTTGGGGAACATTTCGCCGATGATCCGGGCGCCGGTGCCGGTGTAGCCGGTTTCTTCCCGGAGTTCGCGGAGGGCCGCGCCGACGGGATCCGTTTCGTGTGGGTCCATCATGCCACCCGGGACCTCGAGTTCGATGGTGTCCGAGCCGTGCCGATACTGCTCGATCATGACGAGTTGGCCATCCGGCGTCACCGCGCAGGCGTTCACCCAGTTCACGCAGTCGATGACGTAAAAGTCATGCTGGCGACCGGTCCGCGGAGCGATCTTGGTGTCGGAGCGGATGGTGAAGATGCGGAAATTTCCCGCGGGTTTGGTCGCGATGGTCGGCCAGGGACGGATGGTGGAATTGGACTCCATGTTGAGGGTCATGGTCTGAAAAGAGGCGTTCCTTGTCACTCCTCGCGCATTCCCGGGTGAGGGGGCGTCGTCGAGTCGTCCAACCGGTGGTCAGTGTCCGAACGCGCGGTTTTGCGTGGGAAAATTGGATAAATTCCCGCGGATTGCTGCAAATGCCGCATGAAGGGCAATTTTGGCATTGGGAGAGTTTTCAGCACCTGCACCACAAAATCGTACCACCGCCGGAACGTCCCTTGACTTGCTGGGCGGGCTCCGAAAGATGCGCACGCTGGTTCACGAAAAAGTGACTTTCTGATGAAGAACCGACGTTGGGGGAATTCCGGCCGTTGGCATGGAATGACTCCATCGCCTGATTCGTTTGTCGGGATGGGGGAAGAAGGTTGAGCACCGGATTCTCCGACACTCCGTGGACCAAACGAAATCCCATGAAAAACCACCTGAGAATACTGACTGGAATGGTCGCGCTGGCAGCGTGCGCGTCCACCTCCGTGTTGGCAGACTACGCCTCCACGGTGAACAGTCTCGGTCCGGTCGCCTACTGGCGCCTGAACGGGACCACCCAACCTCCCTTGGCTGATGCCGCCGTCAATGCGGGTTCGCTGGGTGATGCCGCGAACGGCTTCTACCTCGGGACGGCCACGCACCCCGGGCCGAGCGCCTTGACTTCCGGTGTCGGCAGCAGCGCGACCTTTGACGCCACGGCCAACAGCCAGGTGTTCGTTCCCTACCTCCCCGCGACGCATCCTGCAGCGCCGTTCACGATCGAGACCTGGTTGAATCCGGCGGTCCAGAACGCGGCGGGAGCCTTGACCTGCGCGATTTCGGCGGGCCAGTTCGCCAATCCCCGGACGGGTTGGCTGATCTACCAGTCCGACACGGGCTGGAATCTCCGGATGTACGACAACAAGGGCACGGCGACCTCGGTGAACATCACCGGGGGTGGCGCGCCAGTGGCCGGTACCTGGTACCACGTCGTGGCGACCTATGACGGCGCGGTCGCCAAGTTGTACGTCAACGGTGCGAAGGTGGCCGAGGCCAACCAGACCAGCTACGTCCCGGGTGCTTCCGGTGGATTCGCCATCGGTGGTCGCGCGGACGCCTCCTTCTGGTGGAGCGGTTCGGCAGACGAAGTGGCCCTCTATGGCAGCGCGCTGAGCGAAGGCGACATTGCGGCGCACTACGCGAATGGAACGTCGGCAGCCCCGGCGACCTCTTACTCCTCGCTGGTGACGGGCCTGAACCCGCTCGCCTACTACTCGCTGAACGAGGGAGCCTACATGGCGGCCGATCCGGCGACGCTGCCGGTGGCGACGGCTCTCGGCACCGCGGGTGCCGGTGCGAATGGCGCGTACTTCCCGGGATCCCGTGCTGGAACGCCGGGACCGCGCCCCGTGGCGCAGTCGGGCTTCGAAGCGGGCAACGTGGGCGTGTCCTTCAATGGCGCTGCGGGTCACGTTGGGACCGGCCTCCAACTCAACGACTCGACCGAGTTCACCGTCACCGGTTGGATCCGCCGCGGCGCGGTGAAGAGCGGCCGTGGTGGTTACTTCGGTCAGAACAACCTGCTGGAGTTCGGCGATGCCGACGGCGGGGCCAACATCGAGTTGTGGGTGGATGCCCGCGGTTCGAACATCAAGGCGCCGTTTCCGTTCGTGGATGGCGAGTGGGGTTTCTTCGCGATCTCGGCGAGCGCGAACTCCACGGTCCTGTACGCCAACGGTCGTGAGTTGGGTCGGTTGACCGGCACGATCGCCTCCTACGGTGCGAATGAGTTCCTCTTCAACATCGGCGGCGGCGGCATCTTCAACACCGCTGGTGACTTCTTCCGCGGTGACATCGATGAAGTCGCGGTGTTCCCGACGGCTCTGACCGAGGCGCAGCTCCGCACGCTGTACTTCTCGGCGAACGTCGCTCCGCTCATCACCAAGGCTCCGACGGCTCCGTCCCGGACGCTCATGGTGGGCAACACGCTGGTCCTGGACGTGACGGCTGCGGGGACCCCGCCGCTGACCTACGCCTGGTTGCAGGATGGCGCTGCGGTGAGCGGTCAGACCGCTTCGACGTTGAGCCTGGGTGGACTGACGGCCGGCAAAGCGGGTGCTTACCGCGCCGTGGTTTCGAATCCCTACGGATCCGTGACCAGCGCCCCGGTGAACATCGCGGTCGTCGCCGCGGACGCCACGCTCCCCGTGGCCCAGTACGCGGCAGGTCTGGTGAGCCTGAATCAGGTCAAGGTCTGGTTCTCGGAGGCCCTGGATCCTGTTTCCGCGCAGAACCCGGCCAACTACTCCATCACCGGCCTCGCGGTGACGGCGGCTGCACTCGCTTCGCCGGCGGGAACCCCGGGTGACAATGCCGTCATCCTGACCACGGCCAAGCAGACGGCCGGCCAGTCCTACGCCTTGACGGTGACGGGCGTGAAGGATCAGGTGAATCCGGCCTCGACGGTCGCTTCCACGACCTTGGCGTTCAGCGCCTGGGTTCTCCAGCAGGGTGGCCTCCGCTTCGAGCACTACGACAACCTTCCGTCCGCCGCGGACTCCGCAATCACGTCGGCTCTGAGCGATCCCCGCGTGATCGCGAACAATCCGACGACGCTCGGATTGATCACCGGCAGCTTCAACACCCGCTCGGTGTTCCCGGACGACTCCCACGAGAACTACATGGCCCGCATCTCGGGTTTCATCACGCCGACGGAGACGGGGGACTACTACTTCTTCGTGGCCTCGGATGACGCTTCCCGCGTTTACCTGAGCAACAACGACGTTCCGCCGAACCCCGCGACCGACACCCCGATCGCCTACGAGTTGGGCTGCTGCGGTACGTACTATGAACCGGACTCGGGCGACACCGCGACGACCGCGACTCCGATCCGCCTGCAGGCGGGTCAGAAGTACGCGATCCTGGTGTTCCTCAAGGAAGGTGGCAGCGGCGACTGGCTGCGGTTGGCCTGGCGCAATGCCAACGACGCCACGCCGGCGGCGGACCTCCAGCCGATCCCGGCACTGTTCCTCTCGACCTACGTCGATCCGAACGCGGACGTCGCCTACACGACCCAACCGGCGAATCAGGTGGGCGTGTTGCCCGGAACCTCGACGTCGTTCGTCAACCATTCGTTCGCGTCGGGCGACGGTGGCTTCACGGTGGTCGACACGGATCCGGCTCCTCCGGGACCGTTCTTGTACGACGCGGGTGCTGGTGTCTGGACGGCAGACGGCAGCGGCGACGGTTGCGGCGGCCCCTTCAATTCGCAGCTGAGCAGCCCGGAGTACACGGTTCCCGTGGCCCAGGCGGTCACGCTGAACTTCAATCACCGCTACTCCTTCGAGTCGGATCGTTGGGACGGCGGCCAGGTCCGCATCAGTGTCAACGGCAGCGGCTGGACCAACGTGCCGGCTGAGAACTTCACGGCCAATGGCTATCCTCCGGGCCTGATCCAGGGCAACGGCATCATCAAGGATCAGCGCGCGTTCCACGAAGACTCCCCGGGCTACGCCGCGGGCAGCTACATCACCACGACGGCCCTGCTGGGATCGTTCAAGGCGGGTGACAAGATCCGGGTGCAGTTCCTGGGCGGCTGGGACGACTGCTCGAAGGGCAGCCAGCCGAGCTGGGTGATCAAGGATCTGCGCCTCTCCTACAGCACGCCGCCCCAGGCGGTGGAGTTCACTGCGGTGGCCACGGCTTCCCGCCAGGGAACCCCGGTTGCGTTCACCTACCAATGGCAGCGCAATGACGGCGCTGGCTTCCTCGACATCGTCGGTGCGACTGGCAACAGCTACCGCTTCTTCCCGACGGTGGCTGCAGACCTCACGGCCAAGTTCCGTGTGGTGGCCGGTGTCCCGGGCAAGTTCGTGCCGAGCGCCGAAGTCGGCGTGGGTGCGCCGCGTCCGACGCTCTCCGTGACCTACGCCTCGGACAAGGTGACGGTCACCTACTCGGGCTCGTTGCAGTCCGCGACCTCGCCGACCGGACCGTTCTCGAACGTCTCGGGTGCGTCCAGTCCGTACGTGGCTCCGGCCTCGGGCACGGGCAGCCTGTTCTTCCGCAGCGTCCAGTAACGCTCGGGGATCTCACAGGGCGGCCCGCTTCGGCGGGCCGCCCTTTTTGTTTTCCGGGATCAGCGGGCAAACCCGTGGCCTCGGGTCTGGGTACGGATGCGGAGCAGGTACATGTCGGCGGTGATGTAGAGGGTGGAACCGTCGTCACCCCAGCAGCAGTTGCCGGTGGCCTCGCCGGTCTTGAGGATGCCGAGCAGGTGACCGTCCGGGGCGATTACCAGCACGCCACCGGGTCCCGTTGCCCAGAGGTTGCCCTTCACGTCGACCTTGAGTCCGTCCGGCATTCCCTTGAGTCCCTTGGCCGCCAGCGGTGCAGCATCAAAGAACACCCGGCCTCCGCCTACGGTGCCGTCCGGCTTCACGGGAAAGGCCATCACGACCGGCTTGGCTCCATCCGACTGATTGACGTAGAGCGTCTTTTCGTCGGGGGAGAGCGCAATCCCGTTGGGGAAGGTCATCTCACGGGTGAGCAGGACCACTTCACCGCCCGTGCGGCGGAGGTAGACGCCGTTGAAGAGAAGTTCCTTGAGCGGGCTTTCGTTCAGGCCGTGGAGTCCGTACGGCGGGTCGGTGAAATACAGGTTGCCTCGGCGATCGAACACGAGGTCGTTCGGGGAATTGAACTTCCGCAGGCCGTAGGTCGTGGCGAGCGGCGTGAAATGTCCGTTGCCATCGTAACGGGAGATGCGCCGGTCGCCGTGCTGACAGACCACCAGATTGCCGGAGCGGTCCGTGGTCAGGCCGTTCGAACCCTGCTCCCGGAAGTCGAGGGAGGAACCCGTGTATCCGCTCGGCTTGAGGAACGTCTTCAGGCCGTCCTTCTCGGACCACTCATAGATGATGTTCTCCGGCACGTCCGAGAACACGACCTTCTTCTGGCGGTGCAGCCAGGTCGGTCCCTCGGACCAGTTGAATCCCTCGGCGAGCTTTTCCATCTCGGTGCCGGGAGCAATCAGCGAGTCCAACGCGCCGTCGTGGCGCTCGACAAATCCATGGACCTGGAATGTCCGGGCGGCGGACCTGGTCGCCCGGAGTCCGGGTTGGATGTCCCGGCCGAGGGTGTCCGATGCGGAGACTCCAGTGGCCGTGGTGAGGAACGTGGCGGCGGCAAGGCCGGCCAGACGAAGGGAATTCATGCGATTCATGGTTTCTGCTGCCAACAGGTGGATGCCGGAATGTTGGCCAAGGGTCGGACGATGTCAGTACCGGAGTCGGTCGTGCGCCCGCAACGGACTCCCGGGGTGGAGCGAGACTCGAGCCGGGCCGGGCCGGAGTTTGAAGTTTCAAGATTCAAGTTTGAAGCGGCCGCCAGCCTTGAAACTTGAATCTTAAAACTTGGGACTCCCTGCCCGCTGGTGAGGACACTCGCCCCACCATTCACCCCACCGGCTTGGGCCTTCCGATCGAACTGCGAACTTCACAGGTTGCGGGACGGGGTTCACGCTGGGGCGTCGTGAGCGAAATCATTTATCCCCGGAGTGCGAAGGAGATCATGGGTGGATGGGCCTATCTGCCCCGATTGGTCGACAAGATCCGGTTGCACCTGGCTGGCCGACTGCACGCCGATTACCAGGCAAACTTCCTGCACAAGGGGTTCGACCGGCTCTGGTTTGACCGGGCTGGGATTGCCCCGGAGGAGTTGGTTGAGGTCGTCCGCCAGTCGGTGACCGATGGTGAGGTCTGCGACTGGGTGGCCCGGAACGTCCGCAAGACCGAGGCCGACAGGACCGCGCACCGCGAGTACCTGTTCAACCATGGTCGCGTGGGCGATGCCGAGCTCCAGGCCCGGTTGCAGATGCGCAAGGAGCAGTCCGGGTTGGGACATCGCGACGACCTACAGACCTTCGTGGATTACATCGACGCGGACGAGAAGCGGGGATGAGCGGTCGGTGGGGCGAGATTCCGTCGAGCCGGTGCTGAAGTCGCAAGTTTTCAGATTCAAGTTTCAAGCCGGAGTCCAAAGGGTGGGGCGAGACTCCGTCGAGCCGGGCATGGAGATCTTTGAACCTTGTAGGCCGGGTGCCCTCACCCGGCGACGATGGTGACGCGCCGCGTGGGGGCACGCAGCCTACAAAGGGTGTTTGATGAGTTTGTAGCTTGGGCCTGCTCAACGGCTCGTGAGTTCACGAGCCCCACCGCATCGGCTATTTCCGGGCGTACAGCTTGGCGACCTCGTCGCCGTAGCCGTTGTAGGGCAGGGTGGGGATGCGGTCGCCGGTGGCGAGATCCCGTTCGGTGGCCTGACTCCAGCGAGGGTGGGAAACCTTGGGATCCACGTTGGATTCGAAGGGATATTCCTGCGGGGAGAGGCTTTCCCAGAGCGTGGCAGGCTGTTCCTGGACGAGTTCGATCTTCACCACGGACTTGATGGACTTGAACCCGTATTTCCAGGGCACGACCAACCGGATGGGCGCGCCGTTCTGCTTGGGCATGGGTTTGCCGTAGAGGCCGGTGGCCAACAGGACCAGCGGGTGCATGGCCTCATCGATGCGCAGGCCCTCGGTGTAGGGCCACGGGTAGTTGGGCAGGCGCGCGATCCCGGGCATCTCTTCGGGACGCAACACGGTGGTGAACTTGACGAACCGTGCCTCCGACTTCGGAACGACTTTCTCCAGCAGCTTCGCGAGGGGAAAGCCGGTCCAGGGGACGACCATGGACCATGCCTCGACGCAGCGGAATCGGTAGACGCGTTCTTCGAGTGGGGCGAGTCGGAGGATCTCCTCCATCGTGAACGTCGCGGGCTTCTCGCAAAGGCCGCCGACCCACAAGGTCCAGGGGGAGATGCGGAAGGGGCCGACGAGCTTGTGAACGCGGTCCTTGGTGGTGCTGAACTCGTAGTAGTTGTTGTACGTCGTCGCGAGGCGCTCGGGCGTGAGGGCGAGCTTCGGGTCGTACGCGGGATTTCGCTTGGCGCCGGGTTCGCCTGCTGGGGCTGCGGTCTGGGCCAGAAGCGAGGGCACGAGGGCGAGGGCGGAACCGGCATAGCCCAGTTCCTGCAGGAACCGGCGGCGGTTGCGGTGGATGTTCTCGGGCGTCACCAGGCGCTCGGGCATGTGCCAGGGCGGGTGGATGTGGATCGAGGCCATGCGGGTAAGCTGGCGTGAAACCCGGACCTTGCCACCTCTAATCTTCATCGGAGCACCTGGCGAAGCGACCGGGCCTCCACGAGGAGTTCCCGGGCAGCGTCGACGGAGGCTGCCGACGAGGAAACAGGGTGCGACGACCCGTTCGAAGGGGGGGTGCGATGCGACCCGGAATGACGGATGTCCGGATCGTCTGGATCGCCGAGTCCGGCAGACTTGAGGACGCGAAGCCGTTCGGTGATCAGGTCGCGGATTTCGTCGGCATTGTCGACGGCATGAAAGACGCCCTGATGGAGGGGTTCGGACTGGAGACCCTCACCGGGTTGCGGTTGCTGGTGGCCACCGCCGCCGGCAGTGGTCACGACGACGTCTGCCAGGCCGAGAAGGCGTTGGAGTGGGCCCTGCTTGACGACGATCTGCTGGATGTTGGCAAAGGAGAAGGTCGTCTCCCGGATGTGGGCCAGGCCTGCGCGGATCCGGAGCGAGCGATCCGTCACCAGGTACCAGCGGTACTCGTAGTCCATGCGGACCATGGCGTAGGTGAACGGGATCTGGGCGAGGGCGAGGAGGAAGCCGCCGATTTCAAAGACGAGCAGCCAGACATCGAGGTGCCACCGAGGCACGAATTCGGGATTCTCGGCGAGGAAACGGAAGGGTCCCCAGTGCTGGATGAATCCGGGAGGATTGAGAACCCAGGCGTGGAGGAAGATCAGCCCGAACAGGAACGCCGCCAGAACGCCCACCTGCCGCAGTCCCCACAGGAACAATTTGAGCCGGTAGTAGCTTCGACCCGCACGGAAGACCCGCAGCGATCCCGGCGAACCCGCAGGCGGGTGCGGGTCATGGGGCACCTTGAGCAGGGCCAGGATCTTCGGCCGGGCGAATTCGAAGAGGACGCTCATGTCGGCGGGCGACGTTCGAGGGCTTCCCGGATGGCCCGCAGTTCGGTGGTGACCTCGCGCAGGGCGGCCGCCAGCTCAGCATCGGCAACTCCCGCAGGGCCCGGATGCGGGTGCGACGCATCGGATTCGGCCGGTGCCTGCGCGAGGGAATGGCGAACACCCGACTCCTTTGTTCCCCGCATCCGCGAGTAGAGGAAGTCGCGAACGCGATCGTGTTCCGGCAATCCTTCGAGCGTCATCTCCGGGGCGGCGCTGCCAGAGGCGGTCTGAAGTTGGATCCGGGCCAGGCCGAGCCACCGCTCGATGACGCCCGAGACCAGGTGAATGTCCTGGATACGGGCGTAGTTCAGGATCGTCTCCCGGCGGAACAGGATGCCCCAGCGCATCGAGATCCCCTCGGCATCGAACCGGTAGCGCATCGTCCGGTACCGGAAGTAGTGGACCAGGACGAGCGTGATGCCGAGCGGTGGAAAGAGGAGGAACGGCGCGCACCGGATCAGGTAGTGGGTCAGGAGCGCCGGGAGGGGACGTTCGAGGCCGAACACAAGCTGCTCGGTGCTGCCCTCCTGGGTGGCTCCACCCGCTGACTGATTTGGCTCCATGGCGGGTCAATGCGTCAGAACGTGCCGCAGGTAGAGGTACATGATCGGCGCGTTGAAGAGGAGGGAGTCGAGGAGGTCGAGGATGCCGCCGATGCCGGGGAAGAACCGGCCGGAATCCTTGACCCCCGCTTCCCGTTTGAAGAGCGATTCGATGAGGTCACCCACGACGGCGGCAACGCTGAGGAGGATGCCGAGGATGATGGCGTGGGTGAGGTTCATGCCGGCCAGGTGGGGGCCGGCGATCTTCGCGAAAAGGACACTGGCACCCGTCGACACCAGAATCGCGCCACCGAATCCTTCCCAGGTCTTCCCGGGGCTGATGCGGGGGATCATCTTGTGCTTGCCGATGAGGGATCCGACGCAGTAGGCGCCCACGTCGCTGAACTTGGTGACGATGATGAAGTAGAGGACGTAGTAGCGGCCGTCGACGCCCGGGAAGAAATTGATCTTCTGCAGGAAGTTCAGGAGCCACGGCACGTACATTAGACCGAGGAGCGTGGTCGAGATGGCGGTCAGGCCGACGGACTGGTTCTTCTTGGAGATGAATTCCCGGACGCAGAGTCCGAGGACGAAGAGGATGAGGACGGTGGTCTCGAAGTCGTTGGCGCGGGCCGGAAGGCCGGCGTGGGCGTGGGCGGGTTGGTAGACCGTCACGTAGTAGAACGTGGCGCCCATCAGGAGCAGACCGTTCAGGATTCCCCAAGTCGGGAAACAGACCAACCCGCGCTTCTCCACGAGCCCGTAGAATTCCTTCAGGCCGGTGAAGGCGAGCAGGAGCATCAGGCCGAGGAACACGTACTCCCGCACGAACACGTTTCCGGAAAAGATGGCAGTGAGGACGATCGTCCACAGGGCGACCGTGCTCGAAAGTCGACGCACGAAAATCTGCCCCTTGGACAGGGCCGGTGCCGCGGGGGCGGGTTGGGACGGCGTGGGATTTTCCATGAAATTCGGGATGAGGTTAACTTCGCGACCTTTCGAAGTCCCGCTTCATTCCGGAATCCGGATCTTGCGGGGCCACTGCTGGTTGGCTTCCCAGTAGGTTTTCTTGTCCCGGATCTGCTGATTCTCCGCAGGCGGTTGCCAACGACCATCCTCGTCCACCGCCCGGGAGACCACGGTATGGTCGCCTGGGGTGGGTTTCGCCCAGTCGAAATCCCACAGCGTCCACGTATACCTCGCGGAACTCGGCTTGCGCCGCAGGCGGACGGGTTGCCACGGGCCGTCATCGATCCGGATCTCGACGGATCGCAGCGGGGTCCCGTCCGACCAGGCGGCCCCCGTGAACCGAACCGAACCGTCCGGTCGCCGGACCGCGCGGGCGGCAATCGACTTGATGTTGATGTTGCAGACGGATGTTTCGCGCCAGTTGGTCGACCCGTCCAACCGCTCCTCACCGCGCAAGGTGACGTATTCCCGCGCCATCCACTTCCCCATGAAACGGCGGTCGATGAGGTCGATCCGGGTCAACCACTTCACCCAGGCGATCCCGAACCAGCCGGGGACGATGAGTCGGAGCGGGGCGCCATGGGCTTCGGTGAGCGGTTGGTCGTTCATCGCCCACGCGAGCAGCACCTCGGATCGGCAAGCGTGTTCGAGGCTCAGCGAACGGGCGAAGCGTTGGAGGACCTCCACTTCGCGGATCTTCTCGGTCTTTTCGTCGGCTCCGTAGAAAACGACTTCGGAGGCGCGCTTGAGCAGGCCGGCGTCACGCAGGATCGGGCCGAGCGGCGTGCCGGTCCACTTGACGTTGCCGATGGCACCCATGAACCCAATGCCCGCGCCGTTGCCGCCGCATTCGAGGGTCGCGTGGATGTCCCGCTTCGGGAGCTTCTGGATTTCGGCCAGCGAGAACGAGCGGGGTTTGCGGACGAACCCGGTCAGGTCGAGCCTCCAGTTCGCGAGGTCCACCTTGGGTTTCCCGTAGTGGGAGACTTCGTAGAGGCTTTCGTTCGGGGTGACCCAGCCCGTCAGTTCCTGCCAGTTCAGCATGGCCCGCCCCTTGGGCTGGACGTCCAGCCAGGGGATGACCGTCTCCGCTGGCGCGGGTGCGAGTCCGAAGGCCGTCAACGGCCGACTGGCGAGTCCATAGGCTGCCAGCGCGACGGATCCACGAAGCAGATCCCGGCGGGAGAGGGAACGGGGTGTCATGAGGGTGACGAATCAGGCGAGGAGCCGGGTCCAGCGCTTGAGCTGGGCTTTGACCTCTGCGGTGCCAGGCGCCCCGGTGAGTTGCCGCCGCTTCATCGCCTTCTCCAGTTGGAAGACTTCCGTCACGTCGGCTTCAAAGGTCACGTCCACGCCCCGGAATTCCTCCAGCGTCAGTTGGTTCAGCGGTCTGCCCCACTTTTCTGCCAGAGCCACCACCGAGCCCACGACGTGGTGCGCCTGACGGAAGGGCATGCCCTTGAGGACCAGATAATCGGCGAGGTCGGTCGCCAGCAGCAGCGGATCGGCCGCCGCCGCCCGGCACACCTCGGGCACAGCCCGGGTGTTGTCCAGCATCGCCCCCATCAGGCGCACACAGGCGCGGACCGTGTCTGCCGTGTCGAAGACGCGTTCCTTGTCCTCCTGCAGGTCCCGGTTATACGTCATCGGAAGCCCCTTCAACAGCGTCAGGAGGGACATCAGGTTGCCGACCACGCGCCCCGTTTTGCCGCGGGTGAGTTCGGCAATGTCCGGGTTCTTCTTCTGCGGCATCAGGGATGAACCCGTGGTGTAGGCATCCGCGATGCGGATGAACCCGAATTCCGTGCTGACCCAGAGGATGACGTCTTCAGCCAACCGACTGAGATGGACGGACAAAAGTGCGGAGGCCGCCGCGAACTCGACCAGGAAGTCGCGATCGCTGACGCCATCCATCGAGTTCTGCGTGACCCGGGGTCGCCCCTTGGAATCGGTGAAGCCGAGGAGCGTGGCCACCAGTTCGCGGTCGAGTGGAAGCGTGGATCCCGCAATGGCTCCGGAACCCAGGGGGCAGACGTTCACGCGTTCGCGGGCATCCGACAGACGGCCGAGGTCGCGGTCGAGCATCTCGACATAGGCGAGCAGGTGATGGGCGAACCACACCGGTTGTGCCCGCTGGAGATGGGTGTAGCCCGGGATGATGACCTCCGCATGCCGCGACCCAAGGCCAACCAACGACTTCTGGAGTTTCCTCACGTCGGCGCGCAGGGCATCGATCTCGTCCCGCAGCCAAAGCCGGATATCAACGGCGACCTGATCGTTGCGGGAGCGCGCCGTGTGGAGCTTGGCTCCGGCGGGCACGCGGCGGGTCAGTTCCGCCTCGATGTTCATGTGGACGTCCTCCAACTCCATCTTCCACGTGAACGTGCCGGCCTCGATCTCAGCGCCAATCTGGGTCAACCCGGACTGGATGGATTTCAGCTCCGCCGCGCTGAGGATGCCGATCTTCCGCAGCATGGTGGCGTGTGCGATGGATCCCCGGATGTCCTGCCGCCAGAGGCGCCAGTCGAAGGAGATGGATTCGGAAAAAGCCGCAACATCGGCAGCGGGACCACTGCCGAAGCGACCGGAACGGGAGACGGGTGACGAACTCATCGTGTCGAGGCGCATTGTGCGGTCGGACGGACGAGATGGGAAGATGGGATCCTGACGGGGTGGGGCGAGACTCCGTTGAGCCGGGCCGGAGTTTGAAGTTTTCAGATTCAAGTTTGAAGCGGGAGCCGGCCTTGAAACTTGAATCTTGAAACTTGGGACTCCCTCCCGGCCCGTGAGGACACTCGCCCCACCATTTCGATGGGGGCAGTGTTCCGATGCGCCCGAGCCTCGGTAGATCCGGCTTCAGTTGGCGAGGATCCGGGCGAGGCCGCGATCGGAAGTGCGGGTGGAGACGAGGGCGAGGGATCGGGATTCGGGGCCGAGGAATTCGCGGGCGGCATGGTTCACCTGCGAAGCCGTGACGCCGGCGACCATCCGGCGGACTTCGTCGGGTGGGGTGAAGGCGCCATGGTTGAGCCAATGTTCGCCGAGCCACATCATGTGGTTCTCGGTGCTTTCCAGACTGAGATCGAACTGGCCGAGGACGTAGTCCTTGGCGCGTCGGAGTTCGGCGGCGGAGGGAGCCCGTTCCTGGAGACGCTGAACCTCACGAAGCACCAGGCGAAGGGTCTTTTCCAGGTCTGCAGCGTCGAGGCCGGCGGAGATGACGATGTCGCCGGTATCGGCCCAGGCCGTGAGGGCGCTGTGGATGTTGTAGGTGAGGCCGTGATGTTCCCGGATCGTCTGGAAGAGGCGGGAGCTCATGTTCTCGCCGAGGATGACGTTGAGGATGCGCAAGGCATGCCGACGCGGGTCATGGCGGGAGACGGTGCGCATGCCGAGTTCGAGGTTGGTCTGCTCAACGTCCTTGACCTTCATGCGGACACTTGGCCCGGCAGGCTTGGCGGTCCAGGGTTCGAAGGGAGCGACGACGCCGGGTCGAAAGGTCCGCGAGTGGAGTCGGGCGCGTCGGACCAGGTCCGAGTGCTTCAGGTTGCCGGCGGCGGCGATGAGGGTGGCCGGAGCGGTGTAGTGGGAATCCATGTACCGCAGGAAGTCCGCCCGACGAAGTCGCTGGAGGGTGGCGCGGGTGCCGATGACCGGTCGGCCGAGGGGGTGCCGGGGGAACTGCGTGGCATTGAGGAGGTCGTGCACCAGTTCTGCGGGTTGGTCCCGGTACATGGCGAGTTCCTCAAGGATTACGTCGCGTTCGCGGGCAATGTCGGCCGGGGCGAAACGGGAATTCAGGAACATGTCGACGAGGACCTCGAGCAGGTCGGGCCAGCGATCGGCGTGGGCGCGCGCGTAGAAGCAGGTGTGTTCCTCATCGGTGAAGGCGTTGAGGTATCCACCGACGCCCTCGACGGCTTGGGAGATGGCCGCGGCCGAGCGGGTTCGGGTGCCCTTGAAGAGGAGGTGTTCGATGAAATGGGAGATGCCGTTGACGGAGGCGGGTTCGTGCCGGCCCCCGACGCCGACCCAGATCCCGACGGCGACGGAGGCCATGTGGGGCATCTCGGCGGTGACGACGCGGGTACCGTTGGGGAGGAGAGTCTGTTGATACATGGAGTCGGGAGGTGCGAACGAAAAGGGGACGGCGGAGAAGGGTTCAGCTCGTGAGGTAACGGGCCACCAGGCGGCGGTGGGCGCCGGTCAGGGGAAGCGAGTCCAGTTCGGAGCGGGTGACCCAACGGACTTCGCCGCCGGGCGGGGTGATGACCTCGTCGCCGGTCAGGCAATAGAGGTGCTGGACGAATCGGTACCGCGTGATCGAATGGCGGATCTGTCCCAGCGGTTCAAGACGGTCGGATCCGACCCCCAGCCAGCGTGCCAGACTGGACAGGGGATCGGCGACGGGCCCGCATTCGATGTTGGGAAATTCCCAGAAGCCTCCGTTGACGGAGTCGTCTGACCGGCGATGGAGGAGCCAGCGCCGGCGGTGGCTCCAGATGACGGTGGCGAGGATGCGGGGAGTGACGACGGGGCGGGCAGCCTTCTGGGGGAAGTGCTCCGGCGATCCCAGGGCGAAGGCCTGGCACGAACTGGAAACGGGGCAGTTCGCGCAGTCGGGGTTCGACGGCTTGCAGACCGTGGCCCCCAGTTCCATGAGGGCTTGATTGAGTTGGGAGCAGGGACCGGCGAGACGGATCGGGGGCCCGGGAGGCGGGATGCGTGCGGGGGCGAGGGCAGCGGCGGCCACGACGAGTTCCAAGGCTTCCTTCCAGAGGCGGGCGTTGGTCTCGCGTTGGCGGGGATCTCCCGGGATGGCGCCCAAGCGGGTCAGGACCCGCATGACGTTTCCGTCGAGGATCGGCGTGGGCAGGTTGAAGGCGGAGGAAGCGATCGCGCCGGCCGTGTAGCGTCCGATGCCCGGCAAGGCGAGGATCAGGTCCGGATCGCGGGGGAAGACACCCTGGTGCTCAGCGACGATCTGGCGGGCGGCGCGTTGGAGGTTTCGGGCGCGGGAATAGTAGCCGAGGCCTTCCCAGAGCTTGAGGACGGAATCCGTTGGGGCGTTGGCGAGCGACTGGAGATCGGGGAGTTCAGCCATCCAGCGTTCCCAGTAGCCGATGACGGTGCGGACCTGGGTCTGCTGGAGCATGACCTCGGAGACCCAGATGGCGTAGGGATCGGTGGTGCGGCGCCAGGGGAGGTCGCGGGCGGCCCCGGCGAACCAATCGAGCAACCGGGGCGCGATCGACCCGGGCATGGGCTTCGAGGAACGCACGGCGGACGGCATCGGGCGGCCACCATGCCCGCGGGATCCGGGGAGGGCAATTCGATGGTCGCGGGCGGGGGAGGTATCGAAGGGGTTGACAGAATTCAAAATTGTGACTCGACAAGCGGGCCCGCGTGGCGGGGAATGTACGTGGCTCGTGACAACCTACACGGCGAAATTGACCCCGGAAGAGGCTGCCCGCCTCGAACCACTTGTCCGGGACGGGAGCTTCCAGCTCCGGGATGTTCCGCACGCGCGCTTCAGCGGCGCGAAGCCTGACCTGCACGTCACTTTCTACGAGTCTGGCAAGCTGGTGGTGCAAGGGAAGGGGACGCAGGAATTCGTGGAGTTCGTGATCGAACCGCGGGTCCTGCTTTCGGCGAGGATGGGTTACGAGGACACGCTGGAACCCGGGCGACTGGATCCGCGGTTGGGCGTGGACGAATCCGGCAAGGGCGACTTCTTCGGGCCGATGTGCATTGCCGGCGTGTACGTGAACCGTGACGTCCTCAACGCGTGGAAGGACGTCGGGATCCGCGATTCCAAGAACATCACGAGCGATGCTCAGGTGGCGCGACTGGCGAAGAAGATCCGTGAAACGCCCGGATGCGTCTGGAATCTCGTGGCGGTGGGCAACGAGGCCTACAACCGCATGCACGGGGTGAACGGCAGCGTGAACCGGATCCTTGCGTGGGGTCATGCGCGGGTGATCGAGAACCTGCTGGGCCAGAAGCATCGGATGAATCCGGCTCCGGTCCGGGCCATCAGTGACCAGTTTGCGGCGAGCAAGGCGACGGTGGAGAAGGCTTTGATGACGGCCGGCAAGACGATCGAACTGGTCCAGCGCCACAAAGCCGAGGAAGATCCGGCGGTTGCGGCGGCCTCCATCCTGGCACGGGACGAGTTCGTGACCCGGTTGCGCCTGTTGGGCGAGCAGTACGGGTTGGTCCTGCCGAAGGGAGCCTCGGATACCGTGGAAGCGGCGGCGAAGGAGTTCGTGGCGCGTCACGGGACAGAAGCCCTCGGCAAGGTGGCCAAGATGCACTTCCGGACCTCGTATCGGGTGCTGGGATTGCCAGAGCCGGCGCGTGTGGAGTGGAAGAAGCCGGGAGGGTGAGGGGGCAGGATGTCAAGCAACCACCATGAACACGCAAACCTGGACGAAGATCTTCTATCCGTCGGATTTCCTGGGAGGCGATGAGGCGGCCTTCGAACACGCATTGCGGATCGCGCTGGCGACAAAAGGGGAACTGGCCCTGCTG
>CAIMMI010000205.1 GCA_903842505.1 uncultured Verrucomicrobiota bacterium | reverse complement strand
TCCCCGTCCGTCCCCCCACTCCACGCCACACCTGCCTCGCTCCCACCGCGGCCACGCTCGTGTCCAACCGACGCGCATGCAACCGCTCCGGCACGATCGACCGGACCCCGGGCACCGCCTGCAACCCAGCCACCGCCCCGTCCGGCACCTCGACGAACGCCGCATGATTGAGAAGCGTGTAGGTCTGGATCACGCGCCCACCGGTGGCAGCGACCCACTCCGCCAGTACCGCCTGGTCCAATGCCATCCGTACCCGCTCCGAATCCAGCGCCGCCGGCGCCGCCAACCTGCCCGTCGCCGACACCATCGGTTCCCCTTGAAAAACCACGAAAACCCGCGCCGCTTCAACCGCCACAGACCCGCGCAAAACCACCAGGCACAGCAGCCAGTGAATCCACCTTCCCCGCCCGTTCCGCATCGGTTTCGATCGCATGAGACAAAACCACGCTAGCAAGGGATGGGCCGGGCGGGAGAGTCCGGAGTTCCCAGACCTTAGTTTCCAGTCTCCAGACCTTAGCCGTAACCTTGCAGGACTATTCTCACGCGGAGCCGCGGAGCGCGCGGAGAGAAAGGCTGGTCACGAATTCTTCAACGTCGGCAACCATTCACCCAACGGTGACTGACCAGCTTCCCATCCAAGTCTCCTTTCTCCGCGCCTTCGCGTCTCCGCGTGAACCTGTCCCCGCTTTCTTTCGCATGGTTACGGCTTCCAGGCATTGAAGCCGATAGCCCCAGGTCGGCGCGCCCCGCGCCTCCTCAGGTGCGGAGCACCGACAGACGATAGCCCAGCGCGTCAGCGCTGGGTTCCCCGAACAAAACAAGCCAAGCCCCGGACGGGGCGACAGACGCACCCTTCTGACATCCTCACCGCCGACCTACGCCCGCTGCCTTCCGACCTCTGGCAACTGGCATCTGGCATCTGGCAACTTGCCCCCCCTTCACTTCCTCACCGCCACCAACACCCCACAATGCACCCGCGTGGGGACGACCTGCGTCACCCCGAAACCCGCCTCCACCAGCATCGCACGATACTCCGCCACGCTGTACGCCCGACCCTCCGTCACGCTGAAAAGCGCCGCTGAATACAGCGCGATCGGCAATGGCCCGCCCAGGTCGTCGTCGAGGAAGACATCGTGGATCAACAGCCTTCCCCCCGATGGCAATGCCGCCGCGCACCGCGCCAGCAATTCGCGGCACTCGTTCTCATCCCAGTCATGCAGGATGTTCGAAAGCAGCACCACATCCGCACCCGACGGAAACGGATCGCGGAACATGTCGCCCGGACGAAGCTCCAACCGCTCCGCCACCCCGCTGCCCGACGCAAACTCCGCCGCCACCCGCAGCACTTCGGGTCGATCCCAAACCACCGCGCGCAACTCCGGAGTCGCCCGCAGCAGCGCGATCGAATACACCCCCGTTCCCCCGCCGACATCGACGAGCAACCCTGCGCCCGCCAGCGGCATCTGTTCCGCCAGCACCGGAGCCACGTTCCGCGCCCGACCCGACAACGCCAACGTGAAGAATCGAGCCCCCGCCTCCGCCTCCATCGCCGACACCATTCCCTCGCGATAAATGAAGGCCACGCCGCCGCTGTCCCCGCCCGCCGGCCGATTCGTCCGCAACCGCTCGACCATCGACAGCACTCCGGGACTCCCCGCCGCCAGGCTGAAGTAATCCCCGACAAAATACGGACTCGACGACACCAGATGCGTCGCCGCCATCGGCGTCATCCCAATCTGGTCCGCCGACTCGGTCAAAGTGCCCATCGCCCGCAGGGCCGTGATCAGCACCCGGAACGGCCGTGCTTCCAATCCGAGCTTGCCCCGCAAAACTTCCGATTGCAGCGCGCCGTCCGCCAGCAACCGGAACACCCCCAGATGCGCCGTCGCCGCCACCAGCAACTCCGTCGCAAAACTGCCCCGGAAATGCTCGAACAACAGGGCCGGGTCCAACGCCGAGGCCGCCGTCGGAACTGTCGTCAATGGGTCCACAGATGGAAGATTGGAAGCAGGTGTTTGAACCACAGATTTCACAGATTCCACAGATTTCACCCTCGAAGCGGCGGTTGTATCCGCAGATGACGCAGATCGTCTGGGACTTGGATCGAATTGGACCTGCATCCGCCAGGTGCGGATTCGGCCGGGGTCGAACCACGGTATTTCCCCCGGTTCAACTGCGCAATCGGCGCCATCTGCGGATAATGGAACCGCCAAATCCAGGTTCACAGATTCCACGCGAAGACGGCCGCCTGAGCGTGAAGAAGCGCTACGCCCCTCGCGGCCGAACGGCAACACCTAGTCCCCCGCCGTCCACCCCCGCCTCCAATCTGTGTAATCCGTGTAATCGGTGGACCACCCAAAAACCGCAACTCACCGAAATCTCACCTCAGGCGCCGATCTGAGCCTTGTACGCATCGGGGGCGAGCAACCCGTCCGTGCCGCCACTGAGCTTCAGCTTGTAGAACCATCCCCCCGCGTAGGGTTCGGTATTCACCAGGGCCGGCGACCCGCCCAAGGCCGGGTTCACCTCCGTGATCGTCCCCGCCACCGGCGAGTAGATGTCGCTCGCCGTCTTCACCGACTCCACCACCGCGCACGCCTCACCCGCCTTCACCGTCCGACCCACCGCCGGCAACTCGACAAACACCACGTCCGTCAACTCATGCTGCGCGTGATCGGTGATACCCACCGTGGCCGTATCTCCCTCGATACGGACCCACTCGTGCGACTTCGCGTACTTCAAATCTCCCGGAACTTGCGAGCTCATGTCCCCGAAGTTTGAAGACCCAACCCCTGCGTTGGAAGGGTGAAGTGGGGTGGGCAGTTGTCCGTTTGAAGATTCAAGTTCCCCCGTTGCCAGAATCCAGTTCCCAGATGCCAGACGGATGGCCTACGCCGGAGGCGTTTCAGCCGATAGCCCCGGGTGCCCTCACCCGGCGCAGCCCATCGATCGCCGCGTGGGGGCACGCAGCCTACAGCCTACGACATTGTAGGCCCGGGTGCCCTCACCCGGCCTTCAATCTCCATCCCCCTCGTTTCCCGGGCTACCATCTCCAACGCCTCCGGCGTACCTGACTGGGAGCCTCCTGACGTCGTCTACCCCCCACCGTAGCCGCCGAGGTAACGAGGCGGGACTTCTCAACGCCTCCTGACGGCCACCCCGTTCCACCGGAAAAAACGCCCCTCTCTGCTTCCCTGCGACTCCGTTGTATTCCCCCTCCACTGTCCCCCGCATCTCCGATGTCTAATTCAAGGCCGTGCCGCGTCGGATGAAGGTGGGCACGTCGAGGTCCTGTCCGTTGAGCACCGTGGCCTCGGTCTTCTCGAAACGGCCGCGGCTCACGAGATCGAAGTTGAACGTCGACTGGACGACCTTCTTCTTCTTGGTCGTGTTGCGTGTGCCATGGCGTCCGCCCAACTGTTCCCGCTGCTCCGGGGTCAGGTCGGGTGCCGGCGGAACCAACCCGGCCGACGAGCGGCCACCCAACGAACCGCCCAGTCCGATGTATTCCCCACCGGGTCGGTCGCCGATCACGCGGGACTCGTTGTCCAGGGGCATCGAACCCTCCCCCATGTCGAAGCCCACGCCTCCGCGCGACGGGGCCTCCGGCAGCGGGGCCGAACCACCGACCGTGGCCACCACGGTCACGACGATCGCGCCCGCCAACGCGGGTTCCACACTCGTCCCCGTCACCACCTGCGCCTGCTCCGCCTGTCGCTGCACATGCGCCAGCACCGATTCAATCTCGGCAAACGGGACATCCGGTCCGGAGACCACCGACACCAGGATTGCGTCGGCACTGGATAGGACCGGATCCGGCCCGAGGAACGGGCTCGCCATGAGCCGTTCGATAACCTCCCGGGACCGATGTTCACCGCGGGCCTCGACGCTGGCAAAGACACTCTCGGAATGCCGGCCTCGGAGCAGGCGTTCCAGGCTGGCGAAGTCCACCTGGATCAAGCCGGGCTTCGTCAGGAGTTGCCACAAGCCCTGGACGCCACCGACGAGCAACCGGTTCGCCGCTCCGAAAATGTCCAACGCCGTCGCCTGGCGGTCCATCGACGCGAGCACCCGCTGGTTCGGGACTGCGATGACGGCATCGGCTGCGGCCTTGAGCGCCTGCAACCCGGCTTGAGCGTGGCCGATCCGAAGCCGGCCCTCGCATTGGAAAGGCAGCGTTGCCACGGCCAACACGAGTGCTCCCGATTCCCGCGCGAGACGCGCGACCACCGGAGCCGCTCCGGTACCCGTGCCCGCGCCCAGACCGGTCAGGACAAAAACGATGCGCGCGCCCTGGAACAGCTGGCGGATTGCGGCTGATTCGCGCTCAGCGGCAGCCTGTCCCAACGCTGGATCCCCGCCTGCGCCGAGGCCACGCGGTTGGCCGGAATTCAACACCAGCTTGTGACCGGCGCCGGACCGCGCGAGCACCCGGGCATCCGTGTGCAGGGCGATGACATCCACGCCCGCCAGCGCACCGGCTCCGCACAGGGCCTCCGCCGCGGCGATCCCGGCGCGCCCAACGGCGACCACCCGGAAATCATGGGAAGGCGCCGTCGGAACAACCGGGGCCGGAACGATGGGAGATTCGATTTCTTCCATGGCTGAATCGTGGGGTTCAGGAGCCTCCATCAACGACGAAACCAGTTTCCAAACGTAGACCGCCAACCACCCCCCGGCGGTTGGTTCCCCAACCGCAGCGCACCGAACCGCGCCAGACCGATCGGACCCGCGAATTCGGGATGATCCATCGACGCCACCGAGCCTGAAACATCCCGCGCGCGGCCAATCTGCGCTGGCTGTCCGAAAATCCGTGAAGCCATGGGAAGGATGTCCCGGGTCCGGGACCCACCGCCACACAGGTAGATTCCAGCGCGCGCATGCGAGAGCAGCGGCCCGACATCGTGGGCGATCAATTCCAGCGTCTCCTCGATGCGCACCGACTGGATCCGACGCAGGTGTTCGAGGTTGACCTGTCGTTCCGGCATTCCGGGCTCCGCAGCGAGGGACACCTTGGCCCCCATTTGATCGGGTCCGACCTCAACGCCGCCGTGCTCGATCTTGAGCTGTTCGGCGCGGCCGAGGGGGATCTTGAGCCCGATGGCCAGGTCGTTCGAGACGTGGTCACCCCCGACCGCCAGCACGCCGCTGTGGCGAAGGAGGGAATTGGTATAGAGCGCGTACTCGGTCACCCCCGCGCCGAAGTCGATCACCAGCGCCCCCATTTCCTTGTCCTCCTTGCCGAGGACGGCCAGGGCAGAAGCGAAACCCGTGAAGACCGCCTGCTCGACCGACAACTGGAGGGACTGCACCGCCCGGATGCTGTTCTGGAGCCGGTTGCCCTGACCATGGATGACGTGAACCCGGGCCTCAACACGCGCCCCGAACATCCGCACCGGATTCTGCACGCCGTCGTGGTCATCCACGACGAAGTCCTGCCGGATCGTGTGCAACACCGAATGGTCATGCGGCAGGTTCACCGCCTTCGCATTGCGGATGGCGTCGTCGACATCCTCCTGCGTGATCTCGCGGTCCGCGCTCACGACCGGATGGATTCCCCGGTTGTTGAACCCCCGCACATGCGCCCCCGTCACACCCAGGAACACCGACCGGATCTCGACGTCCGCCATCTGCTCGGCCTCGGCGATCGCCAGACGGATGTCCTCCGATGCCTTCTGCGGATCCGTGATCTCGCCCTTGCGCACGCCTCGGGAGCGGCACTGGCCCAGACCGAGGACCTTGAAGCCGCCCTGCGACGTCATCTCACCGACGGCAGCGCAGACCTTGCTCGTTCCGATCTCGAGCCCGACGACAATGGATTCAGGATCAAACATGGCGACGCGACGGTTTCCGCTTGGGTTTTACCGGGCGCGGATTCTCGACCGGGGCGGCCGCCGCATCCAGCCAGCGCAACGGCGCATGGTTGGTCACCGAAAGATCCAGGGTCCCGATCATCCGACCCCGGCTCGCCGAATCCTGATGCACCGCGGACCAATGGAGCAGTTGGGTTGAGAACTGGTTGTCCGAATCGCGGACACCGAACGTCACGCGGCTGCCGAGGACCGTCTGCACGTCGATCTCCTGAGGCCGCCCGATGTCGACGCTCACGATGTCCGTCAGGCCGGCCATGGTAGAGCCTTCGAAGGAAGCCAGGAAACGCAGCGCCGAAAGGACCTGCGGATCCGTCATGGCGCTCCCCCACCACGAAGGGAGCCTGCGGCAGACCGATCAACAGCGGCAACGAAGCCTCGGCCTCCACCGCCTCCGAGGGCGCCTGCCCGCGGGCGAACGGCAGCATCACGTGCCCGGATTCATCCAGCAGATAGGAGAACTCCAATCCGGGCTGCGACAGCGCCTTCACCTTCGCCACCGGAAAACGCTCCCGCACGTGCAGTCGGATGGTGTCGGGCAATTCGCGATGAACCTCGGCGGACGCGATCCGGGGGTGGCGGAGCAGACGGGCTCGCACGGTCGGCAGGTCGATGGCAAACGTGTTCAACCCCGGGCGGAGTCCCGCCTGCGCGACGATCTCCCGCTCGGAGAGCACGCCATCCGTCAACACCGGCAGCTTGCGCAACGCCAGCGCCTCGACCCGGTGCAACCAGTGGTGCCGGGCCAGTGTCCCGCCGCCGATCACGGCGCCGACGATCAGCCCGAGCAATGCCACCTTGCCGAGCGCGCGCAACCACGTGCGCCGCGCGCCGCGCTGGGCGACCTCGGTGCGCAACTTGACGTCGAGCTGAAAGCCGCGCTCCTGCTTACGGCTCCGATTGGTTCGATTCCATCCAAACATGGCTCAGGTCCGGTGGTTGAGGGCCAGCATCGCCAGCCGTTCACAGAGTTGTGCGAAATCCATTCCCGCCGCCGCCGCGGCCTTCGGCAACAGGCTCGTCTCGGTCATGCCCGGAAGCGTGTTCACTTCCAGCACCACCGGGCTCCCGTCTGCCCGGACCATCACGTCCACCCGGGCGTAGTCCCGACCGTTCACCGCCTCGAAGGCCCCCAAGGCCGCCTTCTGGATGGCAGCGGTCACTGCCGGGGAGAAGTCCGCCGGACAGAAGTATTCGGTCGCTCCCGCCGTGTATTTGTTGCGGTAGTCGTAGCTGCCCTGCCTCGGCCGGACCTCGACCACCGGCAACGCGCGGCCTTCGAGGATTCCCACTGTTGTCTCGCGCCCGATCACCCGCTCTTCCATGAGGACTTCGGATCCGTGGCGGATCGAGGCCGCCAGTGCCGCCGGAAACGCGTCCACCGAATCCACGAATTCCAAGCCGACGCTGCTGCCCTGCCGAACCGGCTTCAGCACCACCGGCGGCACCCAACCGGCCGGAAAGGCCTCGCCGGCCTGATGGAAAACATGCGACCGCGCCGTCGGCACCCCGGCCAGGCGGCAGCGCTCCTTGGTCAGCACCTTGTCAAAACTGATCCGCGAAGCCTCCACGCCACAGCCTGTGTAAGGCACGCCCAGGCCCTCCAGTTCGGACTGAACCTGCCCGTCCTCGCCATAGGTCCCGTGCAAGGCCAGAAAGACCACGGTCGTTCCCGGCGCCAGAACCAGCTTGCCCGGCGTCGGGTCCACCTCGTGAACCTCATGCCCCAGGCCGGCCAACGCCCGCGCCACGGCCGCACCCGAACGGAGCGAAACCTCACGCTCGGCCGACGGCCCGCCGCGAAGGACGGTGATGATCTGACGGGTGCTCACGATGGGTTCAGGTCCTCTCCGATGATCTCAACTTCCGGCTCCAACTCGATGCCCCGGGCCTCGTGGACCCGTTGCCGCACCAACTCCAGCAACCGCAACACATCGGTCGCCGTCGCCTGACCGAGGTTGACGAAGAAATTCGCATGGACGTCCGACACCATCGCATCGCCGACCCGCGTGCCCTTGAGCCCGAGTTCGTCGATGAGCCGGCCGGCCGGGGTATCCTGCGCCGGGTTCTTGAACGTGCATCCCGCGCTCGGCTGCTTCGGCTGGCTCGACCACCGCTTCTGGTTGCTCGCCGTCATCCGCTCGCTGATGACCTCGCGCGCCGCCGGCGTGCCCTTCAACACCGCACCCAGTGCGATGTGCTTCACGAGCAGAGGACATCCCCGATACCGGGCTCCGGCTTCCTCGCCCGTAATCTCAAGCACCTCGCCCACCCGATCCATGTACCGAAGGCGTTCCACCCGATCGAACATCCAGCCGCCCATGGCACCGGCGTTCATGCGCAAGGCGCCACCGAGGCTGCCGGGAATTCCTTCCAGAAATTCAAACCCGGTCAGGCCGCCGTCCCGCGCCGCATTGGCGATCTGCCGAAGGTAGGCACCCGCACCGCACCGAACCCACTCGCCCTCGACCTCGATCCGGCTGAAGGACGGATGACAAAGGCAGATGACCAACCCGCGGATCCCGCCGTCCCGGATCAACAGATTCGACCCGCGACCCAGAAAGAAAACCGGCACCGAATGCACCCGCGCGAACTGCAGCGTGGTCGCGAGGTCGGCCTCGGAGGTCGGCTCGACATACAGGTCGGCCGGACCGCCCACGCGCAACGTGGTGCGACGGGCCATCGTCTCGTCCCGGCGCACCACCGTGCCCGCCACGAGCATCTCGCGCAGGTCCGTGTGCAGGTCCGTGATGCGCATCGCCAGGTTGATCACGCCGGCCTGCGCCTCGTCCAGGGGTTCACCACTCAGTTTCAGGGTGCTCATGTGCTCGACACCGGACATCCCACCTTCCCGGGGGCCATGGCCTTGGGCGCTGGCTCGCGCCGGTTCCTCGACGGGGCCCGCTGGTCCGCAACCGCGGAAAAGGGCCCACCCAGCATCGACAGCAACCGTTCGGCAATCCGGTCCGCCGCCTGCGGCCGATGCAACCGGAAGGCCGCCTCGGACATCTGGGCCCACGCAGGCCCACCCTCCAACAAATCCCCGATCAGGTCGCAGAAAACCCTCGGTTGGGCATCCCGCTGGGCAAGGCAACGCGCCGCGCCGGCCCGCACGAACGCCTCGGCGTTGTGCCGCTGGTGGTCGTCCACCGCCGCTGGAAACGGAACCAGCACCGACGGCACGCCCATCGCCGCAAACTCGGCCAGGGTCGACGCACCCGACCGCGCCACAGCCAGCGTCGCCGCCCCGAGGACGTCATCGACCCGATCCGTGAACGACATGACCACGGCCCGCAATCCGGCCCCGGCATAGGCGGCCTCCATCGTTGCCACATCCCGCGGCCCGGCCAGATGGATGAACTGCAACGCAGGCCAGTGCCGCGCCACCGCCGGCAGGGCCTCCCGCACCGCATCATTCAATCCGCTCGCGCCCTGGCTTCCGCCCAGGACAGCCACCACCGGTTGGTCCGGTGCCAGTCCCAGCGCCACCCGGCAACTCGCTGGATCCCGGCGCACGAAAGTTCCCCGCACCGGAGTCCCGGTCACCTCCACGGACGCCTGCGGAAGGCGTGCGACCGTCTCGTCGAACCCCACGAAGGCCGCCGTCACCACCCGCGAAAGCCAACGGTTCGCCCGACCCGGAATCGTGTTGGACTCATGCAGCGCCGTCACGGCGCCGGCCAACCGGCCAGCCAGGATCGGCGGTGCACTCGTGAATCCACCCATCGCCAGCACCACCTCCGGCGGCGACTGTCGGAACAAAGAACGCGACGCCCGGATGGACTTGAGGAACGACCACGCAAACCCCGCGTGGTTCCGCCCCTGCAAACCCACGGCCGGCAGCGTCGCAATCCGGACATCCGACACGTCCTTGACCGCCTGCTGGTCCACTTCCTTCGGGGAGATCAGCAGCGTCGCCCGTGCCCCCTGCCGGACCAGCGCGCGCCCAACCGCCAACCCCGGAAACAGGTGTCCACCGGTTCCACCGCAGGCAATCGCCACGTGAATGGGTCGGGACACGCTCATGCAACTCCTGCCAGGTCCGTATCCGGTGTGAAGGGATTCGGCCGACCACCACCGCGACGCCGGGTCGGCTTCGACTCGTCCCCCTCCGACGAACCCACGGCTTCCCGCGCCACCGAAATCAGCATGCCGACCAAGGTCATCAGCACCGTCAGGTTCGAACCACCCCGACTGACGAACGGCAGCGGCATTCCCTTGTTCGGGAACGTGGCCGTCACCACCCCGATATTGACGATCGCCTGCGCACAGATCAGCAGCGTGATTCCCAAGGCCAGCAGGGTCCCGAATTGGTCCGGTGCCCGGAGCGCCACCGAGACCCCGCAAACCAGGATCACCAGGTAGGCCCCCACGATCGCCAACGTAAACGTCAGGCCCAACTCCTCGCCCACCGCCGGCAGGATGAAATCCGTGTGCACCTCGGGCACATTGTACTTGAGCGTTCCACGCCCCAACCCGCGTCCCTCGATGCCGCCCTCCGCAAACGCATACAATCCCTTGAGCACCTGATGGGACGCGCCATCCCGATGCGCCTCCGGGTGGATCCAGGCATCGATCCGGGTCCGGGCCATCGGACTTGCGAGAACCATCGCTCCGATGGCCACCCCGCCGACGACTGCCGGGACGCCGATGTAGTACCAGCGGGTACCCGCCACCAACAGCAGCGCGAGGGTCAAGACCACCATCAACGCGGCGGTCCCACGGTCCGGTTCCAGCAGGACGAGGCCGATCAAGGGCGCTGCCACGCCGGCCATGCCACAGATTCCGCGGATGAATTGCGGCATCTGGGCCTGATACCGGTTCCCGTACCAGGCGAGGACGACCACCAACGCCAACTTCCCAACCTCCGCGGGTTGCACGCCCCAGAGCCAACGACGCGCGCCCTTGGCCTCGTGGCCGATCGCCAGCACCAGCAGGAGCAGCACGATCGCCCCGCCGTAAACCCACCACACCGAACGGTTCAACCGCCGGTAGTCGACCATCGCCGCACCCACCATCGCCACCAGGCCCGCAGCACAGGCAATGGCCTGGCTGATCAACGAGGCCTCCGGTTCCTGGTCGAGCATGGTCGCACTCGACAGGATCGTCAGGCTCAGTGCCACCAAGGCGCCCACCGCCAAAACCAGCATTGTCGTCGTCGTTCTCATGCGCGCTCCCTTGAACTGACCCACGGCTGACCCAGACCTGACCTCATCCTTCCCCATTCCTCCGGCCACCGGCCGGGCGACCCGTTGAGGCGCGGGTCATCCCGGACGGTTGTCCCCTTTCCGCTTACTGCCCCGGCAACGGCGGCAGCGGCGTCGCGGTCGGTACCAAAGGAACCGGAGTCGCCGTCGGGGCGCCCATGCCGGCGGCAGGTGCAGCCCCGGGAGCCGGCGCGATCGCCGCACCCTTCGCCGGAATCGTCAGCTTCTGGCCGGGACGGATGCTGTCCGACGAAAGTCCGCTCGCCGCGCGGATCGCCTTCCACGAAACGCCGGTCTTCTTGGCAATCTTGGAACCGGTGTCGCCCGGACGGACGACATAGGAATTGCCAGCCTCGGGAACCGCCGGGGCAACCGTCGCCCCCGTACCAGGACCCGTGACCGCACCGGTCGACGGGGCCGCAGCCGCGGTGGGCGCCGGGATGGTCAGGACCTGATTCAGCTTGAGCTTGGTCCAGTCCACGCTCGGGTTGGCAGCCTTGAGGGCCGCCACGCTGACGCCCGCCTTCTTGGCGATCGTCGTACCGATGTCGCCCTTCTGGACCTTGTACTCACCCGCGGCGGTCGTGACGGCCGGAGGCGGATCCAGCGGGGGCGGCGGCGGCACCACCGTTCCCAGGGGCTGCACGGGCTGACCAAGACCGGTCGGCGGATTGCTCGTCACGACCGGGGGAGTCGGCGTCACCGGCCCACCGACGTAGCCGGGGGTCGGCGGGTTCGTGGCCGGCACAGCGCCGTAGCCCGGGAGATTGCCGCCCACAGGCGGGAGTCCGACTTCGCCACCGACCGGCGGCAAACCGGTCGGGTTGGCATCGAGACCGGTGCCGGTACCCGTTCCGGTGCCGGAAGCGAGCCCGGATTGGTCATCCTTCTTGCAACCGATCCAGAGGAGGCCGCACAGGGCGACGACGTGGATGGCGCCAATGAAGCTGATGATCTGGAATGTGGATCGGCCGCGCCCATGCTTTTCCAGCAGGGAACCTTGCGGGGCGAGTGGGTTGGGAGTGCTCATGAATGTTGTAGGCGCCCGACGGCGCACGGAGTGGGGACTAGGTTTGATGACTGATTTGCCCCGGGGTTTTCCCTCACAAAACCACGGAGCAAAAAGATCCGGAACCGTCCGGCGGAAGACCCTTCAAGACCGGTGAAGGGAACAACGCAAAACCACGGGAATGAAGACCTGCTGGCCTCCGTCCCGTATTCCGGTTGGAACTGGAAATGGTTCGATCCGCTCGATGCCGACGCTGGCACTGCCATCTGGCGAGTGCGACTGGCGCAGCCACGGGTCTTTTTTAACGAGCGGGACCTGCGCGCGCAAGCAACCCCTGCTGCCGCCTTTGGCTGGTTTCGTCCGACGCCTCCCAGACAGGCGGACTTCGGATGCTGGAGGGGGGTGTTCATCGGATCTTCAGCGTGCTCAGCGCCAGGACGGCACACAGGATGGCCGCGATGTAGAACCGGGTGACCACCTTGGTCTCGGACCATTGCTTCTTCCGAAAGTGATGGTGCAGCGGGGACATCAGGAACACCCGGCGCCCCTCCCCGAACCGGATCCGGGTGTATTTGAACCACCCCACCTGAATCATCACGCTCAGGGCCTCGACCACGAAGACCCCGCCCGCGAGGAGCAGCGTCAGCGGTTGGTGGATCGCCACCGCAATCACCCCCAGCACCCCGCCGATCGCGAGGCTGCCGGTGTCGCCCATGAAGACCGACGCCGGATGGCAGTTGTACCACCAGAAACCCAGGCTCGCGCCGATCAACGCCGCGCATACCACCGTCAATTCGCCGGCTCCGGTGACCTTCGGAACCAACAGGTACTTCGCGAGTTCCACATTGCCCGCGACATACGAAAGCACCAGGAACACGAACGTGCAGATGATGGTGCACCCGATCGCCAGACCGTCCATGCCGTCCGTCAGGTTCACCGCATTGCTCGCCCCAACGATCGTGACCGCCGCCAGGATCAGGGCCACCCCCGTCGCCGCCCCACCGACCAGCAGGGCGGACTTCGCCGGAAAGAACGGCAGGTGCAGCTGTGTGACCAGCGCACTGCCCGAGGGCAACCGCCAGAGGTAGGCTACCGCCGCGATCGCCACCCCGAACTGCACGATCAGCTTGAAATTCGACGAAACGCCGTCGGCGTTTTGCTTCGAGACCTTTTTCCAGTCGTCGTAGAAGCCCAAACCCGCGAAGACCAGCAGCACCACCAGCGCAAGGATCACCAGCGGATTCCATCGCGCCCAAAGCAAAACCGAGAGATCCAGCGTCAGCACGATCAGGATTCCGCCCATCGTGGGGGTCCCGCGCTTCGCCTGATCATCCGCCGCACCCGTGGCATCGCCCGGCTTCTGGGCATCTTTGGGGCGAAAATCCTGACGGAACTTCAGATCCCGCAGCCACTCGATCAACCGGGGCCCAAGCCACCAGGAGAGCAACAGCGCCGTCACCAGCGCCCCGCCCGCCCGCACGGTCACATACCGAAGCAACGACCACGGCGCGAACGGGAACTGTTCTGAAAGCTGATACAACATTTTAAGCCGGATTCTCTCCCCCGAACTTCTCCATCAAAGCCGCGGTCACCCGTTCCAATCGGGCGGAACGGGAGGCCTTCACCAGCACCACGTCGCCCGGTTGAACGGTCGCGAGCAACGACGGAACCAGTGCCTCGACATCCGGAAAGGCCGAGACTCCGGCCATTCCACCCGCCTTCGCCGCACCCGCCGTCACCCCCGACCTGACCCCTACCGCAAACAGGCGGTCCACCCGCCCCACCGCAAATCGGCCGACCTCCCCGTGTGCGGGTTCGCTGGCTGACCCCAGTTCGGCCATATCGCCAAGCACCGCCACTCGGCGGCCTGCACACGGGAGGTCGGAAAGGGTCTGCAACGCGGCCAACATCGAGTCGGCATTCGCGTTGTAGCAATCGTTGAGCAGGCGAACCCCGCCCACCTCGACGGTTTCGAGCCGCTGCCGGCTCGCGCGGAATCCACGCAACGCCTCCCGCGCCGCCTCGGGTTCCACACCCAATCGGCTCGCCACGGCCAATGCACCCACCGCATTCATCGCCATGTGCCGGCCCGGCACCCCCACCCGCCATGCCCCGCTCCAGCCGGGCACCGGGCTCGAAAGTTCAAACTCTTCCCCTTCCCAACCACTCCGACTCGAAACCACCCGCCACTCGTTCGCCGCGCCCGACCCGAACCGGATCACGGGCGCTCGGCTCCGTCCGGCAATCGTCTGCGCCAACGGCGCGTCCCCGTTCATCACCAGGACCCCGTCCGCCGCCAACGCTTCCGCAATCGATCCTTCCTCCCGCGCCACGCCCTCCAGGTCCCCGAAATGCTCCAGGTGCTCCCGCCCGATCCCCGTCAAAAGCCCCACCATCGGCCGGATCAAACCCAGCAAGGGAGCCAACTCGCCGGGATGGTTCGTACCCGCTTCCAGCACGGCAACCCGGTGACCCGATTCCAAACCGAGCAACGTCATCGGAACCCCGATGTCGTTGTTGAAGCTCGCCTCGCTCCGAAGCACCGGTCCCAAACCACCCAGCAATCCCGACAACAGATCCTTCGTCGTCGTCTTGCCGTTGGATCCCACCACGCACACGACCGGCAACCCGAATTCCGCCCGGTAACACCCGGCCATCCGTCCCAGCGCCGTCCGCGTGTCCGCCACTTCGATCACGGCCGACGTCCCCGCCCCGCCCGTCACCGATCCCGTCCGCACCACCACACCTGCGACCCCGCGCGCCATCACCTCCGCGACAAAGTCATGTCCATCGAACCGGTCTCCCCGCAACGCCACGAACAGGTCGCCCGGTCCCGCCTTCCGCGAGTCCGTCGTCACCTGCCGGAACAGGACGTCCGGCGCCCCCGAGTGAAGCCTTCCACCGGTCGCCGCCGCCGCCCAACTGATCCTTCGAGATTCCATGGTTCGCGCCTCAGAATTCCCCACCGACATGGCCCAACGCTCCCAAGGCCGAGCGCAAATGCACCCGGTCATCCCAGGGCATCCGGACCTCGCCCAACCGCTGGGTCGGAGAGAGCGCCTTGCCCGCAACGACCACCACGTCGCCCGACCGCGCTGCGCCACAAGCCCGTTGGATCGCCCGGTGCCGATCCCCCTCGAGCAGCACCGCTGCGCCTCCCCGGGCCGCCTCATCCACGAATTCCGGCGCCATCTCCCCAAACTCCCGCACACAGGCATCGTCGGACGTCACGAGCACGGCATCCGCACGACGCCCCGCCACCGACGCCAGCGCGCGCCTCGCGTCCGCCGTCTGCTCCATCCGCGGACCCGTCACCACGAGGAGCCGCCCCGTGGTCAACTCGCGAGCCGATGCCAACGTCGCGTCGAGGTCCATCGGATCGCGCGCCGCATCCACGAAGACCCCGAACCGTTGCCCGCACCGCACCGGCTCGAGCCAACCGGTCGGAGCCTCCAGGGCCGAAACCATCCCCAGGAGTCGCGCCGCCGGAACACCCGCGTCCGCGGCCAACTCCAGGGCTCGCCCCAGGGCCGCCAACTGCAACCGACCCGTCAACGGCGTGGCCATCCGGTGCTCCCGCCCATCGCGGTGCCAGGTGCAAAAGCTTCCCAAGGTCGACAGACGCGTCGGGACCAGGAAATCCGGCATGTCATCCACCGCCTGAACCCGCCGACGGAACTCGATCCCATCCGTCAGTTCGCCCGCCAGGGCGTCGAGACCCAACTCGACCACGCAGGCCGTCCCGCCCGCCTGCGCATGCCGGGCCAGTTCGGTGTGCACCCTTCCGGCGTCAATCTCGTCCAATTCCCAGGGCAACACCCGATCCCCGGCGGCCATCGCCGCAGGCGAAAACCGCGCGCACCGACCGCCCGCAGCCCCGAGCAACGAGGTCAGCACCCCCGCCAACCGCGCGCGTGGACCCGCCGCACCCGCCACCCCGAAGACCGCCAACCGACGTGACGGATGGTCGTTGAGCGCCGAAGCCATCCGGCCAAACGCGCATCGCGCATCCGCCACCTCGACGCACGCCCCCCCACGGGGCGCCGGTGTCGCCTGATCCCGCACCACCGCGTCACAACCGCGCTCGATCGCGGCGAAGGCCTGAAAAGGATTTCCACGCTGACGCTCCGGAAGGGAGACGAAGACCATGCCGGGAGCCGAAAGTCGCGGATCCGCGGTGACCCCTCGGATCTGGCGCCGGCCCGCGGTCCGGAACCGCACGGGATCGTAGTTGGCGCCGGGAAGGTGGCTGAGGAGGTGGTCCAGCAGCATGTCAGTTCACCCGCCGAGCGGGGTGGTTGGTTGTCAGCGCAAGCGTGTTGGGCGTGTTGGTCCGGATCGACGGAGGCAACGCCAGATAGCTCGCCGCCTGGTTCGCGATCGACTTGAACACCGGCCCGCAGGCCTTGCCGCCAAAGTGCGATCCCGCCCCGCGCTTGGACGGCTCGTCCGCCAGCACCAGGATGCACAACTCGGGCTTCTCCGCCGGAAGGAAGCCCACGAACGTCGCCGTGTACTTCTCGTTGCTCTGGCGGTGCGTCACCGGATCCACCTTGTGCGCCGTGCCCGTCTTGCCGGCCACGTCATACTCCTCCAGCGCCGTGATCTTCCCCGTCCCATCCGTCACCACCGCCCGCATCGCCCGCTTCAACTGCGCCGCCGTCGACGCCTTGATCGCCGGCTCCGCCGACGCCCGCACCGGCGAGTAACGCGTGATCACCGTTCCGTCCGCCGCCTCGATCGACTTCACCAGCATCGGCTTCATCAACACGCCGTTGTTCGCAATCGCCGCCGCCGCCATCGCCGTCTGCAACGGGGTCGCATAAAGCCCGTAGCCGTAGCACATGCGCCCGTGCCGCTCGACGTTCATGCGGTTCGGATCCGGAATGCCACCCGGATGTTCCCCGCCCCAGTTCGTCCGACTGGTGAACATCACACCCGAACGCTGCAAAAACCCAAAACGCTTCATGTACCCGATGAAGTCCGCCGACGACATCCGAAGCCCCAGCTTGGCCGCCGCCACGTTGGACGACTTGGCGAAGGCCTCCTCGAACTTCACCACGCCCAGGCCATGGCCTTCCATGTCACGCACCGGGCGTCCGGATGCCGGCTGCCAGCGGCCGTGCTCGCAGTCCACAGGGTCGTCGATCGTCGCCAACCCCATGTCGATGCCTGCCGCGTAAGTCAGCATCTTGAAGGTCGAACCCGGTTCACTCGGCACCGTGAGCGCCCGGTTCATCCGATGGTCCACCGGGGCAAAGCGCACCAGGTTCGGGTCAAACGTCGGACGGTTCGCCATGGCGAGGATTTCGCCCGTTTGCGGACGTACCAGGATGCACGTGATCGCCTTGGGCTCGATCGCCTGCACCGCCTCGTCCAGGGCCTGCTCGACGATGCTCTGCAAATGGCTGTCGATCGTCAGGCGGACGTTGAATCCGTCCCGCGCCGCCAGATCCCGGCCGCGCAAGGGAACCAGTTCCCGGCCCTTCACCCGATGCGTCTCCAGCAAACCCGGTACGCCCTGAAGCTCCGTATCAAAGCGGTTCTCGATCCCCATCGCCCCCAGCAACCGGATGGGTACACCCCTCGGCGGTCGGACGACGTCGTTCGTCGTGTAGCCCAGGATGTGCGCCGCCGCGATTCCCTGCGGATAGACCCGCTGCTCCACCGGCACCGGAACCAATCCGTTGATCCGGACCTCGCGCTGCAAGGCCCACAAGGCATCCCGCTCCTGACGCAACCGGGAGACGGACTTGCTGTGCGCCTTCAGGTCCCCACCCTGCCCGCTCAACATCCGCTTCACCCGCTCGGCCGCGGCCGGCGTCTGCTTCCTGGCCTCCTGATAGCGCTGACGCACTTCCAGATATCGGGGAAAAAGCAGGTTGGTGATGCCGTCCCGGTATCGCGCCACCAACGCCGGTTCGATGTTCGAGGCCACCAGCACCGACCGGTTGGTGTACGTCCGGACCCACGCGTTTGTGTATCGGTACGCGCCCACATTGGTCGCTACCCAGTTCGTCCGGAACTCCACCCGCAAGGTCAGCAACGGCAGCAGTTCCTCCACGCCCTTGCCCAGCAACGGGGCTGCATAGGCCGCCACCGCCGCCGCATTGGTCCCGATCACCACCGGGTCCGCATAGAACTCATAGAACTGCCGCGACTGCGCGACGACGTTCCCTCGCGCGTCCAGCACCTCGCCGCGCCGCGCCGGCCGGATGATCTTCTGGCCCGTGTCATCCTGCGCGTCGGGATAGACCGGTCGCAGGCATTGGACGAACGCCAATTGCACCCCCAGCAACGTCAACGACACCCCAAATATCCACGCCACGAACCAGATCCGGCCGCGGGTTCCAGGGGTGATCATGACGGGGTTTGGGGTGGGAGATGAAAGCTCAACGGCCGTTGCCCAGCGTCGCCACCGGGGCCGACGGTCCAACCCCGCCATTTCCACCCGCCGGAACGCCGTTGGCCACGATCGCCCGCGACGCCAACGCCGCTCCCGGAACCGCCACATACAGGCGCTGTCCCGGAGTCGCATTCGTCAACGACAGCTTGAACCGCTCGACCCGCGCCAACAGCTGCGGGCGCGATACCAGCATCGACAGCGTGGTCCGCTGCGCCTCCAGCGTCCGCGTCAACCGCTCGCGCCGCTGCTCCAGCTCCGAGATGCGTCGCCCCATCGAAAGTTGCTCCGCGTTCTGGCGGACATACCCAATCCCCAATCCCGCGATGACCGCGCAGACCAGCAGCGCCCTTACCAGCACCCCGATCCGCACCGCGTCCGCATCCCGTCTTCGGTTCGTTGCCATGGTTCAGTTCTCCAGCTTCTCCGCCACCCGCAGTTGCGCGCTCCGCGCCCGCGGATTCCGATCCAGTTCCTCTTCCGTCGGCAGCACCGGCCGACGGGTCACCAGCCGAGCCCGCGGCTGACGCGGGATCCGAAGCTCCGGAACATCCGGCTGCCCAACCGGCAGATCGTAGTCCCGCGCTTCCTCCCGCATGAAATCCTTCACCATCCGGTCTTCCCCCGAATGGAACGTGATCACCGCCAACCGCCCCCCACTTCCCAGGACCGACCACGCCGCTTTCAACCCCGCCACCAAAACCTCGCGCTCGCGGTTCACGACCATCCGCAAGGCCTGGAAGACACGGGTTGCCGGATGCGACTTCCGCCCACGGCGCGGGCACACCCGCTCCACGCAATCCGCCAACTGCGAGGTCGTCTCAAAGGGCTGTCCCCGACGCTGCTCCACGATCGCCCGCGCGATCCGACGCGAATCCGGCTCGTCGCCCAACTGGTAGAAGGCATTCGCCAACTCGTCCTGCCCCCACCCATTCACGATGTCCGCCGCCCGCGGTCCCGATCGCGTGTCCATCCGCATGTCCAAGGGCCCATCCGCCTGAAAACTGAAACCACGGTCCGGAGTGTCCAACTGGTGCGACGAAGTGCCGAGGTCCAACAGGACCCCGTCCAACTTCCGCGCTCCCAACCAACCCTTCAGACCCTCGAAATTCATACGCTTCAACTCGAACCGCCCCGCGAACCGATCCAACCTCCGCTTCGTCGCCTCAATCGCGTCGCCATCTTGGTCGCACGCCCACAGGAAACCCCCAGGTGCGGTCGCCTCCAGGATCGCCTCGCTGTGTCCGCCACCGCCGCTCGTGCCGTCCGCCCACTGCCCGCCCCCTCGCAGGCACATCGCCTCCTGCACCTCCTTCAGCAGCACCGGTATGTGGGTGAAGTCGCTCACGTTGCATGTCTCAATTCCCATTCCACGCTTTCCGCCCCGTTCCAGCCCCGTTCCAGCCCGCCCTGCCAACCAACCGCCCAACCAACCGCCCGCCCGGACGAACCAGTCCCATCCCGCACCTCGCCTCAGACCTCGCCTCAGACCTCGACCCTCAGATCCGTGACCTTCCGATCCCGAAGCCGCTTCCAGGCCCGGTCCGACTCGCGCTCCACCGCGTGCCGCGCCGTTGTCGGCAACTGCGTCTCATGCAGCACCCGCGTGTCCGACCGCCGCTTGACCAGCGTGAC
>CAIMMI010000204.1 GCA_903842505.1 uncultured Verrucomicrobiota bacterium | reverse complement strand
GCGAGGAAGTGCACTGGCAGCTGCTGAACCGGACAGATCTCCGGCTCAAGCGCCCGACCGCCCGGCCAGTCGACTCGGACAAAAGTGCGGATTGATGGGCGTTTCTGCGTTTTTCAGCAAAACCAATAATACGGGACTGACCCCATTGCCTCCGAGGGTGCGGAGGGGGGGGGGATTCCCGCAGGGGCGCAGAGACGCAGGGAAGGCGGAACGTGGTTCCCGTCGCTGCCGTTGTTGTAAACCCGACCTTCATTCCCTCGCGGCTTCGCGCGAAATCCTTTGTTGCCGTGAAGGCTTCGCGCGAAGCCGCGAGGACGCAAAGGAGCGTGGGGGACGAAGCCGATTCCGATCCTCTTTCCTCGGCCGACCCTGGGCTAGGGGACGCAACGCCGTTGGCGTTGGGAGTGGGTGGCTAGACCACCTTGCCCGGCGTGCCGGGGCTGGAGACGGTGAGGGAGTAGCGGCCTTGGCGGCGTTGGAGTCGGACGGGTTCGCCGAAGGTCTGGCTGAGAAGTTTCGAGGTCAGGCAGCGGGCGAGGGGTGCGGCAGCGATGACGGCGCCGGCGCGGAGCAGGAGACCGTGGCTGAAGCAATCGACGATCTCCTCGACGTGGTGGGTGACGAGCACGAGCGAAGGCGCGCCGGGTTGGGCGGCGAGACGTCGGAGGAACTGGAGGAAATGTTCGCGGGCGACGGGGTCGAGTCCGGCGCAGGGTTCATCGAGGATCAGGAGCCTGGGATCGGACATCAGGGCGCGGCCGATGAGGATCCGTTGGCGTTCGCCCTGGGAGAGAACGGCCCAGGGGCGTTCCTCCATGTGGGAGCACTCGATCTGGGTCAGGATTTCGCGGGCACGCTTGCGATCGGCGCGGTTGGGGCGTCCCCAGAAATCGATCATCGCGTACTTGCCTGAGGCGACCGACTCGAGGACGGGCTCGGAATCGGCCATCAATTGTCGGATCGAGGACGAAACGATGCCGATGCGCAGGCGGAGTTCGCGCCAGTCGGCTTCGCCGAAGCGTTTGCCGAGCAGGTCCATCTCGCCGGAGGTCGGCATGAGATAGCCGGTCAGGGCGGCGAGGAGGGAGGTCTTGCCGCATCCGTTGGGGCCGAGCACGACCCAGTTCTGTCCGGGTTCAACCCGCCAGGAGACGTCGCGGAGGATCGGGGTGCCGTCGCGTCGGATGTTGAGCGACTGGACTTCGAGGATGGGCTGGCTCACTTGCGGAAGTGCGAGAGGATCTTGCCGGGAAAGTGGGGCAGGGCGCAGGCGACCTCCTTGAGCATGCGTGGGCTCATCTCGGAGGGGACGGTGGCGCGGACGTAGGCGCGCGGGTGGACCAGATCGGTGGGGAGCGGTCGGACGGCCTGCTGGGCGGCGGGGAAGTCCGCGAGGCGGCTGCGTCGGACGTACGCGAAGAGGTTCTGGACGTACCACCACGCCACGCTGCCTTCGTTCCAGATCTGCCAGCGGATGCAGTCGAGGGGGACGAAATCCTGCTGGGCGAAATGCGGGATCCAGTAACTGGGCCACTGCTCGTTGACGTGATGGGTGCCGCCCTGGCCGGGAACGGCGGCGCTGAAGATCACCACGTCGCCGAGCTTGCAGAGGTCGGCCGCGAAGGACGGACCGCGCGAGGGGTCGAGGTGCTCGGCGACTTCCAGGCAATTGACCAGGTCGAAGCGCCGGTCGAGCGCGAGCGGTTGGGCGAGGTCGCGGCGTTGGAAGCGGTCGACCGGGATCAGGAGTTGGTCGGGCTGGACGACGTGTCCGTCGATACCGGTGACCTCGCATCCGGCGTCGAGGTAGGCGCGGGCCCAGGTGCCGGAGCCGCATCCGACGTCGACGACCGACTTCGCCGGGAACAGCCGGAGGATGAGCGGGACGACGGTGCGAGCGGAGGCGGCGGAATCCTCCTTGAGGCCTTCGTAGTAGCGCGACGAGTACGGGGAGGACATGGGATCAGGCGCGTCGGTAGGCTTCGGCGAGCAGGGTGATCGGGTGGGCGACGCGGATGCCGACGCCGCGGTCCTTGAGACCGTTGAGGACCTGGAGGAGGCAGCCGGGATTGCCGGTGGCGACGACCTGGGCGCCGGTGGTGAGGATGTGGTCGACCTTCCGTTCGAGGAGTTGGCCGGCCATCTCGGGTTGGGTGAGGTTGTAGATGCCGGCGGAACCGCAGCACCAGGTGGCCTCGGGAAGTTCGACGAGCTGGAGGCCGGGGATCTTGCGGAGCACCTGGCGGGGTTGGCTGGAGATCTTCTGGCCGTGGCAGAGGTGGCAGGACTCGTGGTAGGTGACGGTCTGCTTCGGCTGGCCCTCAGCCTTCGGTTCCGTGATGCCGATCTTCGCGAGCCACTCGTGGATGTCCTTCACCTTCGAATCCCAATCGCGTGCGGCGGCGGCGTAGCGCGGGTCGTCGTGGAGCAGCTTGTGGTAGTGCTTCAGGTGCGAGCCGCAGCCGCCGGCGTTCGTGATGATGGCGTCGAACTGGTGCGGCGGGAACTGGTCGAGGTTCTTGCGGGCGAGTTCGCAGGCGAGATCCCAGGCGCCGTTGTGGGCGTGGAGGGAACCGCAGCAATGCTGGTTCGAGGGCGTGTAGACCTCGCATCCGTTGCGGGCGAGGACCTCGGCGGTGTCGCGGTTGACGTCGGAGAAGAGCAGGTCCTGGGCGCAGCCGGTGAGGAGGGCGACGCGGAAGCGTTTCGTGCCGGTGGCTGGGGTGACGGTGTCGATGAGTTCGTCCGAGAACTTCGGCTGGACCGTGGGCGTCATGGCCTCGAGTTCGCGGAGTCGCTTGGGGAGCAGCTTCGTGACGCCGGATTTTCGGAGCAGTCCCTGGAGGCCGGTGTCCTGCCAGAGTTGCATGGCCTTGCCGACCATCTGGAGTCTGCCGTGATCCATGAACAGCCACGAGAGCGTGGCCTTGCGGATGACGCCGCGCTGCGGGTTGTTGAGGACACCCTTGGATTCGACCTCGGCGCGGGCGTGCTCGAAAAGCTCGGC
>CAIMMI010000203.1 GCA_903842505.1 uncultured Verrucomicrobiota bacterium | reverse complement strand
ATCCGCTACTTCCTCTTCGCCGGCTTTGCCTGGGTGCTGGGCTACTGGCTCTTCCGGAACCGATGGTTCCATCGGAAGATCATCGCCCGCTTCCCGGTGTCGGCGGACGTGCGGCGCGAGATCGGATACTCGCTGCTGACGCTGGTGATCTTTGGATTGATGGGAGCAGCCACGATCAGTGCCTCGAAGGCGGGTTGGACGCAGATGTACTGGAGGATCTCGGACCACAGCCAGGCCTGGTTTTTCGGGAGCGTCGTGTGCGCGATCTTCCTCCATGACGCTTACTTCTACTGGACGCATCGGCTGATGCATCACCGGCGGCTGTTCGCCGTGTTCCATCGCGTGCACCACCTGTCCACCAATCCGTCGCCGTGGGCATCCTATGCGTTTGCTCCGGCGGAGGCGGTGGTCGAGGCCGGGATCTTCCCGGTCGCGGTGATGGTGATGCCCATCCATCCGGCGGCCTTCGGTCTCGTGATGTTGTGGCAGATCGTGTTCAACGTGGCGGGCCACACGGGATACGAGTTCCATCCGAAATGGCTCATGAACACGCCGCTCCGGTACTTCGTGAACACGCCGACCAACCACGTGATGCACCACGAGAAGATGCGGGGGAACTACGGGCTCTACTTCAACATCTGGGATCGCCTGATGGGCACGAACCATCCCGACTACGAGTCCCGCTTCCGCGAGGTCACGTCGCGTCCGGTTGCTGACGTGAAGCGTTGATCGAGAAGCAGTCCGACGCGGTCCGGGAGTGGGTCGACGCAAGGGACAAGGCGTGGGGCGAGGAACACTTCCGACCCCGAGGAGCGGCTCGACTGAGTCTCGCCCCACCCCTCGCTCGGGGCAGTGTCACGATGCCCCCGCAAGGCGCGGGAAGTAGGGCTACTGTCTTAAACCAGCGATTTAAGGCAAGTATACTTTCCTTAAATGGGCCATTTAAGACGGTAGCCGGTCATCTGGGGCGGTTTGTCAGGCGAGGACGCGGTCGAAGAAGGCCTTGAGCCGGGCGGCGGCCGGGACGCCGAACCGCTGGAACGTGGCGCGGGTCCGGGGATCCGGCTTCCAGTCGAAGAAGGCATGTCCGGCGCCCGGGACCTGGAGGTACTCCACGGGTTGGCCGGCGGCGCGCAGGGCTTCGGCGTACGACTCCACGTCGGCATGACCGATCAACGTGTCCTCGGTGCCACGCACCATGAAATGCGGGATCGAACGTTCGGTCCCCGGCGGGATGTTCACCTCGGGTGAGACCGCCTCGACCGTCCGGATCGGCTCGTCCTTGAGGAATCGGGAAAGGACCGGCACCCCGAAGGCGCCGTAGCTGGGGGCCACGCCGCGGATGGCCCGGGTAAGCTCGTGTCGGAAGTCGTCCGGGTTCGTGTTCGACGGCAGGTAACCCGGCAGGAACTCATGGATGCCCCGGGTTCGGCCGAAGCCCCGGCTGCCGATCCGGTTGGTCATGACGGCTGCGACCGCGGACAGATGACCGCCGGCGCTATCGCCTGTCAGTGCCAGCCGGCTGGGATCGCCGCCGTACTGGGCCGCGTGCTCGAGGAGGTGCGCGAGCGCGCCGAAGATGTCCTCGATGAGGTCGGCCATCGTGTTCGGCGTGGTGTCGCCGTCGCCGTTGCCGAGCCAGCGATAGTCGAGGCTGCAGACCACGCAGTCCCCGTGGCGCACCCATTCGCGGGCGAGGCCGCGCATGATGTGCTGGTTGTTCGAGATCCAGGCGCCGCCATGGATGATCGCGATGATCGGCAGGTTCTTCGCGCCGTCCGGGGTGAAGACGTCGTAGCAGAGCTTCTTTCGCCCGGGTTGCGCGTAGACGATGTCGTGTCGGACCGAGAATCCGGCGAGTTCATCGGCTCGGACGAAGGAAGCACCGAGGATCTTGTCGCAGTCCACGACCACCTCGAAGGCCGGGGTCATCGATTCATGGAACATCTTCCCCCAGACGCCCGGCTGGGCGTAGTAGCCGGAATCGAAGGCGAATCCGGCGTCGGGCGTCGCGGTCAGTCGGAGCACCGTGCCGGCGGGTACGAAGCCGTCGGCGGGAATGGGCGGCTCGACGTGGAGCGAGCCGTTCCCGACGGGATCGAAGGTGACGCGGAATGAGTCCGGAGGCTGGGGCATGCGGATGACCGGGTTCCCTTTAGGCCTTCGACCACGCACGTCGCAGGACGCGGAGGAAATTGCCGTGGTTGAGGCCGTCGATGTCGGACTGGCTCCAGCCGCGGGCACGGAGGCGTTCGCCGAGTTGGGTGATGTCGGCGATCGTCTTGAGGTCCTTCGGTGTCTGCTCGTGACCGTAGGCGCCATCGAGATCGGTGCCGATGCCGACGTGCGCGGTGGAACCGGTGACCTGGCAGATGTGGTCGACGTGGTTGGCGACGGTGTCGAGGGAAACGCCGGTCGACTCGGGCGTCGACTGCCCGCGGATCCAACCCGGGACGAGCATCCAGGCGTCCATGGCCATGCCGATCACGGCATCGCGCTGGGCGAGCAGGCGGATGAAGTCGTCGGGCAACTGGCGTTGGTGGGGGACGAGGGCGCGACAGACGTGGTGACTGGCCCAGATCGGACCGTCGTACAGGTCGAGGGCCTCGGTGAAGCACTCGTCGGAAAGGTGGGTGACATCGAGGATGAAGCCGAGGCGCTGCATCTCGCGGAGCAGGTCGCGACCGCGGGCGTTGAATCCGCCGGTGGTGCTGGTTCCCTGGGCGTAGACGCCGGGGCCGTAGTGCGCGGGGCCGATGGCGCGGAGGCCGTAGTTCCAGGCGCGTTCCAGATGATCGAGCGTGATGAGCGAGTCAGCGCCTTCGAGGGAGAGGATGCATCCGATGGGGCGCGGGGCGGCCCCGGGAACTTCCGGGGTGGACCAGAGGGCGATCTGGGCTTCCAGGGAGGCGCGGTCGCGGATGAGCCGGATTTCGCCGGCTTCCTCCATGGCTCCGTACCAGGCGCGCTGGGCCTGGGTCATGGCCCAGGCCTGGGCCGGGGAAGCCCATCCCGCGACGGGGCTGTAGGCGTTGTGTTCGACGCGGGCGATCTGCGTGGCGACGCACAGGCCGATGCCGGCCTGGCGCATCTCGGGGAACGAGACCGTGGCGCGGCCGCGATCGGGCTTGTCGCGCAGGTGGGCTTCGCGTTGGCGGAGGTCTTCGAGGGACCGCGTCAGGTCGCGGTTCCACTCGATGGCGTTCATGGCGAGGTCGAGGTGGGCGTCGAAGACAAACATGGGCTGAGAAGGGTCCACAGATTTCACCTTAAAAAGCGGCAGTTGGAGTCGCCACAGATTTCACGGATTTCACAGATGGGCCAGGACGAGAGGCCTCACCGCATCGCTGTCTCCACGTCACCCGCGGAGTGAAACGACAGGCGTTCTCAACCGGCTTCCAATCCGTGTAATCGGTGTAATCTGTGGATCCAACCGACTTTTTCAGGTTCACGGATTGCACGGATTCCTGGGGCTGAGCGCGGGGCGGGTTCCGGGATTGCTCAAAAAAGCGGGCCGAGGATCCACGGGGCGAATTCCTCGTCGCCGATGCCGAGGAGTTCCGACTTGGTGCGTTTGCCGGCGGCGACGGCGACGACCTCCTCGAAGATCCGGCGGCCGACTTCCTCCACGGTCTCGGTGCCGTCGAGGATCGTGCCGGCATTGAGGTCCATGTCGTCCTTCATCCAGTCGTAGAGGGTCGTGTTGGTGGCGACCTTGATGCAGGGCATCGGCTTGCAGCCATAGACGCTGCCGCGGCCGGTGGTGAAGACGCCGACGTTGCATCCGCCGCAGACGAGTCCGGTCATGCTGACGGGGTCGTAGCCCGGCGTGTCCATGAAGGCGAAGCCCGGCTGGGACACGTCCTCGGCGTACTGATAGACGGCGGCGAGCGGTGCCTGGCCGCCCTTGGCGATCGCGCCGAGGCTCTTCTCGTAGATGGTGGTGAGGCCGCCGGCCTTGTTCCCGACGCTCGGGTTGTTGTCGATCGTGGCGTTGTGAAGCCGGGCGTAGTCCTCCCACCAACGGACCATGCCGAGGAGCTTCTCGCCGACTTCGCGGCTGACGGCCCGACGGGTGAGCAGGTGTTCCGCGCCGTAGATCTCCGGCGTCTCGGCCAGCACGCTGGCCCCGCCGTGCCGGACGAGTTCGTCGCTGGCGAAACCCAGCGCTGGGTTGGCCGTGATGCCCGAGGCGCCGTCCGAGCCGCCACAATTCAACGCGAGGGCGAGTCGGGACAACGGCAGCGGTTCGCGTCGGAGGGCATTGGCGGCGGGAAGCAGGCGACGGACGGCAGCGGCGGCGGCCTCGATCGTCTTGGCCACACCGCCCTGGGTCTGGATGTTCATCACCGCGGGCGGGGTTCCGCCGGGACCGGCGGCTTCCAGCTGTTGTTCGCGGATCAGGCGGTCGACCTGATTGACCTCGCACCCGAGCCCGAGCAGCACCCATCCGGAGATGTTCGGATGCTTCGCGATGCCGGCGAGCACGCGCTGGAGCAGGCGGGTCGGTTCGTCATCGGGCATCGCGCAGCCACTCTTGTGGGTGAAGGCCACCACGCCGTCGACGCCGGGAAACTCGCGGGCAAAGTCCGGCCCCTTGAATCGGTCCGCGACATAGCGCGAGACCGAAGCCGAGCAATTCACGCTGGAGATGACGGCGATGTAGTTCCGGGTGCCGGCCCGTCCGCCGGGCCGGGCGAAACCCTGGAAGGTCCGGGATTCGTCCGGAGCGAGTGGCGGCAGCGCGCGGATATCGGTGCCGATGTCGGCCTGGCGGGTGAAGTCGCGGGACTCGACATTGTGGACATGGACGTGATCCCCGGCGCGGATCGGGCCCCGGGCGAAACCGATCGTCTGGCCGTATTTTTTCAAGGCGGCTCCGTCCGGCAGGTCGCGGACGGCGATCTTGTGGCCGCGGCCAACGTCGTGGCGGACGATGATGGAGGCGCGGTCGAGCAGGAGCTCCGTGCCGGCCTTGATGGGCGACTTGGCGACGACGACGTCGTCCTCGGGACGAAGCCGGAGGGCGACCTGAGAGAGCGGGATGCCTGCCACGTGCCGAGGTTGGGGGAAGGGCGTGGGGGAGATTCAAGAGGCAAGATGGAACTTTGGCTTCCCGCTGGCATTCGGGCCGGTGACGAAAAGCCGCTCGGTTCCTGCCGGATTCGCCGCTCCGGTGGGGCGAGTGTCCGCACGGGCCGGGAGGGAGTCCCAAGTTTCAAGTTTCAAGATTCAAGGCCGGCTCCCGCTTCAAACTTGAAACTGAAAACTTCAAACTCCGACACGGCTCGACGGAGTCTCGCCCCACCGGTCCAAGGGGGCATGGGTGAGACGCAACGCCTCCCGACCCACCCGTGCGATTGCCCTGTGAGGCCTCGGCGGCGTAGGGTTCGGACATGGTTCCCCTTGTTGAGTCGCGTCTGGCGCGGCACCTGTCTGAGCCGATCCGTGCGCTGCTGGTGGGCGGAGTCGAGCCGCGGACGTTTGCGGCGGGTGATCGGGTCTTTGACGAGGGCAGCCCGGGCGACGGATTGTATGTCCTCGAGTCGGGGTTGGTGGAGATCGCGGCCCGGTCGGTGCCTGGGAGGCAGCATCGGTTGGCGGTCATGGAACCGGGAGATTACTTCGGCGAGATGGCGGTGTTTGATGGAGGAGCGCGGTCGGCTTCGGCCATCGCCCTGGAGAAGTCGGTCCTCCAGTTCGTGCCGACGCCGTTGCTGCAGGAGTTGCTGGAGCATTCGCCGATGCTGGCGGCGGCGCTGGTCCGGGATTCCAGCCTCCGCATGCGGGACTTCAACCACCGGTTCCTGCAGGAACTGCTCAAGGCCGAGCGGTTGAGCCTCGTCGAGCGGTTGGCGCGGACCATCGTCCACGACTTCCGGAATCCGCTGAACGTCATCGGAATCGCGGCGGACCTGGCGGCTGAACCGTCGGCGACCCTCGAATCCCGCCGTTCGGCTCGCGACCGGGTTTGGCGCCAGATCGATGTGCTGAACCGGATGATGCAGGAACTCCTCGATTTCACCCGAGGGATGACGACGTCGGTGGTCCTGCCGAAGGTCGACTTTTTGGAGTTCGTGCGGGAACTGGTCTTCGAGCTGGAACCGGAGGCGAGCCGTCGGGGCGTGGGGGTGGACGTGGATCTTGGCTCCCTGAAGGAAGGCCCCCTGATGGTGCGGATGGACGCCCTGCGGATGCAGCGAGTGTTCAACAACCTTTTTCAGAATGCCTTTGATGCACTGGGTGCCGTCACCCAACCCAGCCTTCGGCTTCGCTTCGAACTGACGGATCGGGAAGTCGTGATCGAAGTCTCGGACAACGGGCCCGGGATCGCGGCTGAGGTCCTGCCGCATGTGTTCCAGCCGTTTGTCACCTTTGGCAAAGCCCATGGCACTGGCCTGGGGCTGGCGATCTGCGACCGCATCGTCGCGGAGCACGGTGGGCGGATGTCGGTCGTCAACCAGCCTGGTTCCGGCGCTTGCTTCCGCTTTGGGTTGCCCCGGGCGCGGCCGGGAGACACAGAGACAGTCATCACCAAGCCATGAAGATCGTGATTCCGGGCGGCACCGGTCAGATCGGCCGCATGTTGGGGCGATGGTTCCAGGCCTCTGGTCACGAGGTCGTGGTCCTCGGGCGGACGCGCTCGGAGGGACCCTGGCGGTGGGTTGGTTGGGACGGGCAACACCTCGGGCCATGGACCGCTGAACTCGAAGGCGCCGACGTCGTTATCCAGTTGGCTGGCCGCAGCGTGAATTGCCGCTACAACGCCCGGAATCGCGCCGAAATCCTCGATTCCCGCGTTGTTTCGACCCGCGTGCTGGGCGAAGCCATCGGCCGGTGCCGTCGCCCGCCACCGGTCTGGCTCCAGTCGAGCACGGCCACGATCTATGCCCATCGGTACGATGCGCCCAACGACGAGGCCACCGGGCTGATCGGTGGCGACGAACCCGGAGTCCCGGAGACCTGGCGGTTCAGCGTCGGCATTGCCAAGGCCTGGGAAGCCGCAGCCCTTGCGACCGTTCCCGCGGGTGTCCGGCTTGTGCTCCTTCGTTCCGCCATGACCATGAGCCCCGACCCCGATGGCGTGTTTGACGTGATGCTCGGGTTGGTCCGCAAGGGGCTAGGGGGCCGGAATGGGGATGGACGCCAGTTCGTGTCCTGGATCCACGAACGGGACTTCTGCCGCGCCATCGAATGGCTCATTGCGCACGACTGGTCGGGCCCGGTGAACCTCTGTGCGCCGAATCCCCTGCCGAACGCCGAGTTCATGCGCGAGTTCCGCACGGCCTGGGGCATCGGCGTCGGGCTGCCCGCCTTGGAATGGATGATCGAGATCGGCGCGATCTTCCTGCGGACGGAGTCCGAACTGATCCTGAAGAGCCGCCGGGTCGTGCCAGGCCGGCTGGTGGAGGGTGGATTTCGGTTCGAGTTTCCCGACTGGCCCTCGGCGGTGCGGGAGTTGTGTGGGCGTTGGCGGGCTCAGTCCGGGCGGTAGGCCCGATCCTGCCCCGGGATACGAAGGCTCAGGCGGTCGCCGGCCGGCTGTTGCGTCGGGCGAGGAAGAAGTAGAACAGCGCGCCGATCCAGTGGGTACACCAGATCAGGGCGGTCCAGCCGACCCGGGCCCAGCCGCTGATGCGGTCGTTGCGGATGGCGTCGATGAGCATCCAGACCCAGAAGAGGAAAGCCCCGAAGACGATGGCGGCGATGGTCAGCGGCAGGAGGAGGAGCAGGACGACGAGGCCGAATGCGGCGCCGGCGAAGAGGAGGAGTTTCATCATGATACGAGCCTTGGGAGGGAGCACCCGGGTGGGAGGGGTTGGGTTTCAGGGAAGTTGGGCGGGGTGGGGAGCGCAAGAATGGGGGGCGGTTGGCCACTGGGCGGGTTGACCGTGGAAAGACGGTGAATAATGGATGGTTGGAAAAGTCGGGAAAAAGGTTACGTACACGTATGATGTCCACGCGCGCCATCCGGGTTGGGTTCCTGCCAGCACTCCTGCTGGGCCTGGCGATCCCGTGTCTCGGCGCGTCCGGGAGCTTCGAGAAGACCGCCATGCCGTTCCTCGAGAAGCACTGCTACGAGTGCCACGGCGGCAAGAAGGTCAAGGCCGACCTCAACCTCAAGGAGATCCGCGACGACAGCCGGGTGCTCCCCGAACTCAAGCTCTGGCGCGGGGTCCTCAATCAGGTCAATTCGGGCGAAATGCCCCCGAAAAAGCACCCCAGCCAGCCCACTCCCGAAGAGATCACCGCCTTCAACCAGGCCATCGAGGACTCCATCGCCGCTGCCGAGGCCAAGCTTCCCCCCGACCCCGGCCGCGTCACGGCCCGACGTCTCAACCGGACCGAGTACAACAATACTGTCCGTGACCTCGTTGACGTCGACTTCAACGCCTCCGAGAACTTTCCCGCCGACGACATCGGCCACGGCTTCGACAACATCGGGGACGTCCTCAGCATGTCGCCGGTGCATCTGGAGCGGTACCTCGACGCCGCCGAGGGCATCGCCGAGCGGGCCGTGACTCTCAAACTTCCGAAGCCCCCCGAGAGGACCACCTTCTCAATCTTCCTCGAACCCGGCGGGTATGGCTCGGAGAACGGCACCCGGCCGGTGACCAATTCCGCCGCGGAACTCTTCGTCCGGCACACCTTCAAGGAGTCCGGCTCTTACCGGTTCCGGGTTCGGGCAGGGGCCACCAACGTGGACGGCGGCGAGCCCGTCCGCATGAAGCTGTTCGTCGGCGACAAGGAGGTCCTGGCGACGTCGGTGACGAATTCGCCGAAGAAGTGGGAATCGTTCGAGGTGGAGCTCGACCTTCCGGCTGGAGAACACCGGTTCAGCGCACGGTGGGTCAACCGCGACACCAACGTCGCCGCGCAGACGCTCTACATCAACGAGTTCAAGGTCATCGGGCCCAAGGACACCCGCACGCCGTTCATGAAGCGGGCCGATGGCATCGCCGCAGACCAGCCTGCTGAACAACGCCCTGCCGAGGTGGTGCGCTGGTTCCTGACCCGGGCATTCCGTCGGGTTCCGACTGCGGAGGAGTTGGGTCGTTACACGAAGGTCTACGTGGCGGGGCAGGAAGCCGCGGACGGCAAATCCGCCGGCGGGCTCCAGGAGTTGGTCCGGGCGACGTTGGTATCGCCCAAGTTCCTGTTCCGGGTCGAACTGGACAACCAGCCCAAGGCCACCGCACCGCAGGGACTCGACGACTTCCAGCTGGCGTCGCGCCTGAGCTACTTCCTCTGGAGCTCGATGCCCGACGACGAATTGCTCGGCCTCGCGGAGAAAGGGGTGCTCGGGTCCCAGGTCGAGGCCCAGGTCCGGCGCATGCTTCAGGACCCCAGGTCAGCCGCCTTGGTGCAGAACTTTGGGATGCAATGGCTGCAGATCCAGCGCCTCGCCACCTTCCAGCCGGACTCCAAGCTCTTCCCGGCCTTCGACGAGAACCTCCGCAAGGCCATGCTCCGCGAGACCGAGCTCTTCCTCGGTGAGATCATCCAGGAGGACCGCAGCCTCCTCGACCTGGTGGACGCGGACTTCACCTACGTGAACCGGACCCTTGCCCGGCACTACGGCATCGAAGGCGACGCCTTCAAGGGCGGCGAGGGCCGCGGGCGCCGTGGGGGTGGAGACCGGCGCGGTGGCGATTTTGTCCGCGTTACCCTTCCCGACCGCAAGCGCGGCGGACTGTTGACCCAGGCCAGCATCCTGACGGCCACGTCGAACCCGACCCGGACCTCACCGGTGAAGCGCGGCAAGTGGGTGCTCGAACAGATCCTGGGAACGCCGCCCCCGCCGCCGCCGCCGAACGTGGTCGGCCTGGAAGATCAGAAGGAGCTCGCCGGAACGCTTCGCCAGCGCATGGAACAGCACCGGGCCAACGCGGCCTGCGCCAATTGTCACCAGCAGATGGACACCCTTGGGTTCGCCTTCGAGAACTTCGACGCCATCGGCCGCTTCCGGGAGAAGGATGCCGACGGCGCGATCGATCCTTCGGGCAAGCTTCCGGACGGACATGAGTTCCAGGGGCCGGGCGACCTGCGAACCCTCCTGCGCGACAAGAAGGATCTCGTCGCACGGAATCTGGCGGAGAAACTGACGACCTACGCCCTCGGCCGTGGGCTCGAGTTTTATGACGAGCGGGCCCTGAGAAAGATCCTCGCGGAGGTGGCGCGCTCGGATTACCGTTTTTCGTCACTGGTCGTGTCGATCGTGCAGAGCGATCCGTTCCGCATGCGGCGCGGTCTGGGAGTGCAGTCTGGCGAGGCCCCCAAGGGCGGGTCCTGAGAGAGAAACAGAGAACTTCAAGTCATCGGAAATACCATGAGCAAACCGATCACCCTTTCCCGCCGCACGCTGTTGCGCGGCGTGGGTACTGCGCTGGCGCTTCCGTGGCTCGAAGCCATGGGACCTCTCACGGCCTGGGCCGATGCTGCGGCGCCGGCCGCGAAGACGGCGCCGAACCGCATGGCGTTCCTCTACGTCCCGAACGGCATCAACATGGCCGATTGGCGGCCGGGTGCTGAAGGCGCACTTCCCGAGGAATTGCCGGCGACCCTCCAACCGCTCGCGTCCTTCCGGAATGACTTCTCGATCCTGACCGGCCTGACCGCCGACAAGGCCCGGGCGAACGGCGACGGCGGTGGCGACCATGCCCGCGCCCTTTCTGCCTTCCTCACCGGCACCCAGCCCCGCAAGACCGACGGCACGGACATCCGCGCGGGTGTCTCGGTCGATCAGGTCGCCGCGGCGCGTTTGGCGGATCAGACCCGACTGGCCTCCCTCGAGATTGGAACCGAGGCCGGTTCGATGGCCGGCAACTGCGATTCCGGCTACAGCTGCGTGTACTCGTCGACCATGGCCTGGCGTTCGGCGACGCAGCCCTTGCCGAAGGAGGTCAACCCGAAGCTCGTGTTCGAGCGCCTCTTCGGTGCGGGTTCCCGGGAGGAACGTGTGCGACGCGATGCCCGCCGGAAGAGCGTCCTCGACCTGGTGAAGAATGACTTCGCCGACCTCAACGGCCGCCTCGGCCGCGGTGACCAACGCAAGCTCGACGAGTATTTCTCCGCTGTCCGCGACCTCGAGATGCGCATCGAACGCGCCGCCTCCATGCCGGCGCCCGTCATGCCTGAGGGGTTCGTCCAGCCTGCCGGCGTCCCGGGCAGCTACGAGGAGCACATCCGCCTGATGGCCGACCTCATGGTCCTCGCCTTCCAGACCGAGAGTACCCGGGTCTGCACGTTCGTGCTGGCCAACGAGGGCAGCGGCAAGCCGTATCCCTTCATCGGTGTCAGCGAGGGCCATCACGATCTCTCCCACCACGGCAACAACGCCGAGAAGAAGGCGAAGATCGCCAAGATCAACCGATTCCACACCACCCAGCTCGCCTACCTGCTGGAGCGGATGAAGTCGGTGAAGGAAGGCGACGGCACGCTGCTCGACCATTGCATGCTCGTCTACGGCAGCGGCAATTCCGACGGCAACGCCCACAACCACGACGACCTGCCCATCCTGCTCGCCGGCGGCGGCTGCGGGACCCTCAAGCCGGGGCGTCACGTCGTGTTTCCCAAGGAAACCCCGCTCAACAACCTCTGGCTCTCCATGCTCAACCGCATGGAGATCTCCGTGCATCAGCTCGGCGACAGCACCGGCGAGTTGAAGGGGGTCTGAAGGGGGAGTTCCCAGTTCCCAGATGCCAGTTCCCAGTTCGTAGCAGCCGACGTGAGGAGGCTGGGACTCAAGGGCAGTCGCCAGTTCTTGGTCTCCAGTTCCCAGTTCCGGAATCTACGCCCTTTCTGTAGCGGCGGTTCGTGATTCACGCCGGGTGAGGGCACCCGGCCGACAAGCTGTAGGCTGCGT
>CAIMMI010000202.1 GCA_903842505.1 uncultured Verrucomicrobiota bacterium | reverse complement strand
GTCTCGGCAAGGCCGGCGCCGTCGCCACCCTCTGGATCGCCGCCCTCCTCCTCGGAGCCCTCACCCTCTAACTCCTCCGGTGGGGCGAGTGTCCCCACGAGCCGCTGGGGAGTCCCAAGTTTCAAGTTTCAAGTTTCAAGGCCAACTCCCGCTTCAAACTTGAATCTGAAAACTTCAAACTCCCCACCCATGATCCTCTGCGGCATCAGTGACGAAGCAGGCAATTCCCTCGCCTCCCAGATCCAGGCCACCCGCGAACTTGGCTGGAAGCACCTCGAGATGCGCAACGTCGTCGTCGACGGCTTTCCCAAGGGCAACTTCCACGATATCCCTGACACCGCCTTCGACCTCGCCGTCGAACAACTCGCCGCCGCCGGCATCGGCGTCCATTGCTTCGCCTCCACCATCGGCAACTGGGCAAAGAAGATCGAAGACCCGTTCGACATCACCCTCGCCGAAGTCAACCGCGCCATCCCCCGGATGCAGCGCGTCGGCGCCAAGTTCGTCCGGATCATGAGCTACAAGGTCCGCGACGCCGAGGACCAGATGGCCGAGGAACGATTCCGTCGTCTCCGCGAGGTCGTCCAACGCTTCCGCGACGCCGGCCTCCAACCGGTCCATGAGAACTGCATGAACTACGGCGGCATGAGTTGGGAGCACGCCCTGCGCCTCCTCGAGAACGTCCCCGGCCTCCAGTGGGTCTTCGACACCGCCAACCCCGTCTTCAACGTCGACCGCTCCAAACCCGAACCCCGCCCGCGTCAGGACCCCTGGGAATTCTGGACCCACATCCGCGACGCCAGCGTCCACATCCACGTGAAGGACGCCCGCTGGAACCTCGCCAGGAACGACGCCGACTACCACTTCCCCGGCGAGGGCGATGGCGCCGTGGAACGGATCCTCCGCGATGCCTTCAGCCGCGGATACGACGCCGGCATCTCCATCGAACCCCACATGGTTGCCGTCTTCCACGACGCCAACGCCGCCGCCCAGGACGACGCCCTCCGCGACAACTATGTCGAGTACGGGCGTCGCCTCGAAACGCTCATCCGGAAGATCCGGGGCTAGTCGACCTGCGCCTCGGCAAGTCGCTCGCGATAGGTCTTCCGGGCGTGGTCATAGGCGGCCACCGCCTGCGCGTGTTCAGCCCCCTTCATGAAGCGCTCCTTGTTCTTCCAGCACTGCTCCACGCTATCGAGGCACCACTGGATCGAACGCTTCGAAGCCCGCACCGGCTTGTCCCCGACCGTCACCCAGATCGGATTCGTGTGCGCGCTCGGCAGGATCCGGACCGCCAGCCAACTGCTGCGGTCCACTTCCACCTCGAACTCGAGGTCCCGCGGCGTCCCGTCCGCCACGATCCTCTGACGCGCCACCGGCACGCCGTTGCGCAGCAGTTCCACGGGCACCTCACGGCTGTCGCCCTGTCGCGCCCGCTCGATGTGCCAGTAAGGCTTCTCGGTATAACTGCGTGTAGCGATGCCCGGCTCCGGCTGATCCTCCAGTCGGGCCGCCACCCGGACCTTGGCCTTGACCTTGCCTACCGCCCCCAACTTCACCTCGCTCCCGTCCTCGCCCATCGCAACGGTCTTCCCCGCCGACTCGAGGCGGAAATCCATCAGGTGACTGAAGCCGTCCCCGACGTAGTTGCGACCCGCCCGGATGCCCTCGCACCAGTCCTCGTAGGTCCATTTGGGCCCGAGCTTCACGTAACTTCGGCCGAGGCCCACGCGTTCGCCATAGATGCAGGGAAAGTCCGTCTCGCCGCTGATCCGCGTCCGGAAACCGGCGTTCAACGTGTGGTACCAGATGTTCAATTCCCACACGTAGGGCGTGTCGACCGTCGACATGAAATCCACCGCGGGCACCGGCTTGCCATCCGGTCCCGGCACGTCGTGCGTGACGTCCACGATGTATTCGTTCGCCCCGATCCCATTGAACGGCGGGATCTCGAAGTTCGGGAGTTCCTTCGTCTTCACCTCCAGGCCCCATCCCGAATGCGCCGGACCGCACAACGCCCCCTGCTTCTTGCCCCACGCCAGCGTGTTCAGGCACAGCTTCGGCCAGTGGTGCATCGATTCGCCGCCCGGATACACCTGCTCCTTCAACCGCAGCAGGCAGAGGTGCCCGGACTCATGGGATCCAAACCCACTGACCTCGACGTCATATCGAAGCAGATAGGGAAACCGGGACACCGGATCATCCACGCCCCGGAAAAACTGCTTCTGGTAATCGAAGCACGGTCCCCAGGTCAGGTTGGCTCCCACCTTTAGATCCTCGCCCAACACATGCCGCATCATGTCCGGCGCATGCACGCCTTCCGTCGGCTTCGAGTAGTGCGCACAACCCGCCGCGTGGATGTGGTGATCCCCGGAGATCCATCCCTGCTTCGCCGGATCCACCCAGCGCCGGACCCGGTACATCCACTCCTGCGGTGCCGACTTGATCTCGAACGGCCGCCGGAACGGAACCGATTCCGGCCCACGCCGGAACTCGACCGTGTATTTGCCCTCCGGCAACCGCAGCGTCTCGCCGTCTCCCCGGTAGACCTGCGAATGGAAGAAGAAGTCCGGAGCCAACCGCTTGGACGGAGCCGGGAACACGTGTCCCTGCTGATCGGTGATCACCATCGACGCCGTCGTCGGCGCACCGTTCTCGTCCAGGATCCTCAGCTTCACCAACTGCGCTGGGCGACACTCAAACAGGATGTCCGCCTCACCCCGGAAGCCGAGGTCCTGCGTTCCCTGCCCCACGTCAAACGCCAGCTTCGCCTCGCGCCGCCCGGAATCGCGCGAGTACAACTGCAGGATCCGGTACTCCAGCGGCAACCCACCCAATTCCGATTTCATCGGCGCCCCCGAAAACAACTCCGTGGCGAGCCACCGATCCTCCACGGAATCCGCCGGCGCCTGATGCAGGCGTTCACCCTGCGGACTCTTCACCCGCAACGAACCCGTCGTCCCAGACTCGTTGTGAACCTTGACCAGGAACGCCGTCCATCCGGCTTCGGACAACACCGGCTTCGCATCCCCCGATTGCACCTTCACCCGCATCTCCGGATTGATGCTCACGCCAACCAGCGTCCGGGCATCCAGCACCGCCTGCACCTTCGCCGACGCCAAGGTCGGATCCGTCTCCGCCAGTGCCGAATCAATCGTCGCCCGTTCTGCCGCCGACAGCGGAGCCCCAACCACCGTCAGGCCGTCCACCACCCGGCGCACCTGCGCCCGGAACGGCTGGAGTTCAGTGACGGTCACCACCGGAAGCGCGGCCCAAGTCGGAGCCAACGCGCCCAGTCCAATCAGGAGTCCTGCCCAGTGCGGCTTCATGGAAGATTTCCCGCCACTCTCCCCGCATCCCGTCCCCCATCCAGCCCAAAAATTCGCGCTCACCGCGGAGCCACAGCGAAAGTTCACATCGGAGGCGCGGAGAAGCGGAGCAGGTGTGGGACAGGCGCGTCGGCTGCATCGGCCAAGGGAACGTCCCCGTGCGTGCTGGTTGGGCGCCGCCCCTGAGTGTCAGAACGTTCCCCCACGCCCGCCACACCCTCTCCCCGCTCTGCTTCTCCGCTCCTCTGATGTATTCACCCTCCGTTGTCAGGTGGGAGCGTTTGCCCGGGAAGGCGTGTCAAGAAGGGTCCTCCCATCCCCTTCTCACCCAGCAAACTTGCTGTTACGCTCCGCCCATGGCCCTGATCGATTGCCCGGAGTGCCGGAAGCCTGTCTCCTCCGAAGCCCGTGCCTGCCCGGCTTGCGGATGTCCTGTCGTCGAGAAGCTCAAGGCCCTGGACCCCACGGCCGCCTCCGGCCCACGCGAACCCATCGCGGTCGTTCATCCCTCCTGGTGGGGCTACTTCTGGTACTGGTTCTTCTTCTTTCTCATCGTCCCGCCCTTCATCGCCTGGGTGAAACGCGGCGCCACCGTCCTCCGCATCTACCGGGACCGGATCACCATCGAGCGGGGTCTTTTCTCGAAGTGCTACCAGGACTACAACCCGCGCGACATCCGCTCCATCGACGTCGACCAAACGTTCTTCGGCCGCATCCTCGGTATCGGCAACCTGACCCTCTCCACCGCCGCCAGCTCCGAGGGCACCGAAGTCCTCGAATCGATCCCCGATCCCCAGGCCGTCCGCGAACTCATCCTCGCCCAGCGCGGCAACCACTGAGCCGGCAAACAGTGGTTGGATCCGCAGATGGCGCAGATGGCGCAGATTGTGTGGAACCTGAATCGAGTTGGCCGTGCACCAGAAAGGCGAGACTTCGGCCGTGGTCGGATCGCAGCATTTCTGCGTCTCCATCTGCGGATAGATCAACTCCCGTTTCCCGGCTGAACGCGGACTCCGCCCATTCAAGCCACGCCCATCACGGTCGCAATCCCACCACCAACGAAGCTGCGATCACCGGGCGCGGCACGAAGCCTGCCCGGGCCATGTACTCCGACCACTCCACCCCGTGCTCGGCAATCCGCGGTCCATAGCGGACCGACGCCACGATGTGCGCGAGTTCGTGGCACAACGTCTCCCGCAACAACTCTTCGTTCCCGTCCAGCAGCAAAACCCCGTTCAAGCTCACCAACCCCGTCCGCAGGTCGCATCGCCCCAACGCCGATCCCATCGCGTCCGAAAACTCGAGGTCGACGTCCCGCATCAAACGCGACAGTCCCCACGTCGCCGCCCATCCCTGAGCCTCTCGATAGAGGGACTCGAGGCGCCGCTGCATCCGCTCTTCCTCCTGACGTGAATTCATCGCCATCTCTCACTCCATCGACCACCAGCGCATCGACTGCGCCGGAACCGTTACGTCGAGATCGATGCTGTAATCCCGGCCAATGCCGGACTGCGTCCGGGCACCCTCAGCGTCACGCAACCGCACGGTGTCCTTGAGCCCGGTATAATAGACGTTCACCCGGAGCTTCCGCGTGACGGACGTCTCCAGCGGATTGAACACCACGAGCATCCCCTTCTCCTTCAACTTCGGGTTCACGTGGAGCATCCAATCCAGGTCCCGGGCATCGGCCCGACGCCCGTGGATGAGGTCGCTCTCGAGGATGTCGCGATGCGCCTTGAACCAGTCAACCTTCGACCGGAGCATCGTTCGCGTGCGCTCGGTATCGAACAGGCGTGGCCCCCGGTAACAGGCCTGAACACCGAGGCCGAGGTTGCTCTCGATCATGCGCTCATAGTGGTCGAGGTGCTGGTCGAGTGGCTCGATCGTCGCCGCCGCCCCACCCCCCTGATACTCGGTCAACGGAACGAACATCCATCCCATCGACGGCAGCTTCTGCCACGTCCCGTCGAAGATGTTCTGTCGCGTATGGATGACCTGCTGCGCCCGGGGCAACGACCAGTTGACCTCGCGGTATCCCATTCCGGTCTTGGTCGATCCACCCATGAAGTAGTGGTCCGGCACGTTGAGGTAGATGCCCTCCGCGCGGCACCACCGGTAGAAGTCCGAGATCAAACGCCATTGGTTCCAGCGCGAATCCGCCAGCCCTTGATGCGCCGGATGGTTCGTCGCGGCGCACACATCCCCCGGATACGACCCATCATGCTCCAGCAGCGTGAAGCCGCTCTCCCGGTGGAACTGATGGATGCGACGGAAGTAGTTCGTCCCCCATCGGCTGCACAGGCACGGTGAATTGCCGAAGGCCGGCTTGTCCCCCGGCGGCATGACCACGTCGTTACCCCCGCCCACGCTGCGGGACGCCAGCAGCGAATAACTCCCGATCTCGATCCCGCGGCTCTTCGCGTGCGAGGCAAACGCCCGCGCCTTCGCCAGCGTCGCCGGACTCTCGTTCTCCATGTCGAACCCGCTTCCAAAACTCAGGATCAACATCTCGAACCCGACCGCCGCACATTGCTCGATCGCATTGGTCACGGTCTGTCCGTTCGACGAGACGACGTGCATCATCAACGGATTCTCCGTCGACCACGGCGCCACTGTCCGGTACAGCCGCCGCATCGCCAACCCGCACCGCTCCCGGTCGGTGCTGTCCTGCGGCAGGATCCAGGCCCGAAACGACTCGAACATTCCGCCCGGCACGATCTCCTGCGCCGGCCCGAGATCCGGTCCCACTTCCAGCAGGCACGGCGTCCGCTTCTCGTAGTTGACCTGCGTGTGGAAGTCGGGATCCGAAACCCACCGGTACGACCGTCGGTTCGCCCCCGATGCCATCATCCCCCCGAAGGACATGTCGGTCTCGACATGCACGTTGGGCGGGATCCGCCCCTCGCTCAATTCGTCGACCTCCGACGTCCGCTCCACCACCGCCAGCACCTCGCTGTTGTAGCGATCCACCCGCACCGCCTTGGCCGTGGCATTCGAGACGGTGATCCACTTGCTGTAGGCCGGAATGCCGTCGTAGAGCTCGTAGTGCACCGACACCCGGATGTCCTGCGTTGCCACGCCCAACTCAGCCGCCGCCTTCGCCGCATCGTACTTGCCGAAGACCCGCACCTGCGAAATCCGGCTCCGTCCCCACGCCGCATCCGCCGCGATCGAATCCGTCGCTCCACCTTGCCGATCCGTCTTCCCCACCCGCACCGCCGTGGGTGCCGCCCCATCGTGGGCAATCTCGAACAGCTTCGTGAAACGCGCCGGCTCCTGCGCCGCATCCGCCGCGTCCCACACCATCATCGGGCCATCCATCCGCACCCGGATCCGATACGACCGCGCCGGATCCAGCCCGCCGTCCGCCACCGCGAAATCCTTCACCTTCGCCAGCAACTCGCGCCCGCCATCCCGAAGCTCGAAGTGCCCATGCACCCCGCGATCGCCCGGCCGCAGGTTCACCTCGACCACCCGCCCGCCGAACACCACGCCCAGGCCCGGCCCCCAGCTGGTGTCCGCGTCGGTGCCCGGCTGGATCACGGCCTCGACCAGGGACACCCCCGCCGGCAACGCGCGTTCCGCAAAGCAATGCGCCCCCGCCAAGGCGTAGATCTCCCCGACCTTTCCCTCATTCTGAAAGCTGATCCGTTCTTCCCGCCGCGATGCCTTCACCACCCAGGCCGGATCCAGCTTCTGGAACTCATCGCTCCAGAGAACCAGGCGTCCGGCCCCCGACGGAATCCCCTCCATCGCCAGCGCCGCCGGCCACGCGAAATCCAACCGCAACGTCACCCCCGTCGGCGGCCACTGGACATCCGGCGCATGATGCCGGACCTGCTTCCACGCCATCCGCTCCTGCGGCACCCCAACGGCATGGCCGACGTACCGGAACGCCGTCGGATCCGCCCGCAACTGCGCCACCCACTCCGGCCTCAAAAACGCGTAGTTCGGCTGCCCCTTGAGCCCACCGATCTCGAATCGACGCCCATCGATCTCGACCACCGCCTCCGGCTTCACCCCGCGCAGCAGGCTCTCGCCGTTGACCAGATTATCCAACGCCACCGTCGCCGCGTTCGGCGTGATCCGCACCACCCGACGCAACAGCCCGTTCGACAACTCCAACTCCGTCCCCTCGGCATTCGTCGAAACCCGCGCCTTGAAAGGCGCCGGATCAATCAGCCAGTCCGTCGCCGGAAGCTCGATCCGCGCGGCCAGACACGACGGCATCAGCAAACCGGCCAGCAAAACCAGGGAAGAAATTTTCATCTCGAAGTCTGTTCCAGACCCCGAATGCCACGAACCCCTTCACCCCGGCGAGCACCGATTCTGCAACGCACTGGAAACAGGGCTGAAAACCCGGTGGGGCTAACCCCTCGTCGAGCCGTCTCCCAAGGTGGAAGATCTCACGCGGAGAACGCGGTGCCGCGGAGGGGCCACCCACCCCTGAGAAGGCTCACTTCTCGCGCGACTTGCCCTCGACCGCGGCGTGCTTGTGGGCGAACTCGCGGGCCAGACGTCATCTGCGGTTAAATGCACTGCCGGTTCTAGGTGAAGGTGCAAATCGTAGGGCTTCCAGAGCATGGAAGCCGGAGATAGCGGTTCGGGACGGCGACGAGGACGTCGCCACCCCGTTCCCGACAGGGTTGCTTCGAGACACCCCTTCGCCCCCAGCCCCACCCCGCCCGCTACCAAAATCCAAGCTCCGCTTCTCTGCGCCTCTGATGTGACGACTGTGTCTCTGCTGTGAAGAAACCTACCGATGGGAAGAAACCGAAGAAGAAGTGGTGCGCGGGGCGGGGGTCGAACCCACAACCTTCGGCTCCGGAGGCCGACGCTCTATCCAATTGAGCTACCCGCGCACGGATGCGGGACGCCGAGAACGTAGGAATCCCCGACGCCGGGAGCAATGAGTTTGTTTGATTCCCAGCAACCAAAGTTCCGATGCCGCATTCCACGAGGGAGAAACGCGAGGCGACTCGACCGAGTCTCGCCCCACCGGTCCCGCCGGCTTGAAACTTGAAACCTGAAACTTACCGCTCCTCTCAGGGCAGGAACCGTCGCGCGCCGGCGAACCGCTTCTGCCAGTAGCCCCGGTCGTGGTGCGCGAACCGCACACCCTGACTCGTACTCGCGTGGGCAAACTCGCCCTCGCCGATCACCACGCCGACATGCGTGATGCCGTCACCCGCGCCGACGTTCGAGAAGAACAACAGATCCCCCGCGCGGATCGACATCACGTCGATCGGCTTTCCGGAAACCCACAGCTGCGAGGTCGTCCGAGGGATGTCGACACCCGCGACCTCCTTGTACAGCGACTTGGCGAACCCCGAGCAATCTGCCCCCTTGCGTGTCTCGCCGCCGGTCCGGTAGGGCGTCCCGATCCAGGTGCTGGCCCCGACCCGCCAATCGGTGGGTGTCAGCAGGTACTTGTCGCCCGAGGCGGTGGTGCGCTCGAAGGTCGAGGCTCCGCGACCGGATCCCAACGTCACCTTGGGGGAATCCACACCGGGCGAAGGCCGGTAGGCCAAGCCGGTGCTCGTCCCCGCGCCGGAGCCCTGTCGCCCGGCGCAACCTGTCATGAATGCCAACCCGCAAATCGCCAGGGTGGCCAACAACCGAGATGCAATCTGTTTCATGTTTCAGTGGAACCGGCGACAAACGGTGGCAACGGTCGGAACCGTCATTTCTTTGCGGGAGCCGCCTTGGGATCGGCTTTCGGAGCGGTTTTCGGCGCCGCTGCGGGCGTCGGCGTCGGATACACCGGGAAGTTGCCCGGCAGATCGACATAGCCTGGCCGGCCATCGGCCCGGTAAGGCAGGCCGGTGCTCGTGCCGGCATCCTGCCCACCCTCCTTGCTGCGGCATCCCGCAGAAAGGATCACGCAGGAGATAATCATCGCGCCCAGTACCCGGCGGCGCACCACGGGGTTGAAGTAATTTCGCGTCACGGCTGAGGACGGTACACTGCCTGGGCCTTCGGCAGCAACCGCCGGAGGTTTTCGACTCGCTGTTGGTCGGTCGGATGCGTCCTCAGGAACCACGCGGTGTCCCCGCCCTGAGCCCGGTTGTACTCACCAAACCGCTGCCAGAAATCCACTGCCGCCGCTGGCTGATACCCGGCACGGGCCATGTATTGCAGCCCGATCTCGTCCGCCTCGGACTCCTGCATCCGACTGTGCGGCAACGCCACCGCCAACTGCGACCCCATCCCGTAACCCGAGTTGATCAGGTCCCGGTATTTGGATTCCTTGGTTGCCGCGGTTACCCCGATACCGATCGCCTGCAAACCCATCGCCTGACTCATCCGCTCCCCGCCATGCCGGGCCACCGCATGCGCCACCTCATGTCCCATGACCGTGGCCAACCCCGCCTCGTCCTTCGTGATCGGCAGGATTCCCGTGTAGATACCCACCTTGCCACCCGGCAGGCAGAAGGCATTCGCCTCCTTCGACTCAAACACCACGAACTCCCATTGCGCGTCCGGCATGTCGGACTTCGCCACCGCCGCGATCCGCTGCCCAACCTTCTGAACCAAGGCATTCAGCTTCGGATCCTTCGAGATCGGCACCGACTTCTTCATCTTGTCGAACTCGGAAAGCCCCAACTGCATCTCCTGCCCTACCGGAATGAAATTCATCTGGCTCCGACCGGTTACCGGCACTGCCGTACATCCCGTCATCAGCGCCGCACCCGCCGCAATCCATCCTGCCGCCAACAGTCCAATGACATGCTCTCGTTTCACGCCCCCAACCATTCCCGACTCCGCCCCGCTGGCAAGACTGGAGGCAGGGTTCGCCACCTCCACCCGTCACCGCCCCTTCAACGACCGGATCACCAACTCAACGATTCCCCGGAAGCGCCCGCCCGGCTCCACCCACCGTTCGAGTACGTGGAAGAAAAAGTAGTGAACCCGACACGCACTCCACACCAGCAAGCCCAACAGCAGCGGCACTTCCCATCCGCCCACCTTCATCCAGACCACCCCGGCCGACACGATCGCGATCACCCCAAGCAGGACCGCCTTTACCCACATCCAGAACGGATCCGTCAGATTGCGCATCCGGGTTCGACCACCCCTGCCCTCATTCGTCACCCGGCGGGGAACAGTTCCGCCAAGCGCTTGGCCCGATACGCGAACATCCGCTCCATCTCGGGCCGGACGATCCATCGGTCGATCAGGCCTCCGCCCCAGACGGCGTACTCAACCCGATCGATGACCCGGGTGCCACCACCCGGCAAGCTCTCGAAGGCGTGCTCGTGACGCCATCGGCGGTAAGGGCCGCTCAACTGGACATCCACAAACCGTTGGGGCGGCTCCCAGACTTCGAACCGGCCCCGCCAACGCATCGGGAATCCCCGCACCCGGACGCGATACTCGAACTCCAGTCCAGCCCGGCCCACGGGGGGACCTCCGGCCGGGATCTCGACCCGGACCGACGGAGGCGTGAGCACCGCGAGATTTGCCGGATCCGCGAAGAAGGCGAAGACCTCCTCCCGGCTGCGCGGGACTTCGCACTGGGCCTGCAGAAAACGGATCTTCACAATCCCGCCTCCATCCGCCGCCCCGGTCTCCGTTCCTCCACCACTTCAAAAGTCATCCGCACCCATCGCTCACTTCGGGAGGATCTTCAACTCGGTCAGGGCATTCCTCGCCTCACTCCACACACGGCACGATCACGGCATCGGTCATGCCGTGGATGATCTTCTTGTCCGCCGGGCAGATCGTCGCCATAACGCCGCCCAGTTTCGGTCGCGCCGCGTCGCCATCCCCTGCAACGAAGTAATAGGGACACAATCGCACCCGCCCCGTCATGGGCTGCACGGTCCCTCCGTCCAACCAGGCCGTCTCCACGCCTCGCGGCTTGTGATACCGCTGGAGGAGGTGCGGGTTCGTGCCCCACGCCTTCAACGCCCCGTCCACCGCCACGCTCCATTCCTCCGAGCTCAGATCGCTTCCCAGGTGCACCCCTCGGGCACCCCAGGCCGTCGGAGAGAATCCCGACACCTTCAGGATCAGGTCCCGTTCCCGTTGCGAAAGCCCCTTCAATTGCTGCCAATCCGTCAACTCCAACCCGGGGTAGGCCGCGTGCGGCGGCAACGGACTCGGATCCATCACCCACGTGTACGGCGTCGCCTTCAACAGGCGATCCAGGAACCCTTCGCCCAGTTCAGTCCTCCAGTAACTCCGGAGGTTCCGGTTCCAAAGGAGACCCATCCACAACTTCTCCTCGAACAGCGGCTTCGGCGGTGGGGTCAACCGGATCCGTTTCTCCGCCGCTGCCCCGAACCACTTTCCCGCCTGCGGGACATTGGCCAGGTCGAACAACTCAAAGAACCGGTACACCGAATCCCCATCCTCCACCCCGTCGAAGTCCTGCCGCACGACCTCGAACCTCGATCCCAGCAACCCCGCCAACCACTCCATCTCCGGCCGGTACGAAGCCGATTCCTCCGACACCACCAACCGCACCCGCCCTGTCCCGGCAAAGATCGACTCAAAACCCCGGAGCATCCCATCCACCCCACCCAGCACCGGCTCCCCCAACCCTCCGTAGGTCGAGTTCAGCCAGTGCGTCAGCCCGATCCCGCCCGGCACCGAATCCAGTTCCGAGATGGCAATCCCCGTTTCGGTGAGCAGCACGTCCGGCCGGATCACCCGCGGCACGTCGCTCTTGAACCCCACGTGCCGCTGCCACGCCACCAATTCCGCCGGCTTGCCCTGGTCCACCAGGTCCGCGATCCAACCCGGCATCCGTCCTTCCACACTCCGCCGGTACAGGAGGTTCGAAGCCCGATAGAACTGGAGCAACACCCGACCCAGCATCTCCAGGTCCCGCACCATTGCCCCACCCAGTGCCAGCGGTCGCGTCCCGACACGCCAGTTCTGGCCCGCAAAGAGCCCGCCCACCGGCATCGCTGCCTTCACCTGCTGCGCCCGTTCCAGATCCGTCATCGCGCCACCACCCTATCCGCCTCCCGCCCGGGCCGCAGTTGGAAAACCGCGGGGGCTATCGGCTCAAACGCCTCCAGCGTCACGGAACCGGGGCCTGGGATCCGCCAACGCCCGGAACATCAAACCCCGAACTTATCCCTTGCTCCCGGTGACACTGGCCGTGCGAAGCTGAGGAACTCCGATGGTACGCACACGTATCTTGACCGTCGTCACTCTGGGCACCCTCGCCTTCGCCGGCGCCTGCTCGCGTCCCAATCCGGATTCCGCCCCAGCCCAGAAATCCCTCCCGCCCCAACCCGTTCAGGTCGCTCCCGTCACCCGCCGTCCACTCGAACGCACCCTCACCGTCGCCGGCGCCCTCTTCGCCCAGGAACAAACCCCCGTCAGCGCACGCGTCGCCGGCCGGATCGGCAACCTCCCCGTCGACCTCGGCGCACGCGTTCGCGCCGGCGATCTTCTCGCCGAGACGGAACCCCGGGACTACGAACTGCGCGTCCAGCAATCCCGCGCCCTCCTCGGCCAGGCACGGTCCCGCCTCGGCCTGTCCCTCGAAGGCGACAACGATCAGGTGACCCTCGAGGAAACCAGCCTCGTCCGCGAAGCAACGGCCGTCCTCAACCAGGCCCGGGCCGACCGCGAACGACTCGCTGAACTGTCCCGCCAGGGCATCGCCTCGGCCGCCGACCTCGAAGCCTCGAACGCCTCCTTCGTGGTCGCCCAGAGCCGGCATGCCGACGCCCTCGAGGAAGCCCGCACCCGGGCCGCCGTGCTCCAGCAACGCCGGGCCGAATACGAACTCGCCCGCAAGCAGCTTGCCGACACGCGCATCACCGCGCCTTTCGACGGCATCGTCTCGGAACGTCGGGCAAGCCTCGGCCAACACCTCGACATCGGCACGCCCCTCCTCACCCTGGTAAAGGCGGATCCGCTCCGACTCCGCGTCGAAGTCCCCGAACGCGACGCCCGGCGGGTCGCCGTCGGCCAGACGGTCCGACTCCATCTGACGGGCGACACGAACATCTACGCCGGCACCGTCCGCAGGCTGAGTCCATCGCTTCTCGAAGCGAGCCGGATGCTGGTGGTCGAGGCCGACGTGCCCGCGGCTGGAGCGCTTCGGCCAGGTGCGTTCGCGCGGACCGAGATCGTCGTCGAGACCGGATCCCCGGCATGGACGGTGCCAACCGATGCCCTGCTCACGTTCGCCGGGGTCGAGCGGGTATTCGTACACGAGGACGGGAAGGCCTCGGAGCGGCGGGTCACCACGGGCGACCACGGCCGCGACTGGATCGAGGTGACGACCGGGCTGAAAGGGAACGAGTCGGTGATCCGTCATCCGGCGGGCTTGGTGAACAATCGCCCCGTCTCCATCGGCACCCACGCACCCACGCCAGCCAAGGGCAACTGATCCGCGATGCAAACCCTCGCCGAGACCTGCATCCGCAGGCCGATCTTCGCCCTGATGATGATCTTCGCCCTGGTCGTGACCGGGGCCGCGGGCTATTCGCGCCTGAACGTGGACCGGTCCCCCTCGGTCGAATTGCCGACCGTCTACGTCAACACGGCATTGCCGGGAGCGTCACCGGTCGAGATGGAATCGCTGGTCACCCAGCGACTGGAGCAGAACCTCAACACGATCGAAGGCATCAACGAGATGCGCTCGATCTCCAGCCTGGGCCGGTCGTTCGTCATCCTGAGCTTCAAGCTCGACCGCAACCCGAACGCCGCCGCCGAGGATGTCCGCAACCGCGTCGCCAGTTCGCTCGGCGAACTCCCCATCGACATCCTCCCGCCGCTGGTCTCCAAGTTCGACGTCGACTCCGCTCCCGTGATGTCGCTGGCGATGTCCGGCGATCGCCCGGTCCGCGAACTCACTGAACTCGCCGAACGCATCGCAAAGCTCGCACTCGAACGCGCCGAGGGCGTCGGGGAAGTGGAAGTTTCCGGAGGGCTTCCCCGGGCGATCAACGTATGGGTCGACGCCGATCGTCTCGCCGCCTACCAACTCCCGATCACCGAGGTCCGCGATGCCATCGCCCGCCAGAACGCGACGATTCCCGGCGGCAACGTCACCGGAGACCTGCAGGAACGCACCCTCCGCACCGTCGGCCGCGTGGCGGACGCTCGCGGATTCGACGACGTCGTCATTGCCACCCGGGACGGTCGTCCCATCCGGATCCGCGATATCGGCCATACCGAGGATGGCACCCGCGAACAGCGCACGACGGCCCGGTTGAACGGCCAACCCTGCGTGCAACTGGACGTCCGGCGTCAGTCCGGGGCCAACACGGTGGCGGTGATCGACGCCATCAAGGCGAGGTTTCCCGAAGTCCTCGCCCAACTGCCTCCGGACGTGAAGCTCGAGGTGATCCGGGACCAGTCGCGCTACATCCACGAAGCCCTGGGCGAGATCCAACTGCACCTCGTCCTCGGCAGCATCCTCGCCAGTTTCGTCGTGCTGATGTTCATGAGGAACGGGCGCGCCACCCTGATCGCTGCGGTCGCGATTCCGGCTTCGGTCATCTCGACGTTCGGCATGATGTGGGCCCTGAACTTCACGCTCAACAGCGTCACGATGCTCGCGCTCGTCCTCATGGTCGGCATCGTCATCGACGACGCCATCGTCGTCCTCGAGAACATCTTCCGGTGGGTCGAGGAAAAGGGTGTCTCGGCCGCCGAGGCGGCCCGCGGTGCCACGGCCGAGATCGGCCTCGCCGTGCTGGCCACGACCTTCAGCCTCGTCGTCATCTTTGTCCCGGTGTCGTTCATGCCCTCGCTGGCCGGGCGGTTCCTCTTCCAGTTTGGAATCACCTCGGCGGTCGCAGTCCTGGTCAGCCTTCTGGTCAGCTTCACCCTCACGCCCATGATGAGCGCGCGCCTCTTCGCCTCCGGATCGGCCGCCGCCATCCCGGGCCATGGCTCCCGCGACGGACTCTACGGCTGGCTGGAGCGGGCCTACGTGCGCCTCCTCGGATGGGCCATGCGCTGGCGCCTCTGCGTTGCCGCCGCCGCTGCCTTGGTCATGGCGTCGTCCATCCCGATCTACGGCATCGTCAAACAGGAGTTCACCCCCGGCGTCACCGACGACGGCGAGTTCGAGGTCGCCATCACCGCCCGCGAGGGAACCTCCCTCCCCGCCATGGACGAGGTCATGCAACTCGCCGAAACCGAGGTCATGAAGGTGCCCTGGGTCCGCACCGTCATCGGCGGCGTCGGCGGCGGTGGGGGCATCTCCGGGGGCCCCAATCAGGGCCGACTCTACGTCCTCCTCAAACCCCACTCCGAACGCGTCTTCTCGATCTCACGCCTCCTGAGCACCCGGCCCTGGCTCGCCTTCGAGGGCAACGCCTCCCAACGCGAGATCATGCAGGACATCCGCCAACGTCTCCGCAAACTGTCCGACGTCCGCGTCTCGCTCCGCGGCGGCCAGGGTTCGATCTCCGCCGGCGGACCCAGCTTCGAAATCGACTTCGCCCTGCTCGGCCCCGACCTGGAAACCCTCCTCGGATTCGCCGAGAAACTCCGCGCCCGTTCCACCGAACTCGGACTCGTCGACGCCGATACCTCCCTCCGACTCGACAAACCGGAACTCCGCGTCGAAATCGACCGGGCCCGCGCCGCCGATCTCGGCGTCCAGACCACCGACATCGCCACCGCCCTCCGGGTCCTCGTCGGGGGCGACACCCGCGTCTCGCGGTTCCGCGACACCCAGGTCAACGACGATTACGACGTCCAACTCCGACTCTCCGCCGCAGATCGCAGCCGCGGCGAGGACCTCGGCCGACTCTACGTCCCGTCCAAATCCGGAGCCCTGGTCCGACTCGACAACGTCGTCCAGATCCTTCCCGGCGTCACCGCCTCACGCATCGATCGCCTCGATCGCCAACGCGTCGTCGCCCTCCGCGCCGGCATCGCCCCCGGATATGCCCTCGCCGACCGACTCGCCGCCCTCCGCAAGGCCGTCGACGAACTGAACCTGCCCCTCGGCTATTCCTACAAGGTCTCCGGACGCGGGCGCGAACTGGAGAGCACGTTCCGCGAGTTCCTCTGGGCCTTCGCCCTTTCGGTGGTGTTCATGTACATGATCCTGGCGGCCCAGTACGAAAGCTTCGTCCATCCCTTCACCATCCTCCTGTCGCTCCCGCTTTCGCTCCCCTTCGCCCTGCTGTCGCTCTGGGCCACCGGCAACACGCTCAACCTCTACTCCGCCCTGGGTCTGCTCGTGCTCTTCGGGGTCGTGAAGAAGAACGCCATCCTGCAGATCGACTACATGAACACCCTCCGGACCCGCGGCATGCCCCGGACCGAGGCCATCCTTCAGGCCAACCGCGACCGCCTCCGCCCGATCCTCATGACGACCCTCGCCCTCGTCGCCGGCATGTTGCCGCTCGCCCTCGGTACCGGACCCGGCTCCGAGGAACGCAAGGCCGTGGCCGTCGTCGTCATCGGCGGACAAACGCTGTGTCTTCTCCTGACCCTCGTCGTCACGCCGATCGTCTACGCGTTGCTGGACGATGCCCGGGACCGGATGTTCGGCGTTCCTCGCCAGGACCACTAATACGCCCTGGTAGCCGCCGACGTCAGGAGGCGGTCCCCTCCCATTCCCAACTTCCCGCCCCCCGCCTCCGCAAACTTCCGCCTGAATTCCCTCACAACCCGGTCTACGCTCTCGCCGTGACCCGCCGGTTCGCCCCATTGCTGCTGTCCGTAATCGCCGCCCAGACCGGCTTCGCCGCGGTCCCCGATTCCGTCACCCTGCGCGAACCCGTTCTCCGGACCTACTCGATCGTCCGGCCATCCGGCCCGGCCGATGCCCCTGTGGCCGTGACCGAAGCCCGTTCTGGCCAACGCATCGAATTCGGCAACCGCGTCCTGATCCGGACCTTCCATCCTTCCGATCTTCCCGAGGTCCTCACCGGCCTCAACCGCCCCGTGACCCGCAGGGCGGACGACCGTTCCGCCGTCATTGCCTTCGACACCCCCGCCGAAGCCGTCGCTGCGGCCGCCGCACTCACGCGGGATCCCCTCGTCGAAGCGGCCTCCCCGTCCCGACGCCGGTTCAACGCCGGACTCCACGCCGACTGGGGCCCCGCGCCCAACGATCCGTTCTACCCGAAGCAATGGCACCTCGAACCCTCCCGGGGCACCCTCGGTGCGGCCCCCGGTTCCTCAGGATTCGAGATGCGGTCGGTCTGGCCCGTTTCCGAAGGCGCGGGGATCACCATCGCTTTCGTCGACAACGGACTCGACGCCACCCATCCCGACCTCCAGTCCGCATTCGTCCCATCGCTGGCGCGGAACTGGCTCACGCTCGCCACCAATTGCGCCCACGCCAGCCAGTCCGCTTACCACGGCACTGCCGTCGCCGGCCTCGCCGCAGCCCGCGGCAACAACGCCATCGGCATCTCCGGTCTCGCACCCAGGGTCCGCCTCACGGGCTGGGTCATCTTCGACGCCGCCAACAACCTCCCCGAAACCGAGAACCTCGCCGCCGCCTTCGAGTACCGCCCCGATGCCATCCGCCTCCAGAACCACAGCTGGGGCAATGCCGACATCGACTTCCTTTACTCGACGCTTGTCGAACGGATCGCCCTTTCGAACGCCACCTACCATGCCCACGCCGGACTCGGCACCGTGATGGTCCGCTCCGCCGGCAACACCCGCACCAAGTCCGTCAGTGGCGCGCAGGGTGTCGGTGATGCCAACCTCGACGCCTTCGGCAACGAACCCGGCGCCATCACCGTCGCCGGCATCCGGCGCGATGGCGCCATCGCCAGCTATTCCGCACCCGGCGCCTGCGTCCTCCTCGCCGCACCGGGCGGCGAAGTCGCCGAAGGAACCCGCCTCTTCACCCTCGATCCCGCCGGACGCGCCGGGCAGTCCACCGGCGATTACCTCCCCGAATTCCACAATTTCGTCGGCACCTCCTTTTCCGCACCGCTCATCTCCGGCCTCGTTGCCCTGGTGCTCGACGTCCAACCCGGCATCGCCCTCCCCGACCTCCAACGCCTGCTCGTCCTCTCTTCCTGGCCGCTCGATCCAACCGACCCTGACCTCGCCACCAATCACGCCGGGCTCGCCATCAGCCACAATGTCGGCTTCGGAACCCCCGACCCCGCCGTGCTCCTCGACGTCGCCCGCCGCCCCCGCTTCACCCAACCCGCCGCGGCCCGACTCGAGGTCCGCATCCGCCAGACCAACAACCTCCCCATCCCCGACGACGGCCTCCACGTCGTCGTCAACGGCCCCGGCCTCGGCAACGGTCGAACGTTCCCCGCCTCCGGCGGCACCGGCCTCCATCCTGACTCCCCCACCCGCGAACTCCGCCTCGTCCACGCCGGCCCCGTCAACGGATCCATCGTGGTTCCCGTCACCGGAGCCGCCGCCCTGCTTCAGCGCCCCACGGGTTCGTTCGCTGACCAAATCCGACTCGCGGCCAACGCCGGCGCCGCCTGTGCCGTCCTCCTCAACAACAACACCGCCAACCCATCCGCCCGCTCGGTGATGCTCGCCACCGAATCGGCCCGCATCCCCGCCGTTCAGGTCGGATTCGCAGACGGCACCTCCCTGCAGTCCATCGCCGCCACGAACCCCGCCGCCTCCCTTCGACTCGAACTCGTCAGCGCCCTCATCCCGTTCGAGGTCAGCCAATCGCTCTCGCTCGACTGGGTCCAGGTCCGCGTCCGGATCGTCCACCCCCGCACCGGCGACCTGCGTGTCACCCTCCGTTCCCCCACCGGGACGCTCTCCGTGCTCCACCGCGCCAGCACGCTGCAGTCCGCCATGATCGAGGAATGGTGGTACGGGTCCAAACGCCACCTCTTCGAACCCTCCGCCGGAACCTGGACCCTCGCTGTCACCGACGAGGCCACCGGTCAGACGGGCACCGTCGCCGAAACCGAACTGATCCTCCACGGCATCCCCATCACCGACTCGGACCGCGACGGACTCGACGACGACTGGGAGCGCCGCGAACTCGGTTCGCTGGCTGGATCCGGTGCGGACGACCCGGATCACGACGGTTGGTCTCACGCCGCCGAGGCCTGGCTCGGGCAATCGCCCCTCGTCTCCAATCGACCGCTGAACGCATCGATCGTCCCCACCGACAACGCCCGCTTCCGCATCACCTGGCCATCCCGGAACAACCGCCGTTACCAACTGCAACGTTCCCCGGATCCCGCCGGCCCCTGGTCCTCCCTCGGCGAAGCCCGCTTCCCCGGCCTGACCGGCAGTTGGTTCCTCCCCGAGTCGGCATCCACCGAACTCCTCCGCGTCGTCGAAACGGAATGAGGCCCAGCCCAGCCGCTGGCCCCATCAAAAGTGGGACTCCTTGTCCTTGAACAGCAGGTTGAAGGTCGTCATCGAGCCGTAGCAGCGCGTGATGTACTGCTGCCAGTCGAACTTATCCGCCGAACTCAGTGTCTCGCTCGAATTGATCTTCTGTTCCAGCACCCGGAGTTGGTTCCGCATCATCACCATCTTGTGGAAGAACAACTCGATCTCGACCTCCTTGGACTGCGTGGTCGTCTCGCCCGGTTGCAGAACCATCTTCCCTCCCCGCCAGCGCTTCCCCAACTCGTGAACCGCCATGTCCGGCCGCTCCAGTCCCAATCGGTCCACCACGACATCCACCGTCTGACGGAGCAATTCCGCCAAGGGCACGCTGCCCCCCGAAAGGCTCGCCGTCGCCTCCGCGGGAACCAGCGCGCTCGCCTCCGGATCCACCGGCTTCCGGCCATCCGCGAAAAGCACCTCCGCCGCATATTCGTTCACCGCCTTGACCACCCCTTCCCCATACTGCGGGTGGCTGACCTTCATCCCCAGATGCAGTTCTGAAAGCTTCATGATGCCGCCACTCTGCGGGCCCCTGCGGGAGTTGGAAGTTTTCAGTTTCAAGCCCCCACCCCAGGACGACGGATCGGTGACAGGTCTGGGGCAAAAACCCCATTCTATGCGCCATTCAGGTCATTTTGAATCGGAGCCTCCCTTGGGGTGTTGTGGAGGCTCTGGAATCGGCGCCATTCTCAACGCGCCCATCCGATCCGGGCCTTCTTACCGGTCGCCGGGGCGCCTTCAAAGTTCCGTCTCGTGACGGTGCTTGGGGGGAATTCCGGGGACGGGCAGGATGCCTGATGTCACTCAAGCCAGTTCAGAAAAAATGAAATTCCATCTCTTGCGGCCAGCTTGCCTGGCCGCCCTCGCCATGGCTGGCGCCGCGACTTCCGCGCGCGCCGACCTCTCCCTCGCCAACATCAACAACCCGGTCGCCGGAGCCAGGGTCAACAACCCCGACGGTTCCTTCACCATCATTGGTGGCGGCGGTGACACCTGGGACAATGCCGACTCGTTCACCTACGCCTACGAGGAACGCTCCGGCGACTTCGACGTCCAGGTCCGCGTCGTCAACCTCGTCCTCGGAGATACCGTCCAGCAGGACTCCGCCAAGGCCTCGATCATGGCCCGCGCAGGACTCACCCCCGGCGCCGCCAACGTCCAGATCAACGCCCTCGCCACCGACCCCAAGAACGCCATCGAGTCGATCTATCGTCCCGTGGCCGACGCGGGGACGGACGACATGCCCGACCGTCCCTCGGGCAACACCAGCGGTGCCACGCCCTACCCCGACGTGTGGCTGCGTCTGCGCCGCGTCGGAAACCACTTCACGACGTTCTACTCCAACAAGGCCGGCGAATGGACCGTCCTCTCGGCCGTCGCCGTGGATCCCGCCCAGTTCCCGCAGAACCTCCTCATCGGTCTCAGCACCGTGAACCACATCAGCGGTTCCGAGGACGCTTCCCTCCGCGTCCAGGCGACCTACAAGGACTTCTCCAACACCCCTGTCCCGCCCCTCACCATTATCGACGGCGCTCCCGCCGGCGACAAAGCTCCCGGGACTTTCCCCAACGCCTCCGTCACCGGCGTGAACTGGAAGATCGTGGTTCCGGCTGACGGCCTCGGACCCAACGGCAGCCCCATCCACTACAACGGCGCCAACAAGAACGAATACATCCTCTCCGTCGACGGACAGGGCCCCATCTCCTGGTCCGCTCCCGGCTACAATCAGGGTGACATCGACTTCGACCTCGGGCCTCGCGACCCCGTCGCCGCCCTCGAAAACACCGGGCCCTACGGCCCGAAGTACAACCGCGCCGTCACCGACCCGGCCGCCGCGCCTGCCCAGGCTTGGGCTCCCTCCCCCCGCGACGGCATCGTGCTCGGCAGCATCCGGAAGCTCAGCCAGCAGTGGAATGACGGCGCGCCCGCGTTCCACGGATTCCTGTTCTGCCCGACCTTCGAAGGCGCCTCCCGCAAGGGCTTCAGCACCCTCGACGGCGCGTTCCGCAACATGGATTACTACTTCTCGTTCGTGAAGCTGGGCGAGACCGCCTCCTCGCTTCCCGCCGACGCCAGCCCGGCCGCACTCCGCGAAGCCAACATCGACCTGTCGATGGCCTGGTTTCCCTATGCCGCCGGATGGAAGGCCGGATACGTCAGTGCGCCCAACGGCTCCGCCAACGGCGTCTGGCGCGCTCACGCCACCCAGAGCCCGGCTCTCACCTCCGACATCACCGTCAAGAACTCCGCCGCCGAAATCGTCCAGTGGGCCGACGACGGTAACGGCTCCTTCGGTGGCCGCGCACAGGTGAAGATCCCCGGCGTCAATACCGCGTCGGACGGCATGCTGTTCACCATCTCCACCGACGACTCCACCGACAACCGCGGCGCCTTCATCACCGCCGCGCCCGCGGCGGATGGTTCCGCCTGGAACGTCGCCATCCGCATCGACGACGAAGAACATTCGCCGTCCGTCTACGCCGACGATGGTCAGTCGGACTTCGCCTTCCTCTACGTTCCCTATACCGCCCCCGGTCTCGTGGGCGGCAAGGTCGCTGCCAACGGCACGAAGGCCGGTGGTTCCTCCGGGTTCACCGTCGCCCGCGCCTCGGCCGGTCGATATGAGATCACCATCCCCGGCAAGACCGCCCAGGACGGCATGCTTCTCCTGCAGAACGCCGGCTACCTCAACGCGTCCGAAGGCCTCACCGACGACGGCGTCCTCGCCTGGGAATACATCAACGGCAAGTTCGTCGTCGAAGCCCGCCACGCCGAAGCGGGCACCAGCGGCTTCGACGTCTTCCCCACCCGCGACACGGACTTCTACTTCGTCTGGGTCGACTTCACGCAGCCTCTCAAGGCCCGTCAGGAAACGATCCCGTCGCTCGCCATCGAGCGCAACGGCAACAACCTCCTCATCTCCTGGCCCGCCAACATCTCCGGCTTCACCCTTGAGTCCGCCCCCGCCGTCCATGGTCCCTGGACCACCGTCGCCGGCGCCGCCAACAACCAGCTGACGGTCACCCCGTCCGCCACCACGCTCTACCGCCTCCGCAAGTAATCCGCACCGGTACGGCATGCCCCGGGGAGGAACGCCACGCGTTCCTCCCCTTTTTCTTTCCTTAGAAGCCAACGCCAGTAGGCAGGGCCGGGGATGCTGGAGACGGGCAACTGGCCACTGGGAACTCCCAACCTGGAAAAGGCTGTTGAAACCGCCGATGACGCCGATGACGCAGATAGACAGGGACTTGAAGCGAAACGCCCGCGCACCTTTGAGGTGAAGCCCAAACCCAGCATGGATTGGGTGGTGCAGCCCCTCCATCTGTGCAATCGGCGACATCTGCGGTTAAATGAACTGCCGGTTTTAGGCTCAATCCAGCACACTCAACTCGCGGTTCGCCTTCCGCAGCTTCTGCGACAACGTCCGACTCAGGTTCGTCAGCAGCTTGATGCAGACCTCCGGAGCCGACTGCCGCAACCCATCCAACGCCTCCAGGCTGAGGAGCTGACACTCGACTTCCGAATCCGCCACGATCGTCGCCGACCGCGGAGCCCGATCGATCACCGCCATCTCGCCGAAGGTCATCCCCGGTGAGAACGTTGCCAACCGACTCAGCCTGCCGCCGGCCGTCACCATCAGCACGCTCACCGTGCCGCGAACCAGGAAGTAGAGTTCGGCCGCCGGATCCCCGGCCGTGATGATCGTGTCACCGGCAGCAAAGCGCTTGTGCACCAGGCAAACCGAGAGCAAATCCACCTCCGACGCCGTCAAGTCCCGGCAAAGGTCGAACTCCAGTGGACCCACCCGATGATCCGTCGTCCGCGCGGGCAAGGCCCGGCTCAACAACTGGTCCTCGCACGCTTCCAGCGCCAGGTCGTTGTCCTCGAACGCCCGGAACAGCTCGTCGGCCCGGTCCCCGAGCTTGACCTTGAAGTACCGACGCAGGAGCGGGAACCGGTCGACATGCGTGAATACCGTCCGCTTTCCAGACTCCGCCAGCTTCACCACCGTCAGCCAGAACAACCGGCAGGCGCTTTCGTTCAACGTCTGCACCCGCTTCAGGTCGATCACCAACTGATGGATCGCCTCGAAGTTCTGCATGACCTCCTGCACCAGCACCTCCGTCGTCGCAAAGGCCAGATTCCCCTGCAACTGGTACACCCGGATCCCATCGCCCCGTTCCCGCAGCACCGCCATTTCCGGCGACGTCCGGACCCGATTCGAGTTCACTTCCGCCCCCGTGAACTTCCGGCGGATTGTCGAACGTCCCGACGTCTCGCTGTTGAACATGTGCAGGTCCCAGTGCCGCGACAGTTCGTCGCAAACCCGGATCCCACGAACGCTGTTGCCACGCGCATCGAGCCTCGGCGAGTACACCCCAATACCCACCTGCCCCGGAAGCACCGCGATCACCCCGCCCGCGACTCCGCTCTTGGCCGGGATTCCCACGTTGTAGATCCATTCGCCGGCGTAGTCGTACATGCCGCACGATCCCATCACGCTCAGTACGTTCTCCACGTACTGACCCCGGATCGCCTGCCGTCCCGTCACCGGGTTCATCCCCCGGTTCGCCAGGGTCGCTGCCATCACACCCAGGTCACGGCACGTCACCGACACCGAACACTGCTGGAAATAGAGCTCCACCGCCTGGATCGGGTCCCCAGACAGGATGTTGTAGTTCCGGAGCATGTACCCGATCGCCCGGTTCCGGTGCCCGGTCTCGCTCTCCGACCGGTACACACTTTCGTCCATCGGCAACGCCCGACCGGCATAGTCCGACAACATGTCCTGCACCCGCTTGAACCGCGACGCCAAGCCCCGTCCCTCGATCATTCCCGCCGCCGCAATCGCACCCGCATTGATCATCGGGTTCCTCGGCCGACCGGATCCCGGCTCCAGGCTGATCGAGTTGAACGCGTCGCCCGTCGGCTCCACCCCCACCTTTTCCAGGACTGGCCCGCGGCCATTGTCTTCCAGAGCCAGACCGTACACGAACGGCTTCGAGATCGACTGGATCGTGAACGGCACCTGGGAATCCCCGACCTCGTAAACCGTCCCGGTCGCCGTCACCAGGCAGATCCCGAATGCATCCGGATCCGCCTTCGACAACTCGGGAATGTACGTAGCAACCTCGCCGTCCGAGACCCCCTTCAACGAGTCATGCAACTGCCGAAGCAGGTCGAGCACGGGCGAACACGGGTTGGAAACTAGGGGATCCATCATTGGCAAGTGTGAACGCGATTGATGCAGCCCGCGTGCCACGGCTCCGCCACAACCGAAGGATGTTCACTCTTCGACATCCCTCCGCCCAATCCCGTCCGCACCCGTCCCGCCAAAGGTCGGGCGGTCTCATTTCGCCCAGAGTGCCCAACTTTCGACCAACGCCCGGCGACGACGCCCACCGCAACGGTCAATCGCGGTCACGCCGCCATCGACTTCGGATCTACTCCGTACTCATTCGCCCCCACCGTGCCCGGCTGCACCAGGAAGTAGAGGAGCACCAGTCCACCGACGCAGGGGATCAACCCCGTCAGGACGAACCACCCGCTGCGGCCCTGATCGTGCATGCGGCGCACCGCCACCGCGATGGACGGCACAATCACGCCAAGACTGTACAGGCCACTCAGGATTCCCATCCCCGCCTTCTCACTCGCCATCCCCAGCATCATGTCGATCCCGAACAGCACGGCGAATGCGATGAGGTTGAAGAGGACGAAGAACCAGTACTCGCTGCGGCGCGCGCGACCGGAAAACGTGGCGTATTGTTTGAGTACCGACAGATACCATTTCATAGGGTTCCCGATCTTGCCCACACGGCCACCAGAGGGCAAGCCCCGGGGCCGAGGGGTGGAGCGAGTGGGGCTCATCCTGGCGCAGCGCCCGACTCTGGTGGGGCGAGACTCGAGCCATCCCTCGGGGTCGGGGTCGCTATCGGAATTGGAATCGAAAGAAGCGGGGGTCGATCCCGATCCCGATGCCGATTCCGACCCCGGCGTCGACTTCAGGCGGCCAAAACGCGAAACTGCTTCTCGGCTCGTGAGGACACTCGCCCCACCTCTCGCTGTGGGCACCAAGATGTGCCCGCTTCCGTCCATCCGGCCCCCCTCATCTCTCCACGCCCCGCTCACCATTCCCTCAACCGCCTTGATCCCTCGTCGACCCAACCGCAATGTCAGCCGCGAAATGAATTGGCCCCTCCCATGGCCCAGCCTGTTCGCGATCCCACTGCTGCTGCTCTCGTCCTGCCGCCCGTCGAACAACTCCGCCATCTCCGATCCCGACGTCCTCGTCCTCGTCGGCCAAACGCCCATCCGTCGCCCCGAACTCGATGCGGCCGCCGGGAGGCGCGGCATTTCCGATCCGGCAGGCATGACCAACCTCCTCGAGGAACTCATTGATCGCGAAATCACCCTCCAGAACGCTCAGAGGGAGGGATTCGACCGACGCCCCGATATCCTCGATTCCATCAAGGAGACCGTCGCCAACCGCTACCTGGAGCAAGGCCCGGGCGCCGTACCACCCCCAGTCATCTCGGAATCCCAGGCCCGCGACTTCCGCGACCGCAACCCACAGCTTTTCCAACGCGAACCCCGCTGGCGGGTGGCCCAGTTCCAACTCGAGGTTCCCCGCTCCGCAGGCGACGTGGCCCGCGGACTCGCCCGCACCCGATTTCGCGAGCTCGAGACCGAGACGCGCCAACGCGTGCCCCCAGCCAAAGGCTTCGGCGCCCTTTCCGAACGATCCAGGGACCCGGCCACCCGCTCTCGCGGCGGCGACATCGGCTGGATGACCCGATCGGAACTGACCCGAAGCTTCCCGGTCCTGTCGGCCGCGTGGACGAATCCCGTGGCCGTCGGCACCGTCTTCGGCCCGCTCGAAAACAGGGACCTTTGGGTGGCCTTCCGTCTGACGGCCTTTGAACCCGGCGGGCCCCGTCCCTGGAATGAAGTCCGGCAACTCGCCGAACACTACGCCCGTCAGGAATCCATCGCGAACGCCGCTCTGGCCCGTCGCTCCTCCCTCCGTCAAGGCACCCCGCTCGTCCGCCCCAACCGATAGCAAACCCTGTCCGCTCACGACGCTCCATCGCCCCAGGACATCGGCGCCGGGATGCGCCCTTCCCCACCCCATCCCGGATTTCCCCCTCGCCCGCCCCACTCCGGAATGCATGATCCGACCATGGCCCCCCGCCGATCCCGATCCATCGCTTCCGCTGGCTTCACCCTGATCGAACTTCTCGTCGTCATCGCCATCATCGCGATCCTCGCCGGCATGCTCCTGCCGGCGCTGGCGAAAGCCAAGTCCAAGGCCCACGAGACCTACTGCCTGAACAGCCTGAAACAGATCGGTCTCTCCACCAGCCTCTACAGCGGCGACTTCAACGAGCGCCTTCCCCTCGTCCAGAACTGGGGCCGCGCCTGGGGCACCGATCACGCCCTCCGCAACGACAGCAAGTGGTTGCCCGACCTCCTCGAAAAGTACCTGGCCCGAAACAGCAACAAACCCTCCAACTACACCGCCAAGGTCACCTCCATCCCCAAGCCCGGCATCTTCACCTGCCCCTCCGGCATCAAGGCCAAGGACGCTTCGATCACCACGCTCAACAACCTCCTTCGCGACAACGACCACGTCACCTATATCTGGAACCACATCTACCTCACCAAGGCCGGTGACTACGAAACCAAGCGTCCCGTCAGCGGCCGCAAGGACTCCGATGTCGCCAGCCCCACCCGCGCCGTCCTCCTCTGGGAGATCCCCTACTGGAACTGGGACAAGTCCGCCCACGGCACCCGTCTCAACCTCGTCTTCGCCGACAACCACGCCGGCCCCGAGAAACGCATGAAGGACGAGTACGACTGGTGGGCCTTCCACAGCCGCCGCGGCTGGGAGGACAACGACCTCACCGGCAAGACGGTGAAGCAGTAGGCCTCGAACGTTACTACGTCCGCGAAGGCACCGGGAATCCGCGCGGCAAACTCACCGTCGACGTCGCGGTCTCCCGCTCGGGCAAGGGAATCATCCAGCAGGTGTACGTCGATGGACGCCCGTACGCCGAGGCCATGAGGTAGCCCCGGCCTCCGGCTCCAACCGCCCCGGATCCGGAAGGTCACCGGGAATCCGCCGGCACCCTGCCCTCCGGCATCCGAACCCTCCCATCCCGGGGGTACAGGACCCATTCAATCCCGGGTCCCGATCACCTGCGCCATCTCCGCCATCGGCGGATCCAACCGCCGCGTTCAGGATCACGGTCCCATCCCCAACCGCGCGTCACGCCCAAATCCCGCGCTCAGATCCAGCATCAACCGGTTCCGCCCGCCCACATGCGCCGAACGTCCCGCCAACTCCCGGCTCACCGTCGGGATCGTCGACGGAAAATACACATCGACCATCAGCTCGACCTCGGACATCCCGCCCGGACGACCCACCACCGGATTGCCCGCCACGTGCAGGTCCGCCAGCGCAGCCTCCGACGTCTTCCCCCAGAAGTTGTCCAGGGGCACGACCTCGTCCTCCCGATCAAACCGCCACAGCCAGTAGGCCGTCTTCGACGACGCCCCCGTCCGGCCCAATCCATCGTCCTGCTCCACCTGCACCGCTCCGGCCAGCGGCGGACGTCGGATCGCCGGGCATCGCCACACCGCCGTGCTTCCCAGGGCGGACTTCAACACCCCCACGGCCCAGCCCGCCCGTGGATCCGACATCGGCCAGTCTGTCCAAGGCCGATAACCCAGCTGGCGCTTCAGATCCCTCCGATCCGGAAAGCGCCCCTGATGATCCTCCTGGTACAGCTCAAAACCCAACCCCACCTGCCGCAGGTTCGAGAGGCATGCCGCCTGCCGCGCCTTCGCCTGCGCACGCCCCAAAGCCGGCAACAACATCCCCGCCAAAACCGCAATCACCGCCACCACCACCAGCAACTCCACCAACGTGAATCCGCTTGCCCGCCCGCTCGCCTCCAACCTCTGGCACCTGGAAACTGGCATCTGGAACAGCCCCCATGAGGATCAGGGCAAACCGCACGCCGGACGTTAGCCTGCCACCCGACCCCACCCCAAGCCACGAATCCACTCCTCCACGGACGGGCTGGGTGCCCTCAGCGCCGAAACCCGAACTCCAGCGCAAAGAACTGGGGCTTCAATCCGGCCAGCGGCCCGCGCAGCTTCGCCAACTCCGCCTCCGGCCCATGGATCTCCAACCGGATCAGCGTCGAGATC
>CAIMMI010000201.1 GCA_903842505.1 uncultured Verrucomicrobiota bacterium | reverse complement strand
GAGGAATTCCCGGGTTGGGAGACGCCGACGGATGGAATCCGGAAGTGGGAAGATCTTCCCGTGAACTGCCGGCACTATCTGTTGTCGATTTCCCAGATGACGGGAGCGCGCCTGACGATCACGTCGGTGGGACCCGCGCGGGAGCAGACGATGTTCCTCTGAACCCCGAGTGGGCGGGCGCGCCCGTCTGAGAACCGATGAGTGCCGAGCCCAGACTGAGTCCGCAGGCGATCGCCAACATGCCACAGCATGTGGCGGTCATCATGGATGGCAACGGTCGGTGGGCGAAGCAGCGGGGGTTGCCCCGGGTCGAGGGACACCGGAATGGGGTCGAGTCCGTTCGGGCGATTGTGCGCTCAGCGGGCGAAGTGGGGGTCAAGTACCTGACCCTTTACGCGTTCTCGGTCGAGAACTGGAATCGGCCGAAGGACGAGGTGGATACCCTGATGAAGTATCTGGCCCGGTTCCTGAAGAATGAGATCGGGGAGTTGAACCGGAACAACGTGAAGCTGGATGCGGTTGGGCAGATCTGGCGTCTGCCGGAGGCGGTTCAGCAACAGTTGGAGAAGACGAAGGCGGCGCTGTCGAAGAACACGGGACTGACGTTGGTCCTGGCCCTCAGCTACGGGGCGCGGACGGAGATCATCGAAGCGGTCCGGGAATTGGCGGCGAAGGCGCGGAGCGGGACGATTGATCCGGCGGAGATCAACGAGCGTGTGTTTTCGGAGCATCTGTACACACGTCACTATCCGGATCCGGACCTGTTGATCCGGACCAGCGGCGAGATGCGGGTGAGCAACTTCCTGCTGTGGCAGATCAGCTATGCGGAGTTTGTGGTGACGCCGGTGTTGTGGCCGGACTTCCGGAAGGCGCAGTTGTACGAAGCGCTGGAGGAGTACGCCCGGCGCCACAGGCGGTTTGGCGGGTTGTGAGCCCGAAAACGGCGGTTGGATCCGCAGATGGCGCCGATGGCGCAGATGGGCAGGACCTTGGAGCCGGATGACCGCGCACCCTGGGAGTGAGGGCTCGCCTCGGTTGAATCCGCGCCTTTCTCCCTCTCCATCTGCACAATCGGCGGATAGATGAATTGCCGGTTCCAGGGTGGGAGGTCCCAGGGAGCAGCCGACAAGTGAGGGGGGTGGGGCCGGGAAGAACCCAGATGCCAGATGCCAGTTCTGGAATCTGGAAACCTGGGGCTGGGAACTTCCCATCGGGCCCGCCTCGTGACCTCGTCGGCTACGGGGTGGGGCCGGGAAGAGCCTAGTTCTGGAATCTGGAAACCTGGGGCTGGGAACTTCCATTGGGCCCGCCTCGTGACCTCGTCGGCTACGGGGTGGGGAGTGGTTACTCGTAACGGAGGGCGTCGATGGGATCGAGGTTGGCGGCCTTGAGGGCGGGGAAGAATCCGAAGACGACCCCAATCACGGCGGAGACGGTAAAGGCGAGGATGACCGAGGTGTTGGAGATCAGGGTGGGGAACTCGAAGAACTTGGTGAGGAGCGGGGCGAGCCAGAAGCCGGTGGCGATGCCGAGGATTCCGCCCATGACGCTGAGAAGGACGGCCTCGGTGAGGAACTGGCGGAGGACGTCGCGGCCGCGGGCGCCGACGGCGAGGCGGATGCCGATCTCGCGGGTCCGTTCGGTGACGGAGACGAGCATGATGTTCATGATGCCAATACCGCCGACGACGAGGGAGATGCCGGCGAAGAAGCCGATCAGGATCGTCATGATGCGGTTGTTGGCATTGAGGAACTCGGACATCTCCTGCTGGGTTCGGATCGAGAAGTCGTCGTCGCGTCCCTCGGCGATCTTGTGGCGTTGGCGCAGGAGTTGGGCGAGGTCATTGGTGACGCTGTTGAGGCGGTCGGGTCCCTCGACCTGGATGTTGAAGGAGCGGAACAGCGTGTCGCCCGAAAGGCGTTTCATGGCGCTGGTATAGGGCACGAGGACGACGTCGTCCTGATCGCTGCCGAAGGAATTTGCGCCCTTGGGCTTGAGCCATCCGACGACGGTGAACGGGGCGTTCTTGACCCGGACGACCTGGCCCACGGGGTCGACGTTCTCGCCGAAGAGGGTCTTGGCAGCGGTGGTGCCGAGGAGGCAGACCTTGGAGGCGTTTCGGACATCGGCCTCGGAGAAATTGCCGCCGGAGGCGAATTCCCAGGAGCGGATATCGGCATAGGCTTCGCTGACGCCGAAGATGTCCGAACTCGAGTTCTGGTTTCCGGCGGTGACCTGGGCGCGGGTACGGACCTCGGGGCTGACGCCAACCACGCCGGTGATCTCGCGTCGGATGGCGTCGTAGTCGGAGGGGCTGAGGTTGGGGGCGGCGCCGAAACCGCCGCGGACGCCGCCGCGGGACATGTTGCCGGACATGACCATGAGCAGGTTGTTGCCCATGGAGGCGATGCGTTTGTCGACCTCGGCCTTGGCGCCGGTGCCCATCGAGACGCCGACGATGACAGCAGCGATGCCGACGATGATGCCGAGCATGGTGAGGAACGAGCGGAGCAGGTTCCTGCGGATGGCGCGGAAGGCGATCTTGAGGATGGCGAACATGGGTCAGGCGAGTTGGACGGCCTTCTGTTCGGCCTCGAGTTTGGCGAGTTCGGCAGGGGCGAGGGAGCGGTCGGTGACGGGTTCGTCTGAGCGGATCTGGCCGTCGCGCATGACGACGATGCGCTTGCAGTAGCGGGCGACGTCGAGTTCGTGGGTGACCATGATGACGGTCATGCCCTGGTCATTGAGGTGTTGGAAGATGCCCATGATCTCGATGGAGGTTCGGGAGTCGAGGTTGCCGGTGGGTTCATCGGCGAGCAGGACCTTGGGTTCGTTGACGAGGGCGCGGGCGATGGCGACGCGTTGTTGTTGGCCGCCGGAGAGTTGGCTGGGGGTGTGGTCCGTGCGCTGGCCGAGGCCGACGAGGGTGAGGGCGGCGAGGGCGCGTTTGCGTTGTTCGGAGGTGGGGAGGGCGGGCCGGCTGTAGAGCATGGGAAGCTCGACATTTTCGGCGGCGGTGGTGCGGGCGAGGAGGTTGAAGCCCTGGAAGACGAAGCCGAGCTTGCGGTTCCGGAGGTCGGCGCGTTCGTTTCGATTGAGGGAGCCGACGTCGACGCCATCGAGGAGGAAGGAGCCGCCGGTGGGGCGGTCGAGGCATCCGATGGTATTCATCATGGTGCTCTTGCCGGAGCCGCTGGCGCCCATGATGGCGACGAACTCGCCGGGGAGGACGGTCAGGTTGACGCCGCGCACGGCGTGCACCTCGACTTCGCCGGACTTGTAGGTCTTGCGGAAGTCGGTGAGTTGGATGACGGGCTGCACGGTGGGAGGGGGTTAGCGCCGGGGACCACCGCCGAACGGGGAACCGAAAGGCGAGGAGGGGGCTGAGGCGGACGCCTGGGTGCCACCCTTGGTGCCGGTGATGACCAGGTCACTTTCCTGAAGGCCTTCGAGGACCTCGTAGCCGTTGCCGTCGGTGATGCCGACCTTGACGTTGACCGCCTGGACGGTGGGTTTGGCGTTGGGCGCTGCCTGGTCGCCTGTGGGAACGACCTTGTAGACGGTGCGGAGCGTGGGGCCCTCGAACGCGGTGGACGAGCGGTTGGAGGCTCCTCCGGGTCCATTTCCTCCACCGCCACCGCCGGGGCCGCCCTGGCCACCGCCTCCGCCGCCCCCTGCGCCGGCCTCGGCCATCCGGCGGCGCATCTCGGCCTGGAACTTGTCGTACTGCTCCTTCTGTTCAGGCGTCAGGCTGGCCGTGTACTTCTCCTTTTCCTCATCGGTGGGACGGCGACGTGCGCCACCGGCCATCCAGGGCGGGGTGGGGAGTCCTTCCATGCCGCCCATTCCGCCGCCGCGGCGTGGGCGGACGATGTCGTTGGTGGAGACGGTGTTGGTGGCAGGCAGCACGGTCATGCCGAGGGTGGTTGGGGCGAAGCGGAAGGCGCTGCCGGGGAGGCGAAGGACGTTGGTCTTTTCGGAAGTGATGATGCTGGCGTTGGCCGTCATGCCGGGGCGGAGCTTGAGGTCCGGGTTGTTGACCTCGATGACGGTGATGTAGCTGATGACGCTCTGGTTGGTGGTGGGGTGGTAACGGACCTGTTTGACGGTGCCGTTGAACTTCCGGTTCTGGAACGCATCGACCTGGAATTCGATGCGCTGGCCCTGCTCGACGGAGCCGATGTCCGCCTCGGAGACAGCGAGTTCGATGTGCATCTTCGAGAGGTCATTGGCGATGGCGAAGAGCGTGGGGGTGCTGAACGAGGAGGCGACCGTCTGGCCGGCGTCGACGGAGCGGGAGATGACCATGCCGTCGAGTGGGGCGTAGATGGTGGTGCGTTGGAGGTCGACGCGGGCGCTTTCGCTGGCGGCCTCGCGCATCTTGACGTTGGCGACGGCCTGCTGGAGTTGGACGTCGTTCTGGGTGTACTCGGTCTCGGAGATCAGTTTGGCGGCGTAGAGTTCCTTGGCGCGCTTCAGGTTGAAATTGGCGAGCACCTCCTGCGCCTTGGCGGATGCCAGGTCCGCTTCGGCGCGGGCCAGGGCCCGTTCGAAAGAAGCGGGATCAATGGTGGCCAGGACGTCGCCGGCCTTGACCTTCGAATTGAAGTCCACCCGGACTTCGGTGAGCGTGCCGGACACTTGGGAACCGACCTGGATCAGGCGGGTCGGGGTGAGGGATCCATTGGCACTGACCGACTGGATCAGGTTCGAGCGGGTGATGACCTCGGTCCGGAACTCCAGCGGAGTCGGCTTGCTGAATTTGTCACACCCAGCGAGAGCCAGTGCGACAACGGCGACCGCGTAAAGGCCGACAGTCAGGCGGTCGGAAGGATTCGGGGAGGACATAGGCTGGGCGTTGGCGAGGCGCATGGTTCTGGCGGCGTCAATTCGATCCGTTTGCCATCACTGGTTGGGTGTGGCCAACCGGCGCTGAAGCGGGGTTGGCGGGGCAGAAAACCCACCGGGAGAGCAGGGACATGATGGCGGCGGAGACCCGCGGATGGAAGCGGTGGTTACAGCGGACTCGGATTTGGGTTCTGGATCGATCCGGGTGGGCGGGGTGTCGGTGATGGTTGGCATGAGAGCGAGGCGTGGGCGGGACGGATGGCATCCGACTTGCGATTTGACAGATGGAACGTGCAGCGGGACGGTGGTAACGAAATCGAAGCTACGGCGTTACCCGGTTGTTTCAGATCCTTTGACCCAAGGGTTTGCAATGGACTGGTGAAGGGCTCGGAAACGCGTACCGACCGGTGATTGCCGGATTGGCGGCGGAGCGGAGTTCAGCGGCGGAGTCTCGTAACCATGCCACACCTATGGTTCCAACCACGAAGTCCTTTGGTCGTCGCGAACCGCGGCGGCGTGATGGGTTCACGCTCATCGAACTCCTGGTGGTGATTGCGATCATCGCCATCCTTGCGGGAATGCTCCTGCCGTCGCTTGGCAAGGCCAAGGCGAAGGCGCAGGGCATTGCCTGTCTCAACAATCATCGCCAGCTCGCGTTGGCGTGGCGTTTGTACACCGAAGACAATCAGGGGGTCTTGCTGTTCGCATCGGAGAATACCTCGGACCGGACGACCTATGCGGGCGCCTGGGTGACGGGGATCCTCGATTTCACTGCGGCGCGTTCGAACTGGGATCCGGATCTGACGATCAAGAAGAGCCCGATGTGGAAGTACTGCGGGAACAGTCTGGCGATCTGGAAATGTCCGTCGGATCGGGCGGTAGTGAAGACCCCGCTCGGGAACAAAACCCGTATCCGGTCGATGTCGATGAACCTGTTCCTTGGGGGATGGGGAGGGACGGATGGTGGGTTTTCGTCCGACGTGGGTTCTTACCGGATTTACCGGAAGGATTCGGACATGACGGACCCGGGACCATCGAAGACGTTCGTGTTTCTGGACATGCGGGAAGACAGCGTGGACATGGGCAACTTCCTCGTGAAGATGCGGGGCTTTCCGGGCAATCCCGGGCAGTATGGATTTTATGACCTGCCGGGCTTCTACCACAACAACGGCGGAGGGTTCTCCTTCGCGGATGGGCATTCGGAGACGCGTCGATGGAAGGACGCGAGGACCATTCCGCCGCTGAAGAAGAGCGGCATCATCCTCGATGACCTGACGACGCCGAACAACGTCGACGTGGCGTTCCTGCAGGACATTGCCACGCGTCCGAAGTGATTCGGACGAGACTGGGTGTCGCCCGTTGAATCGGTTTCCGGCGGACGGTCCGCGGTCAGCCATCCACGCAGGCGCCGGTGAAAACCGGCGCCTGGTTGTTTTTCAGGGGTTGGATTTGCGGGCGGAAATCCTCAGGCCGACGCGGGATGGTCGGTGAAGCGGCGGAGGAGTTTGCCGTGGATGCCTTCGAAGCCGCCGTTGGAGAAGACGCAGACGACATCGCCCTTGCGGGCATCCTGGGCGATGTGCTCGATGATCGAGTCGACGTTGGGGAGGTAGGCGGAGGGTTTTCCGGCGAGTCGGAGATCCTGCATGAGACGGCCCGGGTTGAGTCGTTCCTCGGGCTTGAGTTGTTCGATGCGGGCCACCTCGGAGACCACGACGCGGTCGGCCCGTTCGAGGGCCTCGACGAGTTCGGTCTGGAAGACGTTCCGACGGGTGGTATTCGAGCGGGGTTCGAAGACGGCCCAGATCCGGCGTTCGGGGAAGCGGACGCGGAGGGCCCGCAGGGTTTCCCGGATGGCGGTGGGGTGATGTCCGAAGTCATCGACCACCGTGATCCCGCCGGCTTCGCCTCGGACATCCATGCGGCGGGCGACACCGCGGAAGCTGGTGAAGGCGGATTGGATCTGGGCGTCCGTCAGGCCGCAATGGCGTGCGCAGGCGGCTACAGCGAGGGCGTTGCGGACGTTGAGTTCGCCGACGAGCGGGATTTTGAAGCGGACATCGTCGAGGAGGAACTCGGAGTGTTCCGGGTGGAGTGCGAGGCCTGCGGCGCGGATTTCGTTGGAGTCGCCGAGGCCAAACCGCTTCACCGGGCAGTGGGTGACATTGAGCAGCGGAGCGAGGTTTCCCTCGTCTCCATTGGCCAAGAGCAGGCCGCTTCGGGGGATGAGGTTGATGAAGCGGCGGAAGGCCAGTTGGATGTCGGCGAGGGCGGGAAAGATGTCGGCGTGGTCGAACTCGAGGTTGTTGATGATCGCGACCTCGGGGAGGTAGTGGACGAACTTCGAGCGCTTGTCGAAGAAGGCGGTGTCATACTCGTCGCCCTCGATGATGAACCATTCCGAATCCGTGAAGCGCGCGCCCTGTTCGAGGTTGCGGGGGATGCCGCCGATGAGGAACGAGGGTTTCAGCCCATTGTGCTCGAACACCCAGGCCAGGAGCGAGGTGGTGGTGGTCTTGCCATGGGTTCCCGTGACCACCAACGAGCGTTTGCCGCGGATGAAATACTCCTTCAGCAATTCCGGGAGGGCACAGTACCGGAGCTTGCGGTCAAGCACGGCCTCGGCCTCCGGGTTTCCGCGCGAGATGGCATTGCCGATGACCACCAGATCCGGCTTATGGGAAAGGTTGGCCTCGGCGTATCCCTGCATGACCGGGATCTTGCGTTCCGCCAGGAAGTCCGACATCGGCGGGTAGACGTTCAGGTCGGACCCGGTGACCGAGAAGCCCCGTTCCTGCATGGCGACGGCCGCGCTGGCCATGGCGGTGCCGCCGATCCCGACAAAGTGAACGCTCCGGATGGAACTCTGCATGTATGCGGGAAAGGGTGGGGAGCCCGGGGGCGCGGGCAATTCAAAAACGGGACGGTCAGGAGTTCCAAGTTTCAAGATTCAAGATTCAAGCCGGGCTCCCGCCTCAAACTTGAGACTGAAAACTTCGAACTCCGGAACGGCTCGGAGTCTCGCCCCACCGGCTTTCCGGGGGCTATTTCGGGCCCATGCCCAGTTCTTCGGCCGTCCAGGGATCGTTCCGCGTGGCGTTGGATTCCCGGATGCGCTTCACGGCGGAAGACGGGACGGTGGGCGCCCCGTTTCCAAATTCCCGGCGGACGTAGGTGAGGACGTCGGAGATCTGCTCGTCGGTGAGCCCGGCCATGCTGGGCATGGGGACCGAGTCCGGGCCGCCATAGTTGGCGCCGGCGACCGTCACCGGGCCGGTGAGGCCGTGGAGGACGATCCGGATCAGTCGGTCGGCATCGCCGCGGACCCATTCGCTTCCGGCGAGGGGAGGGTAGACGCCGGGCAGGCCCTTGCCTTCGGGTTGGTGGCAGGGCAGGCAGCCCTGCTCGTAGACCTCGAGGCCCGGGTCCCGCGGCCTCGTCGGCACCCCCACGAGATCCTGGAGGTACTTCCGATGCGATTCGTTGAGCGTGGGCGGCAACTGGCCGGCGGCGAGCGCTGGAGCCCAGCGGGGTTGAAGGGCGCGGGCGGCCTGTCGGATGGCGTACTTGAGGAAGGGATCCTGAGGCAGGTCGAGAGCGCGGGCCGCGACGGACACGGCCTCGACGCCCGGTGCATAGGTCGAGGCAACCACTGCCTCCAGCCGAACGCGCGGATTCTCGTCCTGGGCCAGACGGACGAGGTGGGCGATCCCATCGGGAAGGCGATCGGCCCACATGCCGGCGACGCGGGCTCCGTAGGCCCGGACGCGAGGGTCGTGGGCGTTGAGGAGTCGTTCGAGGAGCTTGGGGCGGGGGGCCTCGTGGGCTTCGAACACGCCTGTGAGTTCCAGCAGGACCTGCTCGATCTTTGGCGTATGGACGGGCAGGGCCTGCAGCCACGCATCCGCGGCGGCCAGGACTTCGGGTGTTGGCGCGTCGAACAGCAGTCGCTTGGCCTGCTGGCGGGTCCAACGTTCCGGAGACTTCAACTGCTCCAGGAGCGCAGCGGGTTTCATGGACGCGAGATCCGGTTGCCGGATCCCGGGGCGGCCCTTGGCGGTCAGGCGCCAGATCCGGCCGCGGGTCTTGTCGCGCTTTGGATCCACATAGCTCGTCTGGTAGTGGCCGATGAGCGGGTTGAACCAGTCGGCGACATAGATCGCGCCATCGGGACCGACACTGACGTCCACGGGGCGGAAGGCGCCGTTGGAGGACTTGAGGAGGCGCGGGAGTTGGGTGGTCTTGAATCCGGCGCCGGAATCCTCGAACCGGTGGGCCTCGACGAGGGCGCCGAAATAGCCGCCGATCAGGGCGCAACCCTGGAGTTCGTCAGGCAGGGCGCGGGTGCCGATGATGTCGAGGGAGGTCGTTTTCGGGGAGGTTTCGAAGAGGGCTCCGAGCGGGTGGTACTGGTCGGGCGTGTTGGCGTAGGAGGCATCCGCCGAGGTGGTGGAACCGCCCCCGATGGGGCTGGCGCCGCGGACCATCCCGGGGACGGTCCAGTAGCCATGGGGCCTGTCGCCCGACTTGTGGAAGACCTGGCCGAAGTCGTCGAAGGCCACGCCCCAGCAGTTGGCACCGGCCATGCCGCCCCCGAAGAAGCCGTCGAGGCGGAGGGAGCGGGGGCGGAGTCGCCATACGGCGGCGCGATCCAGTCGGGCGATGCCCCATGGGGTTTCGACGCGCGACATGGCGTGGAGGCCCTGCGTGAACCAGAGGCTGCCGTCGGGTCCGTGCGTGATCGAGTTGACGAGTTGATGCGTGTCGCCGACGCCGAAGCCGCTGAGCAGGACCTTGCGCGAATCGGCGCGTCCATCGCCGTTGGTGTCCTTGAAGTGGAGGATCTGGTCGAAGTCGCAGACCAGGACGCCGCCTGCGTAGGGCTCGACGCCCTGGACCATGGTCAGGCCCTCGGCGAAGCGCGTGGCCGTGTCGGAGCGTCCGTCGCCATTGGTGTCGTGGAGTACCAGGATGTAATCGGCGGGTTTCGCGCTGGCTCGGGACTGCGGATAGGTGGGGGAGCAGGCGACGTAAAGGCGGCCGCGTTCGTCCCACGAGATCTGGGTGGGCTTGACCACGCCGTCGCGTTCGGAGGCGAACAGGTTGACCTCGAATCCATCGGCTGGTGTGAACGTGGCCAACTGTTCCTCGGGAGAGAGGGCGGCGGCGTCGACGGATGGCGAGGGTGCTGACGGGGCGGGCCGGAGGGCTTCTACGGCCTTCCCGAGGGCGAGATCGTGGATCCGGTTCTCGGTGGTGGCGATGAGGGGGCGGTACTGTTCGAAGGCCTCCTTCAACGACGGTTCATTGCCCGCGCCCTTGGCGAAAATCTGGGAGACGCGGTCGCCGTAGACGAACGACCAGTTTGCGGGGCGCCAGCAGTCGTACCAGAGCCGGTTCTTCTCGATGATGGTTTCGCGGAGCGCGGGATTCCGCAGGGTGGGGGTCGGGGTGGCCCCCAGGAGGCGGGCGATCCGGTCAGCGACCTCGGCGAGACCTGGATCGTTGAGGTGAAGGCCGTCGTCGGTCAGGCGAGGGGCGTTCGCCGGGCGCCGGTCGAGTTCGCCGAACAGGTCGACGAAAACCGCGCCGCGTTGGCGGGCGAGGTCCCGGATGGCGTCGACGTAGGCCCGCACATCCGGATTACGTTGGGTCAGGTCGGGCGCGTCCGGAGCCATCGGACGTTCGAACGGCATGGGTGAGACGAGGACGATCCGGCGGGTGCGGAGCGCGAACTGGTCGAGGAGACGATGGTACGCGGCGACGAACTCGGGGATGCGGGGGATCCCGTCGAGGGACTCGATCTGACCGAACTGCGCGATGACGGCGGTGGCGGCGGCGCGCTCGAGTTGCGGTGTCCACGCACCGAAGTTCAGGTCGCGCCATTGCTCGTAGACCGTGTCGGCTTCCCAGGCCATGGAGCGGAACCTTGGGCGCTGGGGGGCGAAGCCGGCGGCCAGGCGGGATTCGAGTTCGCCGGACTTTTGATCGCGCACGAAGTTCTCCTGGCCGACGAAGACCACGACCTCGTTGGTGAGGGGGGCAAACCGGGCGTTGGGGAATGGAGGCGCGACGACGCGAGGTTGGCCCTCGCCGAAACGGCTGAGGATCTCGGCCTGGGCAGGGATCGCTGGCCTCGGGAGTTCCTCGATCTGGATGTTGCGGAAGGCGATCTCCGCCTTGCAGTTCCCGTGGATCTGCAGGGCGATGACGCCGGCAGCGTCGATGGCAGGATCGGTTTCGAGCCACAAGGCCGTCCGCTGGCCGTTGAGGGTGATCGTGACCTGATTGCCGACAGCGGTGACCTCGTAATGGTTCCAGTCGCCGGGCTTTTCGAGTCGGGCGACGAGGTTCGTATCCGCCATGGCGAGCATGCGGTTGCGGCGCGATTCGTCGTAGAGGCAACCGGAGTAGCCCGCGCCGATGTCGGCCTGGAAGCCGGTCATTTCATTGGGCGGATTCGCGATGCGGCGGCTGCGGAACTGGACGCCACCGTTGACGAATCCCTCGGTGCCGACCAGGCGATAGTCGAGTTGCAGGTGGAAGTTGGTGTAGCCGCGCGTGGTGGCGAGGAATTCGTTCCGCGGGTTGCCGGCGAGGGATCCCCCGACGATCACGCCATCCTGGATGCGCCAGACGGAGTGGGTGGCGCCTTCCCAGCCGGCGAAGGACGTGCCGTCGAAGAGGGAAACGGGAGCGCCGGTCAGGGACGCGGTACCGGCGAGAGCTGCAAGGAGGCAGGCGGTGACGGGAGCACGCTTCATGGAGGTCCCGCGAGCGTGCCAGTTGTTGGGGGAGTTTGAAGTTTGAAGATTCGAGTTTGAAGCGGGGGAAGTCCTGCCTCGTGACCTCGGCAGCTACGGGTAGCAGACGACGTGAGGAGGCTGGGCGGGGGCAGTTACCAGTTCTGGGGACTGGGAACTGGCGACTGGGAACTTCCTCTGGACCCGCCTCGTGACCTCGGCGGCTACCCTACTCGTATCGGAGGGATTCGATGGGATCGAGGTTGGCGGCCTTCCAGGCGGGGTAGGTGCCGAAGAGGATGCCGACGATCGAGCAGACGATGAGGCCTATGGCGGCCCAGTCGAAGGGGATCACGGGCGGGACCCGGAGGACGAGGCTGATGACGTTGCCGGCAAGGATGCCGAGTCCGACACCGATGATGCCGCCGATCTCGGAGAGGACGACGGCCTCGCAGAGGAACTGGGCCATGATGCTGCGCTTCTTGGCGCCGATGGCGCGGCGGATGCCGATCTCCTTGGTCCGTTCGGTGACGGAGACGAGCATGATGTTCATGATGCCGACGCCGGCGGCGAGGAGGGCGATAGAGGAGATGACGGCGGATCCGATGCGGAGGTTTTCGGTGAGGCCGCGGAACTGGGAGACGAGCGAGTCGTTGGAGATCAGTTCGAAGTCATCGTCCTCGCCGGGGGCAACCTTGCGAATGGCGCGGAGGATGCCACGGACCTGTTCGACGGTGGCTGGGTAGGAGGCTTCGTCGGCGGCCTGCACCTGGACCTGCAGGGAGAGTTCCCTGCCGTACCGTTCGAAGGCGGTGTCGATGGGGATGGCGAGGAAGTTGTCCTGGCTCTGGCCGAACATGGCGCCCTTGCCCTCGAGGACGCCGACGACGGTGTAGTTGATGCCGCGGTACTTCACGGTCTCTCCCACGGCCGATCCGTACGGGAAGAGTTTCCTGGCGAGGTCCGCCCCGAGGACGGTCACGCGCCGGGCGCCGTCGCAGTCGGGGTCGGCGAGGGCGCGGCCTTCGGCGACGACCCAGTTGCGGGTGGCGAAGGCATCGGGTGAGACGGCCGAGAGGGGGATGTTGGGGTTGGTCTTGGCAAAGCGGGAGATGGCCTCGGCGCTGTCGGCCTGGACGACCACGGAGATGGCGGTGGCGAGGGTGGCCCGTTCGGCGAGGCGGCGGACGTCGCCGATGTAGAAGCGTTTCCTGCGGGCGTACTTCTGCCAGGTGTTGGCGTCGCCGGAGACCTGGATGGCCGGGAAACGCTGGAGTTGGAACGTGTGGGTACCGAGTTGGCTCATCTGCTTTTCCAGATTGGCCTGGAGGACGCGGATGGCGGTCATCACGACAATGATGGAGAAGACGCCGACGAGGATGCCGAGAATGGTCAACCCGGAGCGGAGCAGGTGGGCGCGGATCGCCGTGAGCGCGAGGATGACGTTTTCCTGGAGTTCGCGGAGGAGTCGCATGGCGGTCATTCCGAGCGGAGGGCGTCGACGGGGTCCATGCGGGCGGCGCGCAGGGCCGGTATGAAGCCGGCGACGATGCCGGTCAGGACCGAGACGGTGAGGGCGACGGCGACGATCCACCACGACATCTCGGCGGCAAAGGCGGTGTATCGGTTGATGGCGATGGTGGCGGGCCAGGCGATGCCGATGGCGAGCAAGCCGGCGCCCAGCGTGATCGTGGCTGCCTCGATCAGGAATTGGGTGAGGATCGAGCGCTTCTTGGCGCCGAGGGCCTTGCGGATGCCGATCTCCTTGGTGCGCTCGGTCACGGAGACGAACATGATGTTCATGATGCCGATACCGCCGACGATGAGGGAGAGGCCGGTGATGAAGAGGCCGACCAGTCCGATCGTGCCGCCGAACGCGAGGAAGAACTGGACGAAGACGTCCTGCTGGTTGATCGCGAAGTCATCGGGTTTGCCCGGCGGGACCTTCCGGATGCGGCGGAGGATGGACCGGACCTCCTCGATCGTCTCCTGGAGTTGGGAGGGATCCGACGCCTTGATTGCGATGACGTAATCCGGGCGCATCTGCTGGTCGGACTGGAACCGGGTGACCGGGATGACGACCTGGTTGTCCTGGTTCCAGCTGCCGAGGAACGAGCCCTGCTTCTCGATGACGCCGATGACCTCATAGCTGCGGTCTTCGACGCGGATCCTTTTGCCGAGGGGCGATTCCTGCGGGAAGAAGCCGTCGGCGAGGTAGGATCCGAGGACGCAGACCGGCCGGGCGGAAGCGACATCCGAAGGGGTGAACCATCGGCCCTCCGACAGGGCGAGACCGCGGATGGTGAGGCTCTGGTCCGTGTTGCCGTTGATCCAGACGCCTGTGGCGCGGCGGCGGTTGTAAACGACCGTTCCGTTCCCATCGCACTGCGGGGCGACGGCGACGGCGGACTTGAGCTCCCGTTCGACCTGGAGCGCATCGGCGAGGGAGAACTCCTTCCGGTTCCGGAACGTGCGCCAGTCCTCAAAGGCCATCCATGGGAAGCGGCCGATGTAGAGGACATCGGCACCCATGGACGAGATGCTCTTCCGGAAGGCGCTGTTGATGCCGTTGATGGCGGTTCCCATCATCGTGACGGTCACGATCCCGATGACGACGCCCAGCGTGGTGAGGCCTGAGCGGAGCTTGTTTGCCCGCACCGAGCTCCAGGCGATCGCGGAGGACTCGCAAATGTCGTCGAACAGCGTCATCGGTCAGGAAGCGATGATCGGAGGGCTGGTCAGAACGGGCTGGGCCGTCGTCGTGCCGGCTTCGTCTGGAGGGGATGTACGGCTCCCGGAAGCACGACCGCGCTCGGTCATTTCGTCGGCGGCAATGAGGCCGTCGCGGATGCGGATGATGCGGCGGGCGTGCTGGGCGACCTCCTCCTCATGGGTGACGACGATGATGGTGTTGCCACGCTGGGAGAGTTGCTCGAAGAGGTTGAGGATCTCGGTGCCGGTGCGGGAATCGAGGTTCCCGGTGGGTTCGTCGGCGAGGATGATCGAGGGGGAATTGACGAGGGCGCGGGCGACGGCGACGCGTTGGCGTTGGCCACCGGAGAGTTCGTTCGGGCGGTGGGTCATGCGCTCCTGGAGACCGACGTTCGCGAGCGCCTGGCGGGCTTGGTCGCGCCGGGTGGAGCGGGCCATGCCGGCGTAGATCAGGGGGAGTTCGACGTTGTGGAGGGCGTCTGAACGGGGGAGGAGATTGAAGGACTGGAAGACGAACCCGATCTCGCGGTTGCGGATCTCAGCGAGTTCGTTGTCGGACATGCGGGCGACGTTCTTCCCGTTGAGTTCGTAGGAACCTTCGGAGGGTGAATCCAGGCACCCGAGGAGGTTCATGAGGGTGGACTTGCCGGAGCCGGACGGGCCCATGATGGCGACGTACTCGCCCCGTTCGATGTCGAGCGAGACCCCGCGCAGGGCGTGCACGGTATCGAGGCCCATGACGTAGCGCCGGGCCAGGTTGCGAATCTGGATGAGTGGCATGGCCGGTCGGAATGAGGACGGTCAGGGCGCGGAGGCCTTGGCCGAGAAACTGAAGCCGGGCTTGTTGGTGCTCGTGGTCACCGCCTTGCCTTCCTCGAGTTCCTTGGAGATGGCCCGGAAACCGCCGGTGATGACCTCCTGTCCCTCGGCGACGCCTTCCAGGATCTCGTAGTAGGTGTCGTCGCTGATGCCGCGTTTCACCCGGACCATGTGGGCCTTCTCGTTCTCCATCAGGAAGACGACCTCCTGGGGTTTGGGCCCTTCCTTCCCCTTGCGGGCGTTCCCGACGAGTTCGAACTGGTTTTCGTCCGACTTGGTGGCACCCGGGTCGGCCTGCGCAGGGGTGGGTGTGGCGGTCGGGGCGTTGGAGCCCTTGGGCATGCGCGTGGTGACGCTCTGGATGGGGACGGCGAGGACGTTGGTGCGGTAGCGGGTCTCGATCTCGGCGGTGACGCTCATGCCGGGCAGGAACGATTCCTGGTCCTGGATCCGGATCCGGACCTCGAACTTGGTCGATTCCGCCTGGGTACCCGCGCCGAGGGATTTTGCCGAGCGGGCAACCTGGGTGACGATGCCGGTGAACTTGCGGTCGCGGAAGGAATCCACCTCGAGGCGGACCTTCTGGCCGGGTTGGATGAGGACGACATCGACCTCGCCGACCTCGACGCGGGCCTCCATGACCGAGAGGTCGGCCAGCGTGAGGACGTCGGTGCCGGCCATCATGCCGGTGCCGGACACCCGTTCGCCGGCCTCGGAGTTGAGCTTGGCGATCGTGCCGGAGATGGGGGCGTTGATGGTGGTCTTGAGCAGGTCCTCCTGAGCGCGCTTGATGGATGCGCGGGCGATTTCGATCTGCTGGGTGGCGGAGGAGACGTTGGCCTTGGCGACCTCGAGGGTGGTCTTGAATTCGTCGTAGACCGAGTCCGAGACGAGTTTTTTCTGGAAGAGTTCGGAGTTGCGCTGGAACTCGGCGGTGGCCTTGCGTTCGTTGGCCTGGGCGGTGAGGAGCGATGCCTGGGCGGACTTATGGGAAGCTTCTGCGGACCGGAGGCCGGCCTCGTAAAGGTCGCGGCGGATCTGCAGGAGAAGGTCTCCCTTGGTGACTTTTTGACCCTCTTTGATGGGCAATTCGATGATTTCGCCAGCGACTTCCGGGGAGATCTTCACCTGGGTGACCGGTTGGACCCTGCCGGTGGCCATGACCAGTTCGGTGAGGTTTCGGCGCAGGATCTTCTCGGTCTGGATCTGGACGGCCTTGGGTTTGTTGCAACCGCTGGATCCCACCAGCGTGGCGACAGCCACCGCGGAGAGGGAGAACAGGCGGATCCAGGACGCGGTTTTCCGATGAGAGTGGGGCAAGGCAGGCATCTCGTGCACCCGATGACACGGGTCTTGGGAGAATGTTTCATTGTCTCCAGATCGCAATGCCGTGGATGTGACGAAATTGCCGCACCGGTTGCCCGGCGGTGGGTCTGGGTGGCCCGGCGTGTCCCACTGCGGATGCGGGTTTTGCCGGATTTGCGGGGAATCGACGGTCGGCATTCGACCTGCGGAAACTAGTGTCATGAATCTCGACAAGTTGACGATCAAGGCGCAGGAGGCGTTGGCGACCGCACAACAGTTGGCTCAGGAACGGTCCCACCAGCAGCTCGATGCGGAGCATCTGGCGCTGGCACTGGCGCGGCAGGAGGAAAGTGTGGTGCCCCAGGTTCTCCAGAAATTGGGCGTCGTCCGCGCCCGATACGAGGCGGATCTCGAAGCCGAGTTGGGGCGGCGGGCGAAGGTTCAGGGTGGCGGGCAGATCTATCCGACCCAGGAATTCCAGGCGGTCCTGACGGCTTCCCTGGAAGAGGCACGTCGACTGAAGGACGAGTATGTCTCGACCGAACATCTGTTGCTGGCGTTGCTGGCGAAGGGTGGGACCCGGTTCCAGGAAATTGCCAGGAAGGCCGGTCTCCAGAGGGATCCGCTGCTGAAGGCGCTGGCCGACGTGCGCGGGAACCAGCGGGTGACGGATGCCAACCCGGAGGACAAGTTCCAGGCCCTGGAGAAGTACGGGCGGGATCTGACCGCAGCGGCCCGCGAGGGGAAGATCGACCCGGTGATCGGGCGGGACGAAGAGATCCGCCGGGTGATGCAGGTGTTGACGCGCCGGACGAAGAACAACCCGGTCCTGATCGGCGAACCCGGCGTCGGCAAGACGGCGATCGTCGAGGGGATTGCCCGGCGGATCGTGAACGGGGACATCCCGGAGAGCCTGAAGAACAAGCGGGTGATTGCCCTGGATCTCGGCGCGATGATTGCCGGGGCCAAGTTCCGGGGGGAATTCGAGGATCGGCTGAAGGCTTTCCTGAAGGAGGTCACCGCGAGCGAAGGCCAGATCATCCTCTTCATCGACGAACTCCACACCATCGTTGGCGCCGGGAAGGCCGAGGGGGCATCGGACGCCGCGAACATGCTCAAGCCGCAGTTGGCGCGCGGGGAGTTGCGTTGCATCGGTGCCACCACCCTTGATGAGTACCGCAAGTACATCGAGAAGGACCCGGCGCTGGAGCGGCGCTTCCAGCCGGTCTACGTGGCGGAGCCTTCGGTCGAGAGCACGATCGCGATCCTGCGTGGCCTGAAGGAGCGGTATGAGAACCACCATGCTGTACGGATCCAGGACGGCGCGCTGGTCGCGGCCGCGACACTTTCGCATCGGTACATTGCGGATCGGTTCCTGCCGGACAAGGCGGTTGACCTGGTGGACGAGGCGGCTTCCCGGCTGAAGATGGAGCTCGATTCGAAGCCGACCTCGATCGACCAGTTGGACCGCCAGATCCTGCAGTTGGAGATCGAGCGGACGGCGCTGGCCAAGGAGAAGGACGACGCGGCCCGGGAACGGTTGCGACGGATCGAGGCGGACCTGGCGAACCTGCGCGAGCGGCAGTCCGGGTTGAACGCCCAATGGCAGAATGAGCGGGCGGCACTGGATGCCGTCAGCATCGTGAATGCGCGGATCGAACAGTTGAAGACCGAGCTCGAGCAGGCGCAGCGGCAGGGCGACCTCGGCAAGGCGTCCGAACTCCAGTACGGCCGCCTGCCGGAATTGCAGCAGCAACTCGCCGGGGCGGAGAAGGCACTGCATTCGATTCCGGCCGGCCAGCGGTTGCTCTCGCAGGAGGTGACGGACGAGGACATCGCGCGGGTGGTGGCGTCGTGGACGGGCATTCCGGTGACCCGGATGCTGGAGGGGGAACGGGAAAAACTCGTGAAGGCCGAAGAACGACTCGGGAACCGGGTTGTGGGGCAGGCCAAGGCGATCCACGCGGTGGCGGATGCCGTCCGTCGGGCGCGATCCGGATTGCAGGATCCGAACCGGCCGGTGGGATCGTTCCTGTTCCTGGGACCGACCGGTGTTGGCAAGACCGAGTTGGCGCGGGCGTTGGCCGAGTTCCTGTTCGACGACGATCAGGCGATGGTCCGGATCGACATGTCCGAGTACATGGAGAAGCACACGGTGGCGCGGTTGGTCGGGGCGCCCCCGGGATACGTCGGGTACGAGGAAGGCGGCCAGCTCAGCGAGGCCGTGCGGCGCCGGCCTTACTCGGTGGTGCTGCTCGATGAGGTTGAGAAGGCCCACCCGGACGTCTTCAACGTCCTTCTGCAGGTCCTGGACGACGGGCGGTTGACGGATGGACAGGGTCGCACGGTCGACTTCCGGAACACACTGGTGATCATGACCTCGAACCTCGGTTCGCCGATCATCCAGGAGTACTTCCTGGATGGACGCAATGATGCGGCCGCAAGGCAGGGGATGGAGGACGCCGTCCGGGCCGAGTTGCGGAAGCATTTCCGCCCGGAATTCCTGAATCGCGTGGATGACACGTTGATCTTCGAGAGTCTGGACGAGGCGGAGTTGGCGAGGATCGTGGACCTGCAGTTGCTCCGGGTGCAGAAGCGACTCCAGGCCCAGCAGTACTCACTCGAGGTGGATGAGGCGGCCCGGAAGTTTCTCGCCCGGGAAGGGTACGATCCCCAATTCGGAGCCCGGCCGCTGAAGCGCGCGATCCAGGAGCACCTGCTGAACCCGCTGGCGACGCGACTGTTGTCGGGTGGGTTCACGCCGGGAGACACGATCCGCGTGGTCGTCGAGGACGGCGGGGAACGGTTGGGTTTCGGCCGGGCCTGAAGCCGGTTGACCCGAGGCTGGATATCTCCGGCGGGACGACGGTCCCGCCGGGGAGGTGCCGTGGGGGACGTGCCGTTGGGGCGTTGCACCTCGCCGGGGCGAGGAATCCCTCGGGGATGATCAGGCCGGGGGCGGATTCCGGCGGGGGCGCAGGAGGATGACCTTCTTGTCGGATCCCTCGACTTCGACCGAGTGGGTCTCGATATCCGGATCTTCCTTGAGCGCCTGGTGAACGATGCGGCGATCGTAGGCGTTCATCGGTTCGAGCTCGATGACATCACCCCAGCGCCGGACCTTTTCGGCGCCTTCCTTGGCGCGCTTGATGAGGAGTTCGCGGGCCTGACGGCGGTAGCCGCCGACATCCAGAACGATCCGTGGGGTGCTCTCGTCGCCGCGGTGAACGATGCGGTTGAGGAGATACTGGAGGTCGCCGAGGGTGGCGCCCTGACGGCCGATCAGGCGGCCCGGGTCCTCGGTTTTGACGTCGAGCATCAGTTGGTCCTCGATCTCGAGTTCCTCGACCTGGGCATCCGAGAAGCCGAGGTGGTGGAGCATCGTGGTGAGGGTTTCCTTCGGCGCGAGGGTGCTCATGGGTTTGAAAGGGGCGGGCGGGTCCGGGGCTGGGAGCTCAACGTTTGGCGGGGCGCAGAGAGGTGGGCTTTGCCGGTTCAGGCGTGTTCGGCTTCGTGGAGGTGAGCTTTGTTTGCAGGATGCTTAGCAGGTTCTGCACGGTCCAGTAAAGCGTGAGCCCTGCGGAGTAATTGTAGAACAGGGCCAGGAACATCAGCGGCATCCAGCGCATGATCTTCTGCTGGGCCGGATCCATCTGGGGGGAGGCCGGGGTCAGGTGGGTCTGCCAGAGGGCGGTGCCGACGTAGAACAGGGGCATCAGGTTCAGCGGCAGGCCGAGACCGGGGATGCCGAGGAGGGGCAGGAAGCCGAGTCCCGGGACGACGAACAGCGTGTCGGCGGCGGAAAGGTCGGGGCACCAGAAGAACGAGGCTCCGCGGAGTTCGATGGCCGAGCGGAGCATGGTGAAGAACCCGATGAAGACGGGGATCTGGACGACCATGGGGAGGCAACCGGCGACGGGATTGTAGCCGCTCTCACGCATGAACAGGAGCGTCTTTTCGTTCAGGCGCTTGGGGTCATCCTTGTACTTGTCGCGGATGGCCTGCAGTTGGGGCCCGAGTTCGGCCATGCGCTTCATCGAGCGGGTGCTGACGGCGGTCAGGGGCCAGAACACGAGCTTGATGAACATCGTGATGACCACGATGCACCAGCCGTAGGGAAGTCCTGCGGTGTTGTGCAGGAAGTTCATCCCGAGCAGCAGGGGCTTGGCGAAGAACCCGAAGATTCCGTAGCCCATCGTCTGGTCGAAGGCCGGTTGGAGGCGGGACAGGCTGAAGTACTCCTTGGGGCCGGCGTAGACCGTGAACTTGAAGTCGAGGCTCTTTCCGGGTTCCACGTTTCCGCCGTCCTGACGGAGGACGCCGGAGACGGCGATCGGTTGGGTGTTCTGCCCGGGATCCGTGCGGAGAGACTCGGCGGTGGGCACCGGGAGGAGGGTGCGGGTGGCACTGAATTCGCGTCCGGGCCGTTCGGGGAGAGTGATGAGCGCGAAGAACTGGTTCTGGACGGCAGCCCAGACGACGTTGCCCTCGCCGCCCTTGTATTCGGAGCGGGGATTGCTGGGGATGCAGAGGAAGCCGGGGGCGGAGATCCAACCCGGCGTCTGGACCGCCTTGCTGCCATTGTACCAATCGACGGCGAGCATATCGCCCTTGTCGTGGCTGTTCATCAGGGTGGCGGACCCGGTGGACCAGTCGACGGGCGGGATGGCGAGCACCTGGCTCGTCCGGTTTTCGATGCGGACCGTGGCGTGGAGGAGGTGGTCGTTCGTGGTCAGGCGGTATTCGCGGACGATGCGGAGGCCGTTGGGCAGGGTCTTCTCGGCGCGGACGGTGGAGGGATCGGGCTTCTGGAGTTGGTAGACGCCGTCGCCTTCCAGGGCGGATGCGTTCTGGAGTGACAGGGCCGGCGGCAGGGAATCCCCGTTCAGGAAGACCGGAGCATTCGACCGCCCTTTGGCGAGTCGGCCGGTGAACGCCTGATGGGAGAGGACCTCCACATGGCGGATGCCGCCGCCGTGGGAACCGATGACCCATCGGGCGGCCTTGGTGGCGAGGAAAGTCTGCTGCTCCGGGCCGGCGGGCGCAGCGGGAACCGCGGTGGTGGCCGGCGGAAGGGGTTGGACGCCGTTCAGGACAGGGACGGCGGGAGCCGGGTTGGTCTGGGCCGGGACGCGGTTGGTCCCGGCAAGACTGGCCGGACCCGCGTTCGTGCTGCCCGGAGGAAGCGGCTTGGCGGGGAAGATCAACTTCGCCAGCGGTTGCAGTCCGAGAAGGAGTGCGAAAGCGACGACCAAGATGGCGATACCCTTGCGGTCCATGAAAAGCGGGTCAGGTGCGGATGAGTTCGGGAACGGGATCAGGCCCGCAGCCACCCCAGGGGTGACAGCGGCAAAGACGGTGCGCCGTGAGGGCGGAGCCGTGAACCGGGCCGTGGCGGTGGATGGCCTCCAGGGCGTAAGCGGAGCAGGACGGAGTAAAACGGCAGACAGGGCCTCCGAAAAGGGCTGTCCTGGCCGGTGAAAGCACCCAGCGATACAGTTGCACCAGTGCGATAAGGGTGAACTGAAGGGCCTTCACGGGATCAGGTCTTGAGGAGCCCAGCGCGCTTGAGCGCCCGGACCAGGTCTTCGGTCACCCGTGCGGCATCCAGATTCCGGATGGACGAACGGGCGATGAGGACAATGTCCGCGGAGTGGGCGAGGAGACCTTGGTTGAGGCGGAAGGCCTCGCGGATCCGCCGGCGTGCCCGGTTGCGGACGACCGCCGGGCCGAGGGCCTTGGTGGTGATGATCCCCAACCGCCAAGGCTTGCCGGGCTTGGCTGGCATCCAGTTGATGACCATGCATCCCTGCGCAAGCCGCCTGCCCTGATCCCGGACCTCGACAAAGTCCCGCCGCTGGTAAAGGCGGCGGCTTTTGGGAAAGGTCAGGCGCATGGGCGCCCCGGGAAGGGGAGTGGTTGCTGGGATGCTGGGCTTTTCTGGAGCAGTGGAGGAATCAGACCTGGGTGAGTTTCTTGCGGCCCACGCGGCGGCGGTTGCTGAGGATGGCACGACCGCTCTTGGTGGCCATGCGGGCACGGAAACCATGCTGGCGCACGCGGCGGATCTTTGACGGCTGATACTGGCGCTTCATAAAAAATCAGGAGCGTCCCGTGGGACGCGGAGCGGCGGACAGTATCAATCAAGGTGATGCCGTCAAGGACTGGGACAGGTTCGATTGAAATCTTCGAACTGAAATCTTCAAACGGGACGCCCCTTCAAGCACTCTGTCTGCGGCACGAACCAGAAACTGATTCCATGGCATCCCGTTCCCTCCTCATCGGTATTGATTCCGGCACCCAGTCGACCAAGGCCCTCGTCGTCGACGCGCGGTCAGGCAAGGTTTGCGGTTCTGGAAGCGCTTCCTACGGCTTGATCGCAGGCCTGCCCGCCGGCGCGAAGGAGCAGGATCCGGAGACGTGGCGTGCGGCGCTGGTGAAGTCCGTGAAGCTGGCGCTCAAGGAAGCGAAGGCCACCGCGGGCGAGGTGGTGGCGATCTCGGTCAGCGGACAGCAACATGGGTTTGTTCCCATGGACAAGTCCGGTGCGGTGATCCGGCCGGCGAAGCTCTGGTGCGACACGACGACGACGGCCGAGTGTGCCGAGATCACGCAGGCCCTCGGGGGGGCCAAGGGAGCGATCCGGGCCGTGGGCAATGCCGTGCTGCCGGGATTCACGGCGCCGAAGATCCTTTGGCTCCGGAAGAACGAACCGGAAAATTACGCCCGATTGGCGACGGTCCTCCTGCCGCATGATTACCTGAACTGGTGGCTGACGGGCGGGATGTTCATGGAGTTTGGCGATGCGTCCGGATCGGCGTTGATGGATGTGCGCAAGCGGCGTTGGTCGGAAGCGGCCATCCAGGCGATCGACCCCGAATTGTCGGGCAAGCTGCCCACGCTTTCATCCAGCGACCAACCGGCCGGCCAGCTTCGCGCCGAGGCGGCCAAGGCGCTGGGCCTGAATGCGGGCGTCCTGGTGGCGGCGGGGGGTGGCGACAACATGATGGGAGCCATCGGCACGGGGAACACCCGGCAGGGAGTCGTCACGGCGAGCTTCGGCACGAGTGGGACGATCTATGCGTGCTCCGAGCGTCCGGTGGTGGATCCCGCGGGTGAGATCGCGGCGTTCTGCGATTCCACGAACCGCTGGCTGCCGCTGCTGTGCACGATGAATGTGACGGTGGCGACCGAGATGGTCCGGAAGGACTTTGATCTCGACCACGCGGCCTTCGAGAAGGCGGCGGCGAAGGCACCTGCCGGGAGTGACGGGTTGGTGTTGCTCCCGTACCTGGAAGGCGAGCGCACACCGAACCTCCCGGACGGCACCGGAGTGTTCCTCGGGGTGCGTCCGGCGACGTTCGATGCCCCGCATTTCGCACGGGCAACGATGGAGGGCGTCACGATGGGGATGAACTACGGGTTGCGCCGGTTGGCAGAACTGGGCGTCTCTGCCAAGCAGGTCCGCGCAACGGGTGGCGGAGCGAAATCGAAGCTTTGGCGGCAGATCATGGCCGATGTGTTCCAGGCCGAGGTGGTGACGCTCGAGGTGTCCGAGGGCGCAGCCTATGGAGCGGCGCTGCAGGCCCTGTGGTGCTGGCGTCGGCAGAAGGGCGAGACGGTCGGGATCGAGGACGTCACCGACGCGTTCGTGAAGGTGAACCGGGCCGAGACGGCGCAACCGAACGACAAGGCGGTCGAAGTCTATCGCAAGCTGCAGACACTGCAGGATCAGGCCAGCCGTGCGTTGCGCCCGACGTTCTCGGCGCACCGGAGTCTGGTGACGGGTTGAAGGGAAATGGGCGCAAGGCCGGTTTGAATGTCTGGCCGGACCGCTGGTTACAATCCCTGACTTCATGTCCCAGCGTGTTCCCATTGCCGTCGTTGATGCCTTCGCGCCGCGCCCGTTTCGCGGGAACCCGGCAGCCGTGTGCGTCCTGGAATCTGCCGTCGGGGTGCCGTGGATGCAGGCGGTGGCTGGCGAGTTGAACCTTTCCGAAACCTGCTTCCTGGTGCGTCGCCCCGGTGGCGGGTGGGATCTTCGATGGTTTACGCCCACGGCGGAGGTGGCCCTGTGCGGGCATGCGACGCTGGCTTCGGCCCATCTGCTTTGGGAATCGGGGCGGGTGCCGGCGGGCGAGAGCATCCGGTTCCACACCCGGAGCGGTTGGCTTGCTTGCGAACCGGGTGAAGGCGGGATCCGGATGGATTTCCCGGCCCGCCCAGCGGAGGCCGTGGCAACCCCCTCGGGTCTGGCCGCTGCGCTCGGGGCGGACATCCGTTGGTGTGGTCGGACGGCGGATGACCTGTTGGTCGAGTTGCCGCACGCGGCGACCTTGCGCGCCCTCGAGCCAGACCTTTCCGCCATCGGCCATCTTCCTGTCCGGGGCGTGATCGTGACGACGGCCTCGGATCTGCCCGGCTATGATTTCCTTTCGCGGTTCTTCGCGCCGGCAGTCGGTGTGCCGGAGGATCCCGTGACGGGCTCAGCCCACTGCTCGCTGGCCGTGTTCTGGGGCCAGCGGTTGGGTCGCACCCGAATGACGGGGTGGCAGGCCAGTCGCCGCGGTGGCGAGGTGGGTGTCGATTGGCAAGGGGACCGCGTGTGCCTCATCGGGCGCGCGGTGACGGTCTGGGAAGGCAGTGTTGTCGGCGAGTCCAGCGTGACTTGAATCTTGTCAACGGGAGTGGCCTCTCTGGCTCCTGGTGTAGTACCCTCACCCGGAGTGGAGATGGAATCGCCGCGTGGGGGCACGCGGCCTACAAAAGCGGGTTGAAACCGGCGGCCACTCTCTGGCTCCTGGTGTAGGCCGGGTGCCCCATATGCGTTAACCTAATTTGCCAGCGATCGCCGACCGTATGGCAACCAGTTGTCGAGCTCGCCTGCGTTGGGTGTCTTCGAGTCGACGAGCGATCCGTCGCCCGTTCTCCAATAGGTGTCGCAGTGGGAGCGCTGGCG
>CAIMMI010000200.1 GCA_903842505.1 uncultured Verrucomicrobiota bacterium | reverse complement strand
ATACACGCCGGGTGAGGGCACCCGGCCTACAAGGGCTCCGGGGACTGGGAACTTTGCCTGGCCCCGCCGCGTTACCTTGGCGGCTACGAGGGTTCATGATCTCCATCCTGTAGGCTGCGTGCCCCCACGCGGCGGTTGATGATTCACGCCGGGTGAGGGCACCCGGCCTACAAGGGGTCTGGGAACTGGTGACTGGTGACTGGGAACTCCCTTTGGCCCGGCCTTGGCGGCTACGAGTCCGGGCTCTCGATCGAGGTGGCGCGGTCGCCGTCGCGGGTCCAGCGGAGGCGGCGGGGTTCCTCCTCGTTCTTGAAGATCTTGAACCAGTCGGGGAGGTGGCGCTTGGGGACTTCGGTGTCGCAGACGCCGCAGGGACCGCAGCTTAGGATCCGGGCGTAGGGCTTGGAGATGCGGGCGCGGCCAAGGAGTCGTTCCCAGCCGTTGTCGGGCCGGGGTGCGGCGCCCGGGGTGCGGCGTTGGGCAACGAGGAAGCTGTAGGGAAGCGAGCGCAGGTCGATGCCGGCGCGCGCGGCGAAACGGGACCAATCGCTGGAGGTGAAGACGTCGGGCGGGGGCGCGGCGAAATGGTGGCACCAATGACGTTCCATGCCGGTGGCGAGGAGACCGCAGGCGGCCTGGTGGGTGCAGGGGGCGATGATGTCGAAGGCCTCGCGGAAGTGGTCGCGGACGGTCTGCAGATCCCGGGAGGTTTCGTGGGTGCCGGGTTCGACCCAGAGGATGGCGGAGGCCGTGGAGGCAAGCTTGAGGAGATCGACGCGCTGTTCGTTCGAAAGCTCGTTCCAGACGTGGGAGAGGACGAGGAGCGCGCCTTCGGCATTGTTCGACGCGAACGTGCGGGTCTCGACCTGCGGATGCAGTCGGCGGGTCTGTTGGATGGCGAACTCGATGGCGAGCGGGGACGAGTCGTTGAAGCCGGCCTGACGCAGGTTGGGGAAGGCGGCCAGAACGCGATTCGCAGCGATGCCGCTTCCACAACCCCAGTCGATGAGCGAATCGGTGCCCGCGGGCGGCGTCCAGCCGAGCGACGCGAGCTCGGCGAGGACCGCGTCCCACTTCCATCCGATCCGTTCGCCGAAGGTGGCGTGGTACTGGGCGAGGTCCCGGTGGGATTGCCAGTAGGCGGCGGATCCGAACTTCTCCTGGAGGAACGTCGAGCGGAGTCGGTCGAGGATCCGCCAGTCGAGGTCGCCGAAGTTCATGCTGCCAGCGGGATGCGGAGGAGGTGGGCGAGGCGTTGGTTGCGGATCCCGTAGAAGGCGGCGAGGGCGACGGCGCGGCGGGTCGCCTCGGCCGTGTCGTGCGGTGCGGTGCGCCGGACCGCGGAGATCATGAGGTTCTTGGACGTGTGCTCGGGCGAGATGAACTCGAACACGCGGGCCTCGTATCCGGCTGCTTCGAGGAGCGCGGCGCGGAGGGCGTCGGTGACGAACTCGGCTTCGCGCTGATGCAGGATGCCGTGGCGGAGGGCGTCGGTGAGGGCGGGGGGCGGAACGAGTTGTGCGCTGACTTCGCGATGGCAGCACGGGGCAACGACGATGAGGCGGGCACCGGCTTCGATGCCCTTGGCGAGGGCGTCGTCGGTGGCGGTATCACAGGCGTGAAGCGCGACGACAATGTCGGTGGTCTGGAGGACCGTGGATCCGATGACGCCGGTCATGAACTGGAGCCCGTCGAGGTCGCGATCCGTAGCGACCTTGTTCGAGGCCTCGGCAAGTTCAGCGCGCTGTTCGATGCCGAGGACGCGGACCGGGCGTTCGTAGACGCGGCGGAGGTGGTCGTGCAGGGCGAAGGTCAGGTAACCCTTGCCGCATCCCATGTCGACAACGCTGGGAATGCGGTCCTGCGGGAGGCCGGCCTCGCGGATGAGGGGGGCGAGGAGTTCGACGAAGCGATGGATCTGGCGGTACTTGGCTTCCATGCCGGCGCGGACCTTGTCGTCGAGTCCGGTGACGCCGAGGTCGCGGAGCCAGGTGTTGCCCGTGGTGGGAACAGCGCGGGCCTTGCGATGGTCGTGTTCGAGGTCGGGGGGAGCGGTGTCTTCGACGGGGCCGAGCTTGAGGTTGGCGTTGCGGCCTTTCCGGACGTTGAGGTGGGCGGTGCCGGTGGTGGTCGAGAGGAAGGCGTCGGCGAACTCGTTGCCGATCAGTTCGTCGAGGAGCGGGTAGGCGTCCGCGGGCGGGTGGTTCTTGGTGACGTCTCGGGTCTGGTGCCGGTAGACGAACGTCAGCAGCAGTTCGCCGCGGATCTTCACCGGGCGAACGAACAGATTGCGGATCGAGCGGTCGCGCCCGGTGGCTCCACCGAGGTTGAGGCGGACGAAGGTGCCGTCGGCCACGGCTGCCTGAAGCCGTTCGAGGAACTGGGTCTTGAAGGAATGTTGCGTCACGAAGACGCCATTAGAGACGGAAGCGGGGGGAAGATGCCAGTGCCCAGATGCCAGTAGCCAGAGGCCAGTTCCCAGAAGCCAGTTCGCCGAAGTCGTACTCGTACTCGGGCGGAGGGAGGTTTTGGGACGGTACCGAGTGGGGGCATGGGTTCGAGTAGGAGTACGAGTACGAGTACGCTGGTCGGAGGTCCAAGGGCGTGGGATCGCGAGGCTCTTGGAGGCGGGGCCTCGGACCGGTTTGTGGGGCTCTTCGTACTCGTACTCGTACTCGTACTCAGCCCGGAGGGCGGTACTCGTACTCGAGCGAATGGAGTGAGGCTGGAGTGAGGCGCGGGATGCTCACGACGCAATCATCGAACCGGGTACGAGTAGGAGTACGAGTAGGAGTACGAGGGGAGGGCGACAGGAAACCTTGAAGTCTCCGCTCGGCTCGTGAGGACACTCGCCCCACCGGCCGAGTGAGAAGTCATCCAGAGGTGGGGCGAGACTCTGTCGAGCCGCAACTGGCAACTGGCGACTGGCGACTGGCAACTGGCAACTGGCAACTGGCAACTCCGCAGTCCCTCACTCCGACCGGCTGAGGGCACCTTCCCAGTCTTTCCAGACGGGTTCGTAGCCGAGGCGGCGGAGGAGGTCGGCGATCTCCGCGGGAGAGCGGTTGTCGGCGATCTCGAACTGGCCGGTGGCGTTGGTGGAGCGTCCGGAGGTTGGGGCCAGAGCGGGATTGTCGGCGGCGAGTTCGAGGATCCGGCCGCGGACGGTCTGGTGGACCTTTTCATTGCCGGCGCCGGTATAACCACCGGGCTCGGTGTGGCTCCCGGCGCTGGCGTGGGTGATCCCGAGGGGGAACAGGCCGTCGCGGAGCGGGGCAGGTTCGCGGGTGGAAAGCACGAGTCCGGCATCCGGCAGGAACAGACGGAAGGCGGCGATCAACTGGACGAGTTCGCGGTCGGCGAGGTGGGTGAGCGGTTGGAACTCGCCGGCGCAGGGACGGAGCCGGGGGAGGGACAACGTGAGCATGGCCTTCCAACAGTGACGGAGCAGGTAGGAGGCGTGCGCGGCCAGGCTCAGGGCCTCGAGGCGCCAGTCGGAGATGCCGTAGAGGGCGCCGATGCCGAGACGACGGAAGCCGGCGGCGTAGGCGCGTTCAGGGCATTCGAGGCGCCAGTCGAAGTTCCGCTTGGGGCCGGCGGTGTGCATCCGGCCGTAGAGTTCGCGGTCGTAGGTTTCCTGGTAGACCACGAGCCCTTCGGCCCCGGCTTCGACGATGGGGCGGTACTCATCCGTTTCCATCGGACCCACTTCGAGGGAGATGGAGGGGACCGATTCGGAGAGGGCGCGGGTGCAGTCGGCGAGGTAGCCGTTGGAGACGAACTTCGGGTGTTCGCCGGCGACGAGGAGGATATTGCGGAAGCCTTGGGCGGCGAGTTCGCGGGCCTCGCGGCGGACCTCATCGAGGGAGAGCGTGACGCGGAGGATGGCGTTGTCGCGGGAGAATCCGCAGTACGAGCAGTTGTTGATGCACTCGTTGCTGACGTAGAGCGGGGCGAACAGGCGGATGACGCGGCCGAAGCGTTGTCGGGTGATCGCCTGGGAGCGGCGGCAGAGGGGTTCGAGGAGTTCGCCGGCGGCCGGGGAAAGCAGGGCTGCAAAGTCGGCCAGCGAACGCGGGCCCTGCTCGATGATGGAGCGGACCTCGGCGGTGCCGGCATTGCTGGCACGACGCAGGAGCGGGCCAAGGGGTAGCTGGTTGAACTCACCAACGAAGCTCATGTCGGGCGGAAGGTAGGTGCGAAACCCAAAGGTTCGAAGAGCAAGTTTCCGGGGCTGGATCAGACCGCAGCGAGTTCGCGGAGGGCGGCGAGGACCTCGCGGAAGTCCTGGGGCAAGGGAGCGTCGAACTCGCAGAAACGGCCGTTGCGGGGGTGGCGGAAAGCGAGGCGACGGGCGTGGAGCATCTGCCGGGCAGGCGTGATGCCGGTGAGTTGCGTCAGCTTCTTGGTCTGGGCCTTGGCGTAGACCTCGTCGCCGAAGATCGGGAAGCCCAGGTGCTGGAAGTGCACGCGGATCTGGTGCGTGCGGCCGGTGTGGAGCTTGGCCTCGACGAAGGCGGAGCCGGGCAGGCTTTCGAGTCGCTGGTAGGTGGTCCGTGCGAACTTCGCACCCTGGACGATGGCCATCCGCTGCCGTTGCGTTGGATGGCGGGCGATGGGCGCGCGGATGTCACCGGTGGCTGGGGTGAGTTCGCCGCAGACGATGCATTGGTAGAACTTCTCCACCTGTCGCATCTGGAATCGCTCGGTCAGGGCGATGTGGGTGCGATCGTTCTTGGCGACGACGAGGCAACCGGACGTGCCGAGGTCGAGGCGGTGGACGATTCCCGGCCGTTCGACTCCGCCGACTCCGCTGAGTTGTCCCGCGCAGTGGTGCAGCAGGGCGTTGACGATGGTGCCGTCATCGTGGCCGGCCGACGGGTGGACAACGAGATTGGCGGGTTTGTTGATGACGATGAGGTCCTCGTCCTCGAACAGCACTTCCAGCGGGATGTCCTGCGCCTGGGCTACCGGAGCGGTGGGCGAGGGCCAGTGGATGGTGATGACATCGCCGGCGTGCGGCGCGTGGTTGGGCTTGACCAGCGAGCCATTGACCTTGATGCGGCCTTCAATGATGAGGCGCTGGAGCGCGGCGCGGGAGACACCGGTGATCAGGGAAGCGAGGTGGCGGTCGAGTCGCTCCCGGGGGAGCGAGGTTTCGATGACGATGTTATCAGGATTGGACATGGCGGTCGGTCTGCGGAAATGGTCCCACGGAAATCACGGGCGGGTGGGATGTGGGTGAGGTCTGGCTTTGGATCGGGTCGGGTCAGGCACCGGAAGTTCGGGCGCCGGTTGAACGGGAGCGGGAACGGAGCGTGAACCCCAGGGCGATGCCCGTGACGAGGATCAGCACACTGGTGGTTTGCCCCGGGGTGAAACGGCCCGCGGCGGGATCGGAAATGAAGGCATAGTCGCCTCGAAACCATTCGGTGAAAGTTCGGATGAAGGCGTAGGCGATGAGGTAGGCGGCGAACACGGCGCCGTCGAAGCGTCGTCGGGCGTGGAAGGCGACGAGGGCCCCGCACAGGGCGAGGTTCAGGGCGGCTTCGTACAGTTGGGCCGGGTGGACGGCGTGTTCGAAGGGGAGGACGCCCTTGGGAAAGCGGACCGCCCAAGGCAGGTTGGAGGGTCGTCCGTGGCAGCAGCCGTTCATGAAGCAGCCCAGCCGGCCGAAGACGTGGCCGAGGGCGATGCCCGGAGCGAGGCAGTCGGCGACGCGCCATAGCGGAAGCCCCTTGCGGACCATGTAGACGATGGCGGTGAGTGCAGCGCCGGCGAGGCCGCCGTAGAACACGAGTCCGCCCTTCCAGACCTGGAAGATCTCACCGATGGGATGGCCGGCGAACTGTTCGTTCCAGTAGGTGACCACATAGACGATCCGCGCACCGAGCATCCCACCGAGCAGGATCCAGGGGATGACCAGATCGCTGATCGCGCCGGATGGGATGCCGTCGCGTTCGCCGCAGCGGTTGGCGATCCAGAGGCCTGCAAGGAAGCCGAGACCGACCAGCAGGCCGAATGTGTGGAGGGAAAAGCCTCCGATCTCGATAAGGGTGCGGTACACGGCGGAGCGGGATCAGGGCTTGGCCGTGAGGGGCCAGGCGGTGAGCGACTGGGGGTCGCGGGTGTACAGGACGCCGTCCTGGAGGGCGGGATGGGAATAGGTCTTCCCGCAGGCCTGGAAGCGGCCGAGTTCCTCGTAGCGGACGTTGTTGACGGCGAGGAGTCGCAGTTCGCCGGAGTCGAGTTGGACGAGGAGTCCCTGGCCATCGGTGATGACGCTGGCCACCTCGCCGAAGCCCCGTTCCGTCCAGCGGGGGAGCCCGTCGTCGAGGTCGACGCAGATGAAATCGCGGGACGGACCAACGCCGTAGAGTTGGCGGCCGACGGCGACCGGCGTGGGCATGTTGATCCGCAGTTGGCGGTTCAACCAACGTTCCGTCGAGGTCTGGGTTTTCTCGCCGGAGGTGATTCGCTGGCAGCGGAGTCCGGTGGTATGGCTGGCGAACAGGACGTCGTCACCGACGATGACGGGCGTGAGCACGTTCCGGTTGGCGCCGGTCTGGAAGCGGGTCCGCCAGAGTTCCGTTCCGGAGGTGACGTCGAGGCCGACCAAGCCTTCGCAGGTGGCGGTGACGAACTGTCGCCGGCCGGCGAGCGTGGTGATGACGGGCGACGAGTAGGCGGTCTGGTCGTCGAGAGCCTGCCAGAGGGTCTTCCCGGTGCGCTTGTCGACGGCGATGATGGACTTTCCGGCGAGGGCGCTGGTCTGGAGGAAAAGCCTGTCTCCGTCGATGACCGGGGAACCCGTGTGACCGCGCCGGACGGCAGCGCCGACGTTGGCGTGACGTTCGGTGACCCACGACATGCCGAGGTCCTTGAAGTCGAGCGACCAGAGCTTCTGGCCGTTGGCGACCGAGAGGCAGGCGACGATTCCCTGCGCGGATTGCACATAGGCGCGATCGCCATCGAGCAGCGGAGTGCAGCGAGGTCCGGGTTCGAATTCGTCAGACCACGCCTTGGCGTAGGAGGTCTTCCAGAGCTCCCGGCCGGTGGCGCGGTCGAGTGCGTGGGCGGTCTCGGAGCCCTGCTGTTCGTCCACGTAGACCAGGGTGTTGCTGGCGACAACCGGCCCGGAATAGCCGCGGCCGATGGCGAGCTTCCACATGGGCTCGGCTTCCGCCCGGAGTGTCCGCGGAAGGGCTTCGGTGGCACGACCGTCGCGGTTCGGACCGCGCCAGCCAGGCCAGTCTGCCCGGGCGCTCCCAATCCATGGGACCGTCGCGGCCAGCAGCGCGGTCAGGATGTGCTTACCAATTCCCATCGACGAGGATCGTAGTGATGTTGCGGGCGAGTTGCTCCGCGACCAATGGGGCGGCCTGGCGTTCAGCAGAGCCAAGGTCGGGAGCGGAGCGGACGGGGACGCGACCGCTGATCGATCGGTCTATCAGGGTCTTGCCCGTCGACCGGTCGACGGCGAGCACGCGGGCGGTCAGGCGGATTTCGTAGTCTCGAGTGGTGAAGACGTCGCTGGGTTGGAACGTGAGCGGGTGGCGCGTGTACTCGACGAGGGTTCCGGTGACGAGGATGTCGCCGGGTTCTGACGTGGCGAGTTGAAGGGTGCCATCGCGTTGGACCTCTTTCCGGAGAGCGGTGGCGACGGGTTCGATGAGGCGTGGTTCGCGGGTCTGGTCGGCGAAGGGGCGGATCTCGATGGATCGATGCCCGGCGACCTGGCCGCCCGTCGGGCCGAGTTTGTATCCGGCACAACCGGCGAGCCAGAGGCAGGCCAGCGTTCCGCCGAGGAGGCGGAGGCCGAGGACGAGGCGCTGGAGGTAGGCCGGCATGACGTTCACTTACTTCGCGGCCGGAGTGGCAGGGGTGGCCGGTGCGTTCGTGGAAGGCGCGGGTTCCGGCGAATTGGGGAAGGCTTCCCTGCGCATGGCCTCGCGGCGTTCCTTTTCGACCTTCTCGCGCTGCTTCGCCTGTTCGGCGGCGAGCGGTCTGAGGTACTCAATCCGTTTGCGGGCCTTCTCGGCGAAGGGCGAGTTGGGATCCTTCACGAGGACCTCGTTGTAATAGACCAGCGCGCCCTGAAAGCGGTCGCGGCGCTCGTAGTACCGGCCCTTCTCGAAGGCGCCGCGGGCCTGCTCGACCTTCATGTCGAGGACCGCCTGGGTGGCTTCGGGAACCCGTTTGTCCGTTGGGTAAAGAGCCTTGAAGTCGTTGAACGTCTCGATGGCCCGGTCGGCCGAGGACTGGTCGTACTCGGCGCGCTGGGACTGTTTCTGCCAGGCAGCCCCGGCCTTGTAGAGGGCGTCCGAAGCGACGACGGGTTGGTCGAAGTAGCGGTCAGCGGCCTTTTCGTAGGCGCGGACGGCAAGCGGGTAGTTCTTCTGCTTCTCGCGGGCGGTTCCGACGGACATCTGGGCCGTGGGTCCGGTGGAACTGAAGGGACCGTTCTTGACGACCTGGTCGAAGAGGGCCGCCGTCTTGTCCATGGACGGGAAGAACGGGATGTAGCCCCACAGCCTGAACCACTGTCCGCCGAGGAACCGGTTGGCGATCTCCATCTCACGCTGGAGGATCTCGTTGTAGTTCGGGATCTTCGGGTACTTCTGGAGGGCTCGCTGGTATTCCTTGAACGCCCTTTCGTCCTGCTTGCGGGCTTCGTAGCAACGGCCGAGAAGGTACTGGGCAGGCCCGGCGTGGTCCGACAGCGGCCACACCTTCACCACCCGGCGGGCGGCCTTGAGCGCCGTCCGATAGTCCTTCTTTTCGAAGGATTCCTGCGCCACCTCGAGCTGGTCCTTGGCGCGATTCCTCTCCCACTTTCCGGTCTGTCCGACGGGTTCGTAGGTCCATCCCTCACCGGGACGGAAGATGATGGGCGCCGGGCAGCGGCGGGCGCCCACGGTGATGCCCATCAGGACGATCAGGCAAATGATCCAGCGATTCACGGGCCGGCAGCCTAGGGACGGGGTGGGGCAAGTCAACCCGTGCGGCAAGATGGTCGCGTTGGGGTAGCCGCCCACGTCACGCAACTGGGATCGGGTGACTGGGAATGCCCCTTCGACCCGCCTCGTTCGCTCGGCGGCCACGGTTGTCGGTGGGAGGCCGGCATCGGGGATCTGGAAACTGGGAACTCCCATGAACCAAGTTTGCTCTTTCCAAGGCGTGGCGGTCTGGGCACAAGCTGCTTTTTCGACATAGGACCATGGAACAGATCGTCATCCTCGATTTCGGGTCGCAGTACACTCAGGTCATCGCGCGCCGTATCCGCGAGTGCAACGTGTACTCCACGATTCTCCGCTTTGACACGCCGGCTGCGGAGATCGCGGCGCTGAAGCCGAAGGGGCTGATCCTCTCGGGTGGGCCATCCAGCGTGTATGCGTCGGACGCCCCGTTGCCGGACAAGGCGATCTTCAAGCTGGGGATCCCGGTGCTGGGGATCTGCTACGGCGTGCAGATCCTGGCGCAGTTCCTGGGCGGCAAGGTGGAGAAGGGCGAGAAGCGCGAGTACGGCAAGGGAACACTGACGGTGGCGGACAGCGAGTGCGCCTTGTTCCAGGGATTGCCGAAGGAGTTGCAGGTCTGGAATTCCCACGGGGACAAGCTGACGCGTCTGCCGAAGGATTTCGTGGTGGTGGGGACGACGGAGAACTCCAACTACGCCGCGATCGAACATTCGAAGAAGCGTTACTTCGGCATCCAGTTCCATCCGGAGGTCGTGCACTCGCCGCGCGGCAAGGAGATCCTCGCGAACTTCGTGCACGGCGTCTGCGGCTGCGGCCGCGAGTGGACGATGCGCAACTACGTCGAGCAGGCGACCGAGGAGATCCGCCGCCAGGTCGGATCGGACCGCGTGATCCTCGGCCTGAGCGGCGGTGTGGATTCGAGCGTGGCGGCGGCGTTGATCCACCGCGCAATCGGCGACCAGTTGACCTGCATCTTCGTGAACAACGGCCTGCTGCGGGCGCGTGAGGCCGAGGTCGTGCAGGAGGTCTTTGGACGGAACTTCAAGATCCGGTTGCAGTACGAGGACGCGACGAAGCTCTTCCTCCAGAAGCTCAAGGGAGTCACGGATCCGGAGCGGAAGCGGAAGGTGATCGGCAAGGCGTTCGTTGACGTGTTCCAGGCGGCGACGAAGCGCGCGGGCAAGGCGAAGTTCCTGGCGCAGGGAACCCTTTATCCGGACGTCATCGAGTCGGTGCCCATCGCGGGCAATCCGGCGGCGATGATCAAGAGCCACCACAACGTGGGCGGCCTGCCGAAGAACATGAAGTTCACGTTGCTGGAACCGCTGCGGCAGTTGTTCAAGGACGAGGTCCGGCAGTTGGGCGTCGAACTCGGATTGCCGAAGGAGATCGTCCAGCGCCAGCCTTTCCCGGGACCGGGCCTCGCGGTGCGGTGCCTCGGCGCGATTACGGGATCCAAGCTGGAGATCCTGCGCAAGTCGGACGCCATCGTCGTCGAGGAGATGAAGGCGGCGGACCTGTACTACAAGACGTGGCAGACGTTCGCCGTGCTGTTGCCGGTTCGCAGCGTCGGTGTGCAGGGCGACGAACGGACCTATGACTTCACGCTCGCGATCCGCGCCGTGGAATCACAGGACGGTATGACCGCGGACTGGGTCAAGGTGCCCTACGATCTGCTGGAGAAGATCTCCACCCGCATCACGAACGAGGTTCGGGGCATCAATCGCGTGGTGCTCGATATCACGAGCAAGCCCCCCGGCACCATCGAGTGGGAGTAAGCCGGGGAACGTGGCGGAAGCCCTCCAGGCAAGTGGGTGGGGCGAGACTCGGTCGAGCCGGTTCAGGATCGGCTCGTGAGGACACTCGCCCCATCGGACGCGGCTTTGGGGGCATTGCAAAGAGGCCATCCGCAGCACCGTCCCTCAGCTTCAGCGCCTGTTGGTTTTTGATGGAACGGCGCCGATGACCTCGCGGAGTGGGTCGGCGTCGGCCGGGCAGAAGCCCAGATGCGAATGTCGACGCCAACCCTCGGCGTGGGTGAACCGACCGGAGAGGCGGCCGACCTCGGCGGAGAATGCGTCCATGGCGACCAGGTAGGAGTCCATGCCCTGGCTGCGGTCGAGCCACTCCTTCTGGCTGGCATGGCAGGCGAGGGCTTCCCGTTTGACCGCATGCACCGGGGCAGTGTCGACGTAGAGGCTGGCGGTGATCTTCTGGCCGAGTCCGTCGTGCAGGCCGTGGGGAAGTGCGTGGTAAACCGTGACGTGACCGTCGAACGGCGGCACGGATGGCCGGGTGCGGTAGTTCGGCATTCCCCGCGCGAAGGCCCCGGAGACGGCGAGGCGCGAGGTGTTCATATGGTCTTCCATGTAGTCCTGCGGCGAATGCGTCAGGACGAGGGTGGGGCGGACCTTGCGGACGACGGCGGCAACCCGACGGAGGAGATCGTCGTTGTAGAAGATCTCCAGGTCACGGGCGATGGGTGCGTGCCAGGTGGCGCCCAGTTTCCGCGCCGCGGCCTGCGATTCCTTGCGGCGCATCGCAGCGAGCCGCGGTCCGGGAATCGTGGCGGAACCGAGGTTGCCCGCGGACAGGTTGCAGTAGTGGATGTCCCACCCGCACCCGGCGAGGCGCAGGAGGGTTCCCGCCATGCAGAATTCGATGTCGTCCGGGTGGGCTGCGATCGCAAGGGCGGCAGGCATGGAGGAATACCCTTCAGACAAGGGCGACTGGACGACCCGTGCGCGCGGATTCGTCCGCAGCGAAGAGGACACGATGCGTCTGGAGGGCGTCGGTGAGGCTGGTGAGCTTCATCTCCTCGCGTCGGCCGACCGCCTGGAAGAAGGCTTCGAACTGGTTTTGATAGGGGTGATCCTTCACGTCACCGGAGTCGACCAGTGGGAACGAGAGGTTGCTCCACTGGTTCTTGTTGAGCGCACCGAGACGGGCGGAATGGAAGCGGTTGTCGAGGAGGCTGCCCTCGGATCCCACGAGGTGGGTGTGGAAGTAGTAGGGTTGGACGCAGTCGATGATCGAAGCGGTCTTGCCGACACGGCCATCACGGAAGCGGACGAGGGTGACGGCGCTGGTGTCGTATTCGTATGGGGCGAAGTCCGGGCTGCGGGACTTGGTGGACATCGAGTGGACCTCGGCGACGTCGGAACCCAGGCAGAGCAGGAGCGCATCCAGCGCGTGGCAACCGGCAGAAAGGAGGCTCGATCCGCCGCCCTTGCGGGTGACGTTCCAGCGGTATTGGCCGTACCAGGGCCCGATGCCGTGGTAGTAGTCGACTTCGCCGTAGTGGATTTCACCGAGCATTCCGGAATCGATGACGGAACGGGTGGAGAGGAACTGGGCGGAGTAACGGCACTCGAAGCAGACACACGTGAGGACCCCGGCCTTCGCCACGGCGTCGCGCACGGCCAGACAGTCTTCCCAGGAGAGGGCGAGGGGCTTCTCGATGATCAGGTGCTTTCCAGCCTTGGCAGCGGCTTGGGCGTGCTCAGCGTGCAGCCACGGATACGAGCAGATGCTGACGATATCGATCGTGGGATCCGCGAGCATCGCCTGAAGGTCATCGAAGGCCCGGATGCCGGGGCCGTGGCGCGAGGCGAGGAGCGCGGGGTCCAGCGGGCGGGCCGAATAAACGGCGGTCACCTGGGCGTGGGCCGTGGCATTGATGGCGGCGATGTGGGCCGTGGCGACCCACCCGTATCCGATGATTCCGACGTTGAGCTTGCTCATGGAAGGGTACGCAAGGTTGGGGGAAGTCTGGGGGAGATTGAAGGTTCAAGTTTCAGGTTCGAAGCAGGCGGGCGCATCTTGACACTGCCCCCGCGTCAAACGGGACGGCAACGTCCTCGTTGCCTCGGGAATGGGCCCCAGGGGGCAACGCGACCGACGCGTTGCCAGGTGTCCCCGGTAGACGAAAGGCATGCCCTGACCGGGGAGCGTGGAGGGCAGCGATTCCCAGGTGGTGCCGGTCGTCAGGTCCAGGCGATGGAAACTGCCCGATACCTCTGTGGCGTTGTAGTCGTGTCGCTCGCCCTTGTGACCTCCGCAGACGTAGAGCCAACCGTCATGCGACACCGCAGCGGACTTGGTGACCGATTCGGGCATCGGGGCGAGGGCGCGGAGGCGGACGGCCAAGGCTGGCCAAGGCTGGCCAGTGGGCTTCACCACGAGGTGCGGAGGCAAGGAAGCGGGAACACCGGGAGTTGCATTTACATCCGGATGTCGCAGGTGGGACACGGGAATGTAAATGGGGGTTACTTGAGGATCGTGGTGCGATCCTGGATCCACTTCAGGTCGCGGCTGTTCGGGACGGAGAGGTTGTGGTCGATGCGCTGGCCGAGGGTGGCCTTGCGAAAGGTGCGGGCATCGAGCCATTTGTGGCCTTCGGCGTGGCTGTCGTTGAAGCCGACGACGCCGCCGTTGTTGTGGTGGACGGCGGGGAGATGGAAGAACTGGCTGTTGGCATTGCCGGGCATCAGGACAATGAAGGCCGGCGTGCACAGGCTCTGAGGGGAGAGGTCCTGGGTCTGGAAGATCTCGGACGGGCTGGGGACGTCGGTGGTTTTGCGGAAGGATCGGTAGCGGGTGGAAAGGCGGTTCTGCATGTCGGCGTTCGGGCCGAGGTACAGGTTCATGGCGTAACTGCGGACCTGAGGAACGGGACGGCCGCGACTGACGACGATGGTCGTCTTGTCGGAGGGGCACTTGTAGATCTCCTTGGCGGAGATGTAGGGCGCGAAGGCGGCGTATTTGCGATCGACGAGGTATGCGGTGTTGGTGAAGGCCGCGGTGACGTTGTGGTATCCGCCGAGCACCCAGAGTTTCGGGCCACCCACATTCGCGTTGTCGACTTCGCCGTTCGTGACGAGGGACTCGGAGTGGTCGTTGCTGTAGAGATTGGCGGCGAGGCCGATCTGCTTCTGGTTGTTGAGGCACTTTACCCGGAGTGCCTGGGCCTTGGCTCCGGACAGGGCGGGCAGGAGCATCCCGGCAAGGATCGCGATGATCGCGATGACGACGAGGAGTTCGATCAGGGTGAAACCGGCCCGGCCTTGCGAGGTGGAGCGGGGGAGCATGGCTGACTCCAGTTCGTCACAACCCGTGCGGGGATGCACCGAAAATTTCAGGGGTGGGTGCCGAGCGGGCGGCTGGGTTCAACACGGATTTGTAGGCCGCGTGCCCCCACGCGGCGGTTCACGATCGTCGCCGGGTGAGGGCACCCGGCCTACAGTCGAGGATTTGT
>CAIMMI010000199.1 GCA_903842505.1 uncultured Verrucomicrobiota bacterium | reverse complement strand
CTAGAGGATTTGCCGGGGCGAGTCGGCCACAGATTTTGGGGGAGGGGAGGAAAAGTGGGTGATCCACAGATTACACGGATTGCACAGATGGGGGACGACGGGGCGGGTCTCCCGCAGAGGCGCTGTGGGCGCGGAGGGGGGGTATGGCGTGGGTCGTACTCGTACTCCTACTCGAACTCGTACTCGGGCCCTCCGCGGGTCTCCGCGAATTCGAGTACGAGTACCGCCCTGCGGGCTGAGTACGAGTACGAGTACGAAGGGGGGGCAGGCCTGGCGCGGCCAATCCGTGAAATCTGTGTAATCTGTGGATACCCCCCCAAACCCCATCCGCGCCATCGGTGGACGGTCAGGAGTCGAGGTCGGAGAGGAGTTGTTCCATCTCGGCGAGGGGTCCTTCGTGGTGTTGGGCGACGGCGAGGTCGCGGGCGCTTTCGAAGGCGGCGCGGGCGGCGTCGCGGTTGCCGAGGGAGAGGTCGCATTTCCCGACGAGGATCTGGACGGCCATCCAGTCGGGTTTGCGGGCGAGGGCGACGGCGAAGTGTTCGCGGGCCTCGGTGAATTCGGCGCGGTCGAAGAGGGCCTTGCCGAGGCTGAAGCGGGCGAGTTCGTTGTTGGGATGCTGCGCCACCATCTGGCGCTGGCGTGCGAGGGGATCGCTCATTTGACCGGTTCCTGGGTGAGGGGATCGCGGAGCGGGAGTTGGGTGACCTTGCCGGAGGCGAGCTGTTCCAGCTTCACGGGGTGGTCGGGGTGGCCCTTGAGGATCTCTTCCTTTTGGCCGACGACGAGGATGACCGCCTTGTCCGGATGGAGGTGTTGTTTGGCGACCCGGAGGACGTCGTCCTTGGAGACCGTCTCGATGCGCGAGCGCCACTTCGACCAGTATTCGGGGTCCTTGGCGAAGCGGCCGGTGAATTCATCGGTAGCGAACTGGCCGGCGATCTTGGCCTTGGTGTTGAAGGTGCCGGGGAAGGAATCCACGAACGAACGCTTGGCCGTGTTGATTTCCTCGTCGGTGACGGGGGTGTTCGCGATGCGGTTCATCTCGTCGAGAACGATGCGTGTGGCGTAGGCGACGGTGCGGGACTTGGTGGAAAGGCCGGCCTGGAAGGCGCGGGCGTAGTGGACGCCGCCGGGGAAGGAGGAACCGGCGCCGTAGGCGAGACCCTCGTCGGAACGGACGCGGTTCATGAGGCGGGAAGTGAATCCGCCGCCGCCGAGGATGTCGTTCATGACGGTGATGGCGGGGAAGTCCGGGTCATCGCGTTTGACGCCGGGGAGCATGACGGAGACGCGGCCCTGGTTGACGTCCTTGTCGACGAGGTAGACGCCGCCGGCGGCCATGGTGGGGTTGGCGGGGACGGGCGGGGCCTTCTCGCCGGTGAAAGGCCAGTTGGCGAAGAGGGTTTCGAGTTTGGCGATGAGTTCGTCGCGGTCGAAATCACCGGAGGCGGAGACGACGAAATTGGCGGGGTGGAACCATTTCTGGTGATAGGCCTTGAGATCGTCGACGGAGAGCGACTTGAGCGACTTCTCGGTGGAGATGCGGGAAGCCCAGAAGTTGGTGCCGTAGGCGAGGCGCTCGGCCTCCATGGCCTGGATCGAGCCGGAGTCGTCGTTGCGCTGCTTCATCCCCTGGATCGACTGCTCGCGGTGCAGGTCGAACTTGTCCTTCTGGAAGCGCGGGGCGGTGAGGGCCTCGCGGAGGAGGGCGAGGCCCTCGGGCAGGTCCTTGGAAAGGAGGTTGAGGGAGACGCTGCCGGAGTCGTCCCCGATGCCGGAGGAGAGACCGGCGGCGAGGAAGGCGAGGCGTTCCTCGAGTTCCTCGGCGGACTTGGAGGCGATGCCGCCGCGGACGAGGAGGTGGCCGGTGAAGTCGGCGAGGCCTTCCTTGCCCTCGGGTTCCAGGTAGGCGCCGCAGCGAACCATGACCGAGATGGTGACGAGCGGGAGGGCGCGGTCCGTGGCGATGTAGGCGACGGGGCCGGCCTTGAGCTGGACGCGGTAGTCGGCGGGCTTGGGCGGATCGTAGGACAGGGCGGAGAAGGACAGCTTCTCCGGGCGGTCGGGGATCTCGGCGAGGACGCCGGAGGCGGCGGTAGCGAGGGTGAGGAGGGAGAGGGCGAGTGCTTTCATGGCGGTGGAGCTTCGCGTTGGGAGGAAAGGATGAATCAGCGTTGGGAGGTTGCCGGAGTTACTTCTTTTCGAGTTCGGCGATCCGGGACTCGAGCTTGCGGACGATGATCTTCTGGAGTTGCTGGCGTTTGGGGTCGGTGCCGGCGGGTTGGCCCTGGATGCCGGCGAGCATGGCCTTGAGCTGGGCGGCATCGGTCGTCTCGGCGATGCGCTTGGTGAACTGGCGGGCCATGGGTTTCTGGTCCGCAGCGAGGCCGGCGAGGTCGGCGTCCTCACCGGCGGCGCCCCCGGTGCCGGCCTTGCGGGTGAAGTGGGCGACGGCGCGGTTTTCCTTGGTGAAGTACTTCTTCGTGACGCGCTGGATGTCCTCCTGGGTGACGGCCTGGATGCGGGGGCCGGACTCGTTGATCTCACGCCAGTCGCCCATGCCTTCGGAGAAGATGATCTGGTAGAGCATGCCGAAGGTCGTGGTGAGGCGGCGGTACTCGGCGGCGGCGAAATTGTTCTTCACCTTCTGGAGTTCGTCCGCGGGGATCGGTTCGGTGGCGAGCTTCTCGATCTCGGCGTAGACGGCCTGTTCGACTTCGTCGAGGGACTTGCCGTCCTTGGCCTCCGCGGAGGCGTTGAACATGCCGGCCCACTTCATCGGGCGGCTGGCGGCACCGGCGTCGGTGGCTACCTGGCGGCCGAGCACGAGACCCTTGTAGAGGCGGCCGGTGCGGCCGTTGAGGAGTTGTTCGACGACCTCCAGGACGTAGGAGTCCTTGTGGCCGAAGGCGACGGTGCGCCACAGGATGTCGACCTGGGGATTGACCTCGGCTTCGGCGTTGTAGCGCTTCTCGGCGGAGGACTGGATCTCGAGGGTCGTGACCTCGGGGGGCGGCTGGTTGCCCTTGGGAATGCGGCCGAAGTATTCGCCGACGAGCTTCTCGGCCTGGTCGGGTTTGAAGTCCCCGACGAGGATCAGGGTGATGTTCTGGGGCTGGTAATAGAGCCCGTAGAACTCGTCGGCCTGCTTCTTGGAGATCGCCGGGATGTCACTGGGCCATCCGATGACGGGCCAGTTGTAGGGATGGGCATCCCAGAACAGGGCGTTGAACTGTTCGGCGAACTTGCCGGTCGGGGTCGACTCGGTCCGCATGCGGCGTTCCTCGAAGACGACGTCGCGTTCGGCGTAGAACTCGCGGAAGACGGGGCGGAGGAGGCGTTCGGATTCCATCCAGCACCAGAGCTCCAGCTTGTTGGAGGGCACCTCGATGAAGTAACCGGTCATGTCCTCGGTGGTGAACGCGTTCATCTTGGTCGCGCCCGCCGTGGTGTAGATGCGGTCGAATTCGTTTTTGACGAGGAGCTTCCTCTGTTCGTCGAGCAGGCGCTTGAACTCCTGTTCCAGCTCGCGGTAGCGGTCGGTCCGGGCCTCGGGGCTGGTGATGTCCGTCACTTCACCGCGACGGAGGGCGGTGCGCATCTTCGACTCCTCCTGGCGGATGAGTTCCCGGATCTTCTCCTGTTCGTTGATGATCTCGAGGTCGCGCTTGGGGTCTGTGGTGCCGAGGGTGGGCGTGCCCTTGAACATCATGTGTTCGAAAAGGTGGGCGATGCCCGTGATGCCGGGGCGTTCGTTGGCGGAACCGACGTGGGCGACCCAGCCCCCGGCGATCCGGGGTTCCTCATGCCGTTCGACGAGGAGGAGTTTGAATCCGTTGGGGAGCTCTTTCTCCACCACGGGAATCTTTTGTCCGAAGACAGGAACCGCCGCGGTTGCCGCCACCACCACCGACATCAGGAAGCGCTTCATAAGCCGTGGCGTGAAGGAAGCACCCGATGCGCTCCGGGTCAATCTTGGGGGGCTGGGGCCGCGGGGGAAGAGTTGCTGGTTCCCCGTTTCCAGTGGCCAGATTCGGTACTGGGGACTGGGATCTGGAGACTGGGAACTTCCGGCCGCCGCCTCCTGACGTCGCCTACGCCGGAGGCGTTGCAGCCGATAGCCCCGGGTTGGCGCGACAGCGGCCACCCGGGGAAGACGTGGAATAATCCATCCGTCCCCCGGCAGGGGCCCGAAGGGGCTGGACTGCTGAGGAGCCCGGGAACACCGACTCCGCCGCGAATCGAGGTGGGGCGCGCAGGCTTCAACCCCTGCCAGGGTTGATGTCGAAATGGGGCGAGGGACCCCTCCGCCCTGTAGGCTGCGTGCCCTCACGCGGCGCTTACCGATCCCCGCCGGGTGAGGGCACCCGGCCTACAAGCTTCGACGCCGGGTGAGGGCACCCGGCCTACAAGCGAGGACTTGGCATCTTTGCCGCCGGGTGAGGGCACCCGGCCGATCAGCGATCTCGGCATTCAGGCTGGGAACAGGGCTTGGGCACTCCTAGCGTGGGGGTTCAATCCCTGTTGCGAATGAGAGCGATTCTTCGGTCCTGGCTTTTCCGGTTTTTGTTCCAGGCCCTGTGGCTGTCCACGGCCGGGGCGGCGGACGTGCGGGTGGCGATCACGACCCCCGTCGAGATGCAGGTGGTCCAGCGGACGACCCGGGAGATGGGGGTGTTGGATGTGAGCGGGACGGTCGAGGCCCCCGCGGGTTGCGTGGTGGAGGCGGCGGTTGGCGAAGGCTTTGGCGAGCGCTGGGTCGCGTTGACGGAGTTGAAGGAGGGTCAGGCTTCGTACCGGGGCGTGGTGGCCGCGCCGTCGGGAGGGTGGTATCGGCTGCGGGTACGGGTGCGCCGGGATGCGGAAATCCTGGCGGAAGGGCAGGTGGCAAAGGTCGGGGTAGGGGAGGTGTTCGTGGTGGCGGGGCAGTCGAATTCGGCGAACCACGGCGAGGAACGGTTGAAGGTGAAGACGGGTCGGGTGACCGCGTTCAACGGTCGGGGTTGGCAGGTGGCGGATGATCCACAACCCGGCGCGAGTGGCGGAGGCGGGAGCTTCGTGCCGGCGTTTGCGGACGCGATGGTCGAGCGGTTTGGCGTGCCGGTGGGGATCGTGGCGGTGGGTTCAGGCGGGACAAGCGTGCGCGAGTGGTTGCCGGCCGGATCGAGGTTCACCAATCCGCCGACGGTGTTGGGCAACGTGGTGAAGCTGGAATCGGGGGAATGGGAGAGCCGGGGAGGATTGCACGCGAACCTCGTGGCGCGGTTGAAGGGACTTGGAGCGCCGGGATTCCGCGCGGTGCTTTGGCATCAGGGCGAATCGGACGCCAACCAGGCCGACCGGAGCCGGACGCTGGTGGGCGGGCTTTACACGCGGTATCTGGGCGATGTCATCCGGTCGGCGCGGGATGCCGCGGGTTGGGAGATGCCGTGGTTCGTGGCGCAGGTGAGCTATCACACGCCGGATGACCCGGGGTGGGAGGACATCCGGTTGGCGCAGGCGGCGCTTTGGCGGGAGGGGGTAGCCTTGGAAGGGCCGGATACGGATGCGTTGACCGGAGCGATGCGGGATGGCGGTGGGAAGGGAGTGCATTTCAGCGGGGACGGTCAGCGGGCGCATGGGCGGTTGTGGGCGGAGAAGGTGGGGCCGTGGATCGAAGCGCGGTTGGCGGGGGCGGCGGTGGTGTCGGGTGCGTCGGGCCCCGGGCCGGGGCTGACCTTGCCCGGGATGGAGCGGTTGACCGTGGGAGGGTGGCCGGCGTTCCTGTATTTGCCGGAGGAATCGAAGCGGACGAATCGGCAGCCGTGGGTGCTGTACGGTCCCACATTGCCGGGCCTGCCGGATCCGGCGGAGCGCTGGATGCATGAGCGTTTCCTGGCGGCCGGCGTGGCGGTGGTGGGTGTGGACGTGGGGGAGGCGTATGGCAGTCCGCGAAGCCATGCGGCGTTTGACGGACTGTATGCGGAGTTGATCCGGCGCGGGTTCGCAGCGCGCGGTTGTCTGCTGGGACGGAGTCGGGGCGGGTTGTTGGTGACGGGATGGGGGACGTTGCGGGTGGATCGGGTTTCGGGGGTGGCCGGGATCTATCCCGTGTTCGACTACCGCAGTTATCCGGGGGTGACGAATGCGGCATCGGCCTACGGGGTGAGCCCGGGCGAGTTGCTGGCGCGGGCGGGGCGGTGGAGTCCGGTGTCGCGGGCGGGGGAGTTGGCGAAGGCGGGGGTGCCGGCGTTCCTGATCCACGGCGACGTGGATACGGTGGTGCCGTTGCCGGCGAATTCCGGGGAGTTTGTGCGGCAGTATGAGCAGGCGGGTGCGGCGTCGCGGGTGAAGTTGGTTGTGTTGCCGGGGCAGGGACACAACATGTACGAAGGGTTCTTCCGGTCGCAGGAGTTGGTGGATTTCGTGGTCGACCGGGCGCGGGCGGGGAGGGAGTGAGGAGGGGAGTTTCAAGATTCAGGATTCAAGTTTGAAGGCCGGCTGCCGCTTCAAACGGGCGCATCCTGACTCCGCCCCCGAATCTGGTGGGGCGAGACTCCGTCGAGCTGTTGCTGAAGTCGCAAGTTTTCAGATTCAAGTTTCAAGCACTGGCCTTGAATCTTGAAACTTGAAACTTGGGACTCCCAAACGGCTCGTGAGGACACTCGCCCCACCTCTCGCTGGGGGCAGTGTCCCGATGCGCCGCAGCGAAGGGGCGCCTTGAATCTGGAAACCTGGAATTGCCCCCATCTTTCTTCCCGGTTGATGAACATCCGGACTCCGGCTTTGGTCTGCTGACGACAAATGGCGGGTATCAAGCAAAGCGGCATCACGAGCAGGAACTGGGCGGGAGCCTGGCTGGGGTTCGTGCTGGCGGGGATGGCGGCGATGGCGGCGCCGCCGCCGGCGACGCCCGCCGGGGAACCGGTCGCGGACGGCCTGGCCGAACCCGGCGACGTGCGCCGGGACGCGACCGTGGGCGCGGTCGAGAGGGTGATGCCGGCCGTGGTGAACATCGCGACGCGGTCGCGGTTGCGCCGGGGTGGTGATGCGGTGCAGCAGTGGATCGAGGACTTCTACGGGTACCGGCGGCGGCGTGAGTCGGAGGATTTCAGCCGTGGTTCCGGGGTGGTGATCGATCCCGAGGGGTACGTCCTGACGAACGTCCACGTGGTGCAGGAGGTCGACGACATCCTGGTGCAGTTCGCGGAAACGCAGGAATCGTTGCCGGCGGAGCGGGTGGCACTTTCGGAGAGCAAGGACATCGCGCTCCTGAAGATCCAGGCGCCGGCAGGGCGGCGGTTCAAGGCGGTGAAGCTGGCGAAGGAAGACGACCTGCTGCTGGGCGAGACGGTGATCGCGCTGGGGAATCCGTTCGGGTTGGGCGGTTCGGTGAGCCGGGGAATCCTGAGCTCGAAGTCGCGGCGCGCGCCGGAATCGGTGCCGGAGGGAACCCCGTTGCAGATCGCGGACTGGTTGCAGACGGATGCGTCGATCAACCCCGGAAATTCGGGGGGTGCATTGATCAACCTGCGGGGCGAATTGATCGGGTTGAACGTGGCGATCCTGCCGCCGCGGACGGGGGCGCAGGGGATCGGGTTTGCGGTACCGATCAAGCGGGTGAACGAAGCCCTGTCGGAGACGCTGAGCGGCGAGAGCCTGGAGGGATTGTGGTTCGGGGCGCGGTTGCAGCCGGGGCAACGGCCGTTGGCGATCCGGTCGGTGCAGTCGGGGAGTCCGGCGGAGAAGTCGGGATTGCAGGCCGGGGATGCGGTCCTGGAGATCAACGGCCGTCCGTTGGGGAGCCTGATCGAGTTCAATCGGGCGCTGGTGACGGCGGGGGCGTCGAAGGACGTTCGTTTGCTGGTCCGGCGCGGGGGCAAACCGGTCCCGTTGACCCTCCGTCTGATCGAGGAGGCGAAGCATTTTGACGCCGGATTGATCCGGAAACGGCTGGGAGTGGTGCTCGAGGCGACGGAATCCGGGTTGGTGGTGACGTCCGTGGATGGCGATGGGCCTGCGGCGCGGCGGTTGCAGCCGGGGATGTTCATTGCGTCGGTGGACGGGCAACCGGCGCTGGAATTGGTGCCTCTGGCGCGAGCTTTGAACGCGCGCCCGGCGGGGGAGGCGGTGGAACTGGGGGTGAGCGTGTTCCGCCGCATGGGACCGTTCCTGCGGCGGCAGGATGGGGCGGTGCGGGTGACGTTGCGATGAATCCCTTCCGAACCGGGTTCGCGGGAACCTGCAAACTGGGTAAATCCGGGTTGGGACAAACGGAGGGAGCCCGCTAGTCTCCGCGCACACGAATGGAGCAGGCGCCCCCCATGATCGAGGTCGAGAACCTCACGAAGCGATATCCCGGCCGGACAGCGGTGGACGGGATCTCGTTCCAGATCGGTCGTGGCGAGGTGGTGGGCTTCCTGGGGCCCAATGGCGCGGGCAAGTCGACGACGCTGCGGATCCTGTCGAGTTTCCTGCCGGCGACGAGCGGAACGGCGCGGGTGGCGGGCTTTGATGTGTTCCGGGAGCCGGACGAGGTCCGGCGGCGGATCGGGTACATGCCGGAGAACAATCCGCTGCACCTGGACATGCGGGTGCGGGAGTACCTGAAGTTCCGGGCGCGGTTGAAGGGGTTGGGCTGGCGCCGGAGCCGGGAGCGGGTGGATGCGGTTTTGCAGCAATGCGGCCTGACGGATGTGTCGGGGCGGATCATCGGGCAGCTTTCGAAAGGGTACCGCCAACGGGTGGGCTTGGCGGACGCGCTGGTGCATGAACCGGACCTGATCATCCTGGACGAGCCGACGATCGGGTTGGACCCGCATCAGATCCGGTCGGTGCGGGCCTTGGTGAAGGAGTTGGGGAAGCGGCACACGGTGGTGCTGTCGACGCACATCCTGAACGAGGTGGAGATGACGTGTTCGCGGGTGTTGATCCTGCATCGTGGTCGGATCCTGGCGGCGGACCGGACGGAAGACCTGGGGCGGAGGCTGAGTCTGGATGGGCAGGTGATCGCCGAGGTGGAAGCGCCGCCGGCGCAGTTGCTGGAGGCCTTCCGGGATCTGCCGGAGGTGGAGCGGGTGGAGGTGGAGCCGATGGACGGGAATTTCCAGAGATTGTCGCTGGTTCCGAGAAACGGGGCGGACCTGCGGCCGCTGGTGTCGGCGGAGATCCGGGAACATGGATGGCCGTTGCGGGAACTGACGCGGAGCCGTCATTCGCTGGAGGACATCTTCATCCATCTGACCCGCGGAAAGGTGCGGGAGGACTGACATGCGCGTCTTCATGGCATTGGTGCGCCGGGAACTGGGCGCCTACTTCAACTCGCTGACCGGGTACGTCGTGATCGCGGCGGTCCTGCTGTTGACGGGGTTCGGGTTGGTGGACCTGATCGAGCGGATCCGGCAGATGCCGTATCCGTCGCCGGTGACGGAGTTGTTCTACCAGACGACGTATTTCTGGTTGGTGGTGCTGCTGACATCGCCGGTGATCACGATGCGGTCGTTTGCGGCGGAGAAGGCGGCCGGGACCTATGAGGCATTGATGACGACGCCGGTGGGGGACTGGCAGGTGGTGCTGGCGAAGTTCGCCGGGGCGCTGGCGTTCTATCTGCTGACGTGGCTGCCGTTTTTGGGGGTGTTGTTCGCGTTGCGGCAGATCACGGGCGAGGCGGCGTTGTTTGAGCCGACGATCGTGGCGGTGACGTTCCTGGGGATCACGCTGGTCGGCGGGTTGTTCATGGCGTTGGGGTGTTTTGCATCGGCGCTGACGCGGTCCGACATCATCGCGGCGATGGTGGCCTTCCTGTTCGGGATCGGGTTGTGGATGCTGGGGTACCGGCCGGATGCGTCCGGGTTGCTGCCGACGTGGGCGATTCCGGTGCTGGAGCACGTGTCCTTGACCCGGCACATGGAGGATTTCGCGCGGGGGTTGGTGGTGGGGCGGCATGTGGTCTTCTACCTGACGGCGACGTGGCTGCTGCTGTTCCTGACGCAGCGGGTGGTGCAGAGCCGGCGTTGGAAATGAGCGACATGAGCGACAGAGCCCCCAGCTTCGTGCCGGCGCGCCGGTTCCGGATCGGTCTATCGGTCCTGATCGGCGTGCTGTCGGCGATCGTGATCGTTGGCTTGGTGAATCACCTCGCGGCGGGCCGGTTGCGGTGGCGCCGGGACTTCTCCAGTTCGGGCCGATTCCAGCTTTCGCCGCTGACGTTGCAGGTGTTGGGCGGGATGACCAACGACGTGAAGGTGACGGTCCTGTTCCCGCGGGATTCGGACCTGTTCGGCCACATCGACGGGCTGCTGCGGGAATACTCGGATCTCCAGCCTCGGATCCACACGCGGTTCGTGGATTCGGACGCGGAACCGGTGACGGCGGTGCAGGTGCGCACGAGTTACAAGCTCGGGCCGGAGGATGCGAACCTCGTGGTGTTCGATGCCGGCGGGCAGGTGGTGCGGATCGCAGAGTCGGAGTTGTCGACCTACGACGCCAACATCAACGAGATGATGGCGGGGCGGCAGCGGGAGGTTCGGCGCTCGGCCTTCAAGGGTGAGGCGCTGTTCACGTCGGCCCTCTCCAACCTCGCGAGCACCAACCGCGTCCATGCCTGCTTCCTGACGGGGCATGACGAGTCGCGGCCGGACTCGGAGGATCGCCTGACGGGATACTTCCGGTTTGCGGGGATCCTGACGGCGAAGTCGGCGTCGGTGGCGACCATCCGGTTGGACGGAACCAACGAGGTGCCGGCGGATTGTCAGTTGCTGGTGATCCCGGGTCCGACGCAGCCGTTCCTGCCGGTGGAGGTGGAGCGGATCACGCGGTTCCTGGACGGCGGCGGACGGGTGTTGCTGGCGTTGAACGAAGTGAATCCGACGGTCCGGCTCGGGCTCGACCGGGTGCTGTTCGACTGGGGCATCGTCGCTCCGCCGGCTTATGCGGGGGACACCAACCAGACCTTGAGCGGGTTCGACGTGATCGCGACGAACCTCGGTTCGCATCCGATCACGCTGCCGTTGATCCGGAGCGAGGCGCGGGTGTTCTCGCATCGACCGCGGGTGGTGGCGCCGTTGCCGATGGACCAGCGTCCGGCGGATGCACCGAAGGCGGCGGTGCTGGTGTCGACGGGGCCGTCGGGGATGACCAAGTCTGACTTCCGGAATGGAACGGTGGCGTTCAAGCCGGGGGTGGATGGGCGCGGCCCGATCCCGATGGCGGCGGCGGCGGAGCGCGGGGGCGTGGCGGGGGTGGCTGCGGGCCATGGAACGGCGCGGTTGGTGGTGGTGGGGGATTATCTGATGTTCGGAAACGACGCCTTCAACAACCCTGGCAACGTGGACTTTGCGGAGCTGACGCTGGCGTGGTTGATGGATCGGACGGAACTGCTGGCGATCGGGCCCAAGCCGGTCCGCGAATACCGTCTGTACCTGACGCCGGCGCAGCATCGGGCGATCCGGTGGACCTTGCTGGGCCTCTTGCCTGGATCGGTGCTGCTGCTGGGCTTTGTCGTTTGGTTCCGACGACGCAACTGAAGGACGTCCACCGATTCCCGAGATGAACCCACGTTCCAACTGGATGCTGTTCCTGGTCGCGGCAGGCCTGGCGGCCTACGTGTTCCTGACGCACCGCCGCGAAGGGGTGGAGGTTCGCGGGGGCGCGGGGACGAGTCGGTATGAGCCGGTGGATCCTGCCGGGGTGACATCGGTGGAGCTGATCCGTTCGAATTCGGTGCTGCGGGTCGAGTTGACGAATGCGGCGTGGCGGATGCGGATCCCGGTGGATTACCCGGTGCAGGCGGCGAGCGTGGAACGGTTGCTCGGGTTGGTGGGCAAATGGGTTCCGGCAAGTTTTGTGACGGCGGCGCAGGTGGCAGCGCAACCGGACGCGTTGAAGGCGTTCGGGCTGGAGCCGCCGGCAGCGACGCTCGCCCTGCAGACGCCCGGTGGTCCGGTGATCTTCCGCATCGGAGGATTCACGCCGGTGCGTTCGCACTTCTATTTTCAACGGGTCGGGTCGGAGGGCGTTTACACCGCGGATGCGGCGTTGCTGGTGGCCCTGCCTTCGACGCCGGACGACTGGCGTGACCGGACATTGCTGGATCTGGGACGTCGTCCGTATGACCGGGTGACGTTGGCGAGTCGGGGGCGGACGGTTTTTGAAGCGGTCCGGGACGGCGGGCGGTGGCGGCTGCGCCAACCGCTGTCGGCACGGGCCGACGGGGAACGGATCGAGGCGCTGGTTTCGCAACTCCAGACGCTGCGGGTCTCGGCTTTCGTGAGCGATGCGGCCGTGATCGATCGGGCGGCGTTTGGGCTTCAGCCGGCGGAGCTGGAGTTCGCGGTCGGGGTCGGGACGAACGATCTGGCCCGGTTGCAGGTGGGGACGATGGCGACGAATGCGCCCGGTGAGCGTTTCGTTCGGCGCCTGAGTCACACGAACCTGGTGCGGGTGTCGGCGGCGGAGTTGTCCGTTCTGGAACGTCCGATGGAGGACTATCGGGATCCGCGCTTGTTCGGAGCACTGGAGGGGGTGACTTCGGTGGAGGTGCGGGGCAGCAATTCGTTCCGGTTGGGTTTGGTGGGGACGAACTGGAGCGTGACCGAGCCGCGGGCGTTCCCGGCGGAGGCATCGGCCGCCGAGTTCCTGATCTCGCAGTTGGCGACGCTGGAGATTGCCCAGTTCGTGAACGACGTGGTTCCCGATCTGGCGCCCTATGGGCTTGATCGGCCGACCCGGGAGTTCGTGCTCAGCCGGGGTACCAACGTGGCGGCACACCTGCAGGTGGGTCGGATCGCGGAGCCTCGCGGGACGTTGCTCTTTGCGCGGCGGATGGATGAGCCCGGGGTGTATGCGGTGCCGCGGACGGTGTTGTTCAATCTCGATTCGCCGGTGCAGCTGCGGTCCTGGCGGTTTGATCCGACCAACGCGGTTCGGGTGACGGTGGTGAACAGCGGGAAGAAGCGCGTTTACGCCCGGGAAGGTGGTGTCTGGAAGATCGCCGAGGGTTCGCCGTTCGCGGAGTTTGTGTCGGACGCGATGGAGGAGATCCTGTTCCGGATTTCGTCGTGGGACTCGATGCGCTACGCGGTGACGGATGAGGCGGCGCTGCTGAAGGTGGGTCGGTTCCCGGAGGTGGCGCACGAAATGGAGATCCAGCTGAGCGGCCAGGCGGGCCTGCAGACGATGCGACTGAAGTTCGGGGGAACCATCGCTGGAAACCGGTATGTGCTGGCCCGGTTCGATGAGGATCCGACGGGACTCCGGTTGGAGATGCCGGGGGAACTTTACGTCCAGCTGATCCGGTTCCTGGGTCTTCCCTGAATGAAGTGACCCGCCATGAAGCCGCGCAAGGACAAGGGCGGGAAGCTGCGCTGGACCCTCCGATGGTGCCGGCGGAGCAGCTACGTCTTCCTGCTGCTGCTGGGCGGATTCCTGGTGTACCTGAATCAGGTCGGCATCCCCGGTTTCCTCAAGGATGCCGTCCTCGGTCAGTTGCGGGAGCGGGGAATTGAACTCGAGTTCAGCCGGATGCGCATTCGGCTGACCCGGGGGTTGGTGGTCGAGAACGTCAACCTGTCCCGACGCCGAGAGCAGGCGGGTGAGGTCTTCCATGCGGAAGAGGTCCAGGTGCGGTTGCAGTGGTCGGCACTGCTCGACCTCAAGGGGCCGCAGATCACGTCGTTGGTGCTGCGGGACGGTCGGATCACGCTGCCTTTGCCGACCGGACCGGATTCGCCGCCGTACCCGTTCGCGGTGGAAGACGTCCAGGCGCGGCTTCGGTTTGTTTCGGAGGACCTCTGGGAACTGGATGAACTCGTTGCGACCTCCCACGGCGGGAAGTTTTCCGCGCACGGCATCCTGACGAATGCCAGTCTCCTGAAGGCACAACGGCTCACCCGCACGAATGCCTCGACGGCGACGCCCGCCTGGCGACGGCAGTTGCTGGAGGCGGCGCGGTGGCTGGACAAAACGAAGTTCGGCGCGCCGCCGGAGGTTCATGTGGCCTTCGAGGGAGACGTGCGCCAGCCGATGGCGAGTTCCGCGGAATTCCGCCTGGAGTCCCGTTCCGCCTCGAATGTCCTGGGAACGTTGGATGGATTTTCGCTGGTGCTGAAAGTGGATCCAGACGACGGGACGACCAACCGCGTTCGCGCGGACTTCGACCTGGCGGCGGCGCATGCGGGGACGCGTTGGGGGGAGTTGGCCGACTTCCGGTTCAAGCTGGGCGTCGAATGGGCCGGCTCGAATGCGGTGCCGGAACAAGTGCGCTGGCGGGTCCGCTCCGGTCCGGCCACCAGTCGATGGGCGTCGGTGACGGAGTTGGACGTCGAAGGGGATCACCGTCCGTCTCTCCTCAAGGCCGGCACGGGTGCGCCCTGGACACTGCCCCCGACGAACGCACCGTGGGGCAGCGACCTGCCGGCGATGCCGGGATTCGAGTCGCGTGTCTCGCTGGCCCTGACCGGCGTGCAGGTGGCCACGCGGACCAACCCCGTCACGGTCGAAGCCTTGAAGGCCCTGCTCCTCGCGTCGCATTCGACGTCGGACTGGCGCAACCTGCATCTGTCCCTCGACGTCGTGGGAGCGACGTCGGTGTGGTCGGATGTGCAGAAGTTCCAGATGGAACTGGGCGTGACGCCCAACCTGAATCCGCCCCGAACAACGGCGGAGTGGGCGTTCTGGCAGCCGATCGTCCAGGCGGATGCCTGGGCGACGATCTCGACGGGGCCGACCCGGCTGCCGCGGTTGGACCTCGACGGGGCGCAGTTCGGGTTGCTCTGGAAGGCGCCTCGACTCGAGCTTGTGCCGTTCCAGGCTGCGTTCGGGCATGGCGAACTGACGGCGGAGATCTTCCTCGATGTTTCCGCGCGGCACGCCGAGGCGACGGCCTTTTCGACGGCGGATCCCCACGCAATTTCCGGGTGGATGGGACCCAAGACGCGGGAGCAGTTGGACCAGTACGGATGGCTGGAAGAATCTCTGCCGCGTTTGTCCGGGCAGGTCGGGATCACCTTGCCCGATTGGGGGATTCCTGACCGCGAAGGCCGGATGAAGCTCCTGGAGAATCTCACCCTGGACGCGCGCTTGGCAGGGACCAACCTCACCTTCCGCGGGTTGCCGGCGTCGACCGTCCACGGACCACTCCTCTACACGAACCGCTACTGGTGGATCGGCCCGCTCGACATCGTCCGGCCTGAGGGCACGGCAAAGTTGGTTTATGAGAACGACGAACGGACCAAGGACTACCGCTTCGATTTCCATTCCACGATCGATCCCCTGATCGCCGGTCCGCTGCTCGGCGAGGCTGCCCAGCGGGAATTCGCCCGGATCCAACTGCCTGTCCCACCGGTTCTCGATGGCCATGTCTGGGGCCGGTGGCAGGCGCCGGAACGCATCGGTGCAAAGGTTCATGTCGTCGCGTCGAACGCCGTCGTCCGGGGCGAGCCGATCCAGTGGATCGATGGCGACGTGGCCTATACCAACCGGGTGGTTACCTTCGGCAATGTGCGGGCGCGGTCGGACGGCGAGGCGTTTGTTCCGGGAGCGACGTTCGACGCGACATCGCAACTGCTCTCGTTCACGAATGCCCGGGCGAATGTCCCCGTCGATCGCGTGACCCGGATCATCGGGCCGAAGACGACGAAGACCATGGAACCCTACCGGTTCCTGAAGCCGCCTCATGCGGTCGTCGACGGCGTCATCGCGGTACGGGGTGGGCCGGCGACGGACATCCGGTTCGACCTGGTGACGGAGGACTTCCGATGGTGGCGCCTGCACGCGACGAACGTGGAGGCCAGCCTCCGGTTGAAGGGCGAGACGCTGGTGATCTCGAACCTGCACTCGGGCTTCTACGGCGGCCGGTTGGCGGGTGACATGTTCTTCGACTGGTCGTCGCCGGAAGAGGAGACGGACTACCGATTGGCGCTGTCCCTGACGAACGTTGCGCTCCGCGACTTCCTGACGGATGTCTGGCCCGGGACGAACCGATTGGAAGGACGCATCACCGGTCGTGGTCAGGTGACGTCGGCCAACACGAGAGACCCGAAGACCCTCCGAGGGAGCGGGACGTTGGCGATGGAGGACGGTTACCTGTGGGGGTTGCCGATCTTTGGCTTGTTCTCGCCGGTCTTCGACGCGGTTTCGCCGGGCCTGGGGCAGACCCGTTTCACGTCGGGTTCAGCGAGTTTCGCGCTCACCAACGGACTGGTCCGGACCGACGACTTCGAGATGCGGTCGTTGGCGATGCGCCTGCGGTATCGGGGGCAGGTGTCGTACGAGGGAGCCTTGGACGCCAACATGGAGGCATCGTTGTTTCGGGACGCTCCGTTGATCGGGCGGTTGTTGAGCCTCGCCTTCATGCCGGTGACCAAGCTGCTGGAGTACCGGATCGAGGGGACGCTGGCGGATCCAAAGCCGGAGCCGCGGTATGTGCCCAAGGTCCTGATGAACCTGCTGCGGCCGGTCTCACTGCTCAAGAGCCTGCTCCCCAAGTCGGACAAACCCGCGGAAACACCGGTCGAGAAGAAATGAGCCTAAAACCGGCAGTTCATTGAACCGCAGATGTCGCCGATGGCGCAGAGGGAGGGTCTGCACCACCCAATCCATGCTGGGCTTGGGCGTCCCCTCAAAGGTGTGCGGGTGTTTCACTTCAAGTCCCTGTCTATCTGCCATCGGCGGTTTCAACCGCCTTTTCCAGGATGAGAACGGGGTGGGGCGAGACTCCTCGGAGTTTGAAGTTCTTCGTTTCAAGTTTGAAGCAGCAGCCGGACTTGAAGCTTGGGACTCCCAATCGGCTCGTGAGGACACTCGCCCCACCCGGCGTGGATCATGAACCGCATCTGGGATCTGGGAACTGGCAACTGGCATCTGGGAGCTTCCCCTCGCCCATCTGCCAACTGGTCACGGTGAAGCCGCACGGGTAGGCTTGGGCCATGTTACTGACGCCCGCGGAGGTGGAGTCCCTGACGGGGCTTCGGCATGGGTCACCGCATTCGTTGCTGGGTTTGCACCCGCTGGGGGATGGCACGGGGATGGTGGGGCGTGCCCATTTGCCCGGGGCGCAGGAGGTCGAGATCGTGCCGGTGCACGAAAAGACGGTTCCCGTGCTGAAGCTGAAGCGGGTCGGGGACACCGACCTGTTCGAAGGCGTTACCCGCGGGGCGAAGCGGGTCTATGCGTATGACCTTCGGGTGAAATGGGCCAACGGGCAGGTCAGCCAGGGACGGGATCCGTTCTCCTTCTGGCCGACGGTTGGGGACACCGACCTTCATCTCTTCAACGAGGGGAACCATCGTCGGCTTTACGATGTGCTCGGAGCCCACCTCAAGAATCTGGACGGCGTGTTGGGAACTTCCTTTTCGGTGTGGGCGCCGAACGCCCAGCGGTTGTCCGTGGTGGGTGACTTCAATGCGTGGGACGGGCGTCGTCATCCGATGCGTCGGCTGGGTGTTTCCGGTGTGTGGGAAATCTTCGTGCCGGGCGTGGGCGAGGGAGCGTTGTACCAGTTCGAGATGGTGGACGCGCACGGGAAGGTGTCGGTGAAGACCGACCCGTTTGGCTTTGCGTTCGAAAACCCGCCCAAGCACGCGGCGATCGTCTGGGACACGGCCAAGCACTCGTGGAACGATGGCGCGTGGCTGAAGCGTCGTCGCGAAACAAACCTGCTCCGCTCACCGGTCAGCATCTACGAGGTGCACGCCGGTTCGTGGAAGAAGAAGTCGGCCTGTGAATCGCCCGGGTATCGGGAGTTGGCGGGTGCCATGGTCGACTACGTGCGGAAGATGGGCTTCACGCATGTCGAGTTCCTGCCGCTGGCGGAGCATGCCTTCTATCCGAGTTGGGGTTACCAGGTGACCGGCTTCTACGCGCCGACGGCACGATATGGGACGCCGGACGACCTGCAGTTCCTGGTGGAGACCTTCCATGACGCGGGCATCGGCGTGATCGTCGACTGGGTCCCGGCACATTTCCCGCGGGATGAGTGGGCTCTGGCGAAATTCGACGGTACGGCGTTGTTCGAGCACGAGGATCCGCGGCAGGGCGCGCACCAGGATTGGGGAACGTTGATCTTCAATTTCGGCCGTCACGAGGTCCGGAATTTCCTCGCGGCGAACGCGCTCTACTGGTGCGACCGGTTCCACGTGGACGGGCTGCGGGTAGATGCGGTGGCGTCGATGCTGTACCTCGATTATTCGCGCAAGGAGGGCGAATGGGTGCCGAACAAGCATGGCGGCCGGGAGAACCTGGAGGCCGTCGATTTCCTCCGGCACCTGAATCATGTCGTCCACACGGAACATCCCGGGGTCGCGACGATCGCGGAGGAGAGCACGGCCTGGCCGATGGTTTCGCGGCCGCCGTGGCTGGGTGGCCTGGGCTTCAGCCTCAAGTGGAACATGGGCTGGATGCACGACACGCTCGGGTACTTCCAGCGGGATCCGATCCATCGCCGGTACCACCAGAACGACCTGACGTTCGCGATGCTCTATCATTACCAGGAGAACTTCGTGCTGCCGCTGTCGCACGACGAGGTGGTGCACGGCAAGGGTTCGCTCCGGCGCCGGATGCCGGGCGACGACTGGCAGGGTGCGGCGAACCTGCGTGCCCTGCTCGCTTACCAATGGCTGTTCCCCGGCAAGAAGCTGTTGTTCATGGGGGGCGAGATCGGCCAGCCCAACGAGTGGAACGCCAACAGCGAACTCGACTGGTGGCTTCTGGAAGCCGGCCCGTATCACGTCGGCGTCCAGAATTGGGTCGCGGACCTGAATGCCCTGTACACCCGCGAACCGGCGCTCCACCGGAGCGACTTCGACACCGACGGATTTTCCTGGGTGGATTGCGGCGACCACACGAACTCGGTTCTCAGCTTCCTGCGCTTTGACCGTGAGTCCGGCCGTCACCTGCTGGTCATCCTCAATCTCACCCCCAACGCGCACTCCGGATACCGGATTGGCCTGCCCGTGGGCGGCCACTGGAAGGAACTCCTGAACAGCGACGCCGGGATCTACGGCGGATCGAACGTGGGCAATGCGCTCGGCGTCACCGCGGAGGACTTCAGCGTCCACAACCAGCGTTACTCGGCGATGTTCTCGCTGCCGCCGATGTCCGTTTCCGTCTTTGGCCCCGCCTGACCTTCCCAACAGCACGTGAAACCAGTCATCAAACTCTCCGCGGGCGGCGGTCGCGGATTCTGGGAAATCCCGGTCGTGTACGAGGACGACCACGTCCTCGCCATCGACAAGCCCTCGGGCCTGCTCGTGTCGCCGGACCGATACGACAAGGATCGGCCCAACCTGATGCGCATGCTCCTCGAAGCCGTGGAGCAGGCGAAGCCCTGGGCGGCCGAACGGAAGCTGACCTATATCGCCAACGCGCATCGGATCGACTTCGACACGTCGGGCCTGCTGATGCTGGCGAAGGACAAGCCGACGTTGGTGAAGCTCGCCGAACAGTTCGGCAATGCCTCTCCGAAGAAGACGTACCTCGCGCTCGTGAGCGGTTCACCGACCGAGGATACGTTCGAGTGCGACCTGAAGCTTCGTCACGACATCCGCAATCCGGCGCTCATGCGCTGGGCCCGGGACGGCAAGAAGTCGCTGACGCGCTTCCAGGTCGTCGACCGGTTTGGCGGGGTCAGTCTCATCGAGTGCCGTCCGGTGACCGGCCGTACGCACCAGATCCGCGTCCACCTGAAGGCAGCGGGCTTCCCGATCCTGGCGGATCCGCTGTACGGGGACGGGGCCACCATCCTGTTGAGCCAGTTGAAGCGCGGGTACCGCGGCAAGGATGATGAAGAAGAACGGCCGCTGACGCCGCGGCTCGCGTTGCATGCCTGGAAGATCGAGTTGCCGCATCCGGTCACGGGCGAGCCCCTCGCGATCGAGGCGCCGTTGCCGCGTGATCTGGAGGTCGCGCTCAAGCTGCTCCGGAAGCATCGACCGGGCAGCGTGCCGGGCCGGCGGCGCGAGGTCAGTCCGTAGTCGTCGACGTCAGGAGGCGATCCTCAGATTGTAGACGTCGACGTCAGGAGGCGATCCTCAGACTGTAGTCGTCGACGTCAGGAGGCGATCTTCAGATTGTAGACGTCGACGTCAGGAGGCGATCCTCAGATTGTAGTCGTCGACGTCAGGAGGCGATCTTCAGATTGTAGTCGTCGACGTCAGGAGGCGTTGGTCTGGGTACGG
>CAIMMI010000198.1 GCA_903842505.1 uncultured Verrucomicrobiota bacterium | reverse complement strand
TTCAGGTGACTGGAGTTCAGACGTGTGCTCTTCCGATCCATGTCCGGCAGCCGGTAGCCATGGCCTTTGACCTGCGGGGACGGTTGTGGGTGGCCGAGAACTACACCTACGCCGAAAGCGGGGTGAACTTCGCGACCAACCTCATGGATCGGATCGTGATCCTGGAAGACCGGGACGGCGATGGTCGGTCGGATCGGCGGACCGTGTTCTGGGATCAGGCAAAAATCCTGACGAGCGTGGAACCGGCGGTGGACGGGGTGTACGTGCTGTGTCCGCCCCGGTTGCTGTTCGTGCCGGACCGCAACCACGACGATCGTCCCGATGGACCGCCGGAGGTCCTGCTGGACGGATTTGAGACGACGACCGGCAACCGTCACACGTTTGCGAATGGGTTGAAGACCGGGCCTGATGGGTGGTTGTGGGGTCGGATCGGGATCTCGAGCGGCGCGCGGGTGGGTGTGCCGGGGAGTGCGTTGGGCTCGCGCGCGGAACTGCGTGGGGGAATCTGGCGGTATCATCCGGCGCGTCGGGAGTTTGAGGCGGTCTGCCATGGAACAACAAACCCTTGGGGACTGGACTGGAACGAGGTGGGGGAGCCCTTTTTCATCAACACGGTCATCGGCCACCTGTGGCACGCGATCCCCGGGGCGCACCTGCAGCGCATGCATGGGTCCGACGTGATGGAGCGGGCCTATTCGTTGATGCCCCAGATTGCCGATCACCACCACTTCGACACGGGAGCGGGTTGGACCCAATCCCGTCCCTCGGCGGATGGCCAGGCGGCGGCGGGAAGCGATGCGCTGGGCGGCGGGCATGCCCACGTCGGCATGATGATTTACCAAGGCACGAACTGGCCGGCCGAGTATCGGGGCGGCGTGTTCACGTGGAACCTCCATGGGCGTCGGATGAACCGGGAACGCCTGGAGCGGCGTGGGTCCGGGTACGTGGGGAGGCATGAGTCGGATCTGATGCAGGTCGGGGATCCGTGGTTCCGGGGAATCGAACTGCTGCAAGGCCCGGATGGTGGCGTCTACATCGCGGACTGGTCTGACACCGGCGAATGCCATGAGCACGACGGTGTCCATCGGAGTTCGGGCCGGATCTACAAGGTCACGTACGGGAGCCCGGGGCGGGTGGAGGTACCGGATTTCCGGGCGATGGCAACCGAGGACCTTGCGGGGTTGGTGACCGACGTGAACGAGTGGACGTCGCGGGCGGCCTTGAAGGTGTTGCGGACCCGTGGAGCGGGCGCGGAGCGTTGGCAGGTGGCGACGGCATTGCGGGGCGTGGTTCAAGGGCAGAAGGGCGGCAGGAATGGATTGCGGGCGATGTGGGCCTTGCAGGCCTTGGGGACGGCGACAACGGACTGGTGGGTGGCGCGGACGGGCGACGATGACGAGTACGTGCGCAGTTGGGCGGTGCGGTTGCTGGCGGAGAATTTCCGGATGGGGACCGGGGTGACGGACCTCGGTGGCGAGACGGCTGCGAAGTTGGTCGAGCGCTTCGTGAAGATGGCCCGGACGGACACCTCGGCGCATGTGCGGTTGCATCTGGCATCGATTCTTCAGCGGTTGTCGATGGATGCGCGGGTGCGGGTGGCTCAGGAGTTGGTTGCGAGGTCGGAGGATGGGGCGGATCCGGCGATTCCGTGGCTGCTGTGGTATGGGATAGAGCCCTTGGGGACGCTGGCGCCGGAGCGGTTGGCAAGTCTGGCGGAGGCGAGTCGGATTCCGATGATCCGCCGGTTCGTCATGCGGCGGTTGGGGGAGGAACTGAACGGGCGGCCCGAGTGGACCGAGCGTCTGCTGGCCTGGGGCCAGGGTTCGGACGCAGCGGTGAAGGAAGATCTGTTGATGGGGTTGCGGGATGCGTTGCGGGGAGTGAGGCAGGCGCGGATGCCACGGGGTTGGGCGGGCTTCGTGGAGTCCGTTCGGGCAGGGGGACGGCCCGACTTGCAGGGAGTGGTGCGGGAATTGGACGCGGTCTTTGGGGACGGCAGGGCCGTGGACGAATTGAAGGCGTTGGCCCTGGACGGGAATGCGGATCCGATGGCGAGGCGTTCGGCGCTGCGGGCGATGGTGCAGGGGAAGGTGGAGGGCGTGGGGGCCATCCTGAGGCGTTTGGCCGATGATGGGGCCTTACGGGTGGCAGCCTTGACCGGATTGATCGAAGTCGGAGGGGAGGGGGTTGCGGAGGTGGTTCTGGGGCGGTTCGGGTGGCTGGGATTGGAGGAGCGTCCCGAGGTGGTGACGGCCATGGCCGGTCGGCCTGCGACGGCGAAGGCGTTGCTGGAGGCCATGCTGGCAGGGCGGGTTCGGCGATCGGAGGTTTCGGTCTTCCAGGCGGGGCAGATGGCGCGACTTGGGGATCCGGCAGTGACGGAGTTGCTGGGCCGTGCCTGGGGGACGTTGCGGGCACCCGCGCCGGAGCGGCGTGCGGAGATCGGGCGTTGGAAAGATCGGTTGACGACGGCGGAGTTGGCCAAGGCGAACCGGGGGCGCGGTCGGGCGGTGTACCAGCAATTGTGCTCGGGTTGCCATCGGCTTTACGGCGAAGGGGGCGAGGTGGGGCCGGACCTGACGGGATCGGGGCGGGCCAGCCTGGATTACCTGCTGGAGAACGTGATCGATCCCGGGGCGGTGGTGGCGGCTGAACAGCGCCTGACCCTGGTGGAGTTGAAGGATGGGCGGACGCTTTCGGGTTTGTTGCAGGAGGCGACCGAACGTTCGGTGACGGTCGTTGGGCCTGGCTTGAGGGAGGTGGTTGTGCGGTCTGAAATCTCGAAGTTGGAGACGCTCGATCAGTCCGTGATGCCGGAAGGGTTGCTGAGGACGGTGCCCGGGGATTCTGTGCGGGACTTGATGGCGTACCTCATGCACCCCGCGCAGGTGCCGATGGAGTTGTCCCCGTAATGTTGATGGGTTGTTGCGTGGAATTTGCGGATGTTTCGAGGATGTTGCTATTGAAAGCGGGGGTGGTCCGGGCAGGGTTGCACCCCATGGGAGACACCTCAATCCGGACGGAGAGTGAAGGCGGCGGTACGGTCGGTCTGGGCGCGCGGGCTTTGGGAAGGGGCAAGGCTGACGCCCAGTACCGGTTGCGCCTTGCGGCTTCGGCGGCGGACGTTCGGGAGGCGCAGGGACTGCGTTTCCGCGTGTTCAATCTGGAACTGAACGAGGGCTTGGAGAGTTCGTATGCCACCCTTCGTGACGAAGATCCGTTCGATGCGGTGTGCGACCACCTTCTGGTGGAGGAGGCGGTGACGGGCGAGGTGGTGGGGACGTACCGCTTGCAGACGGGCGGGATGGCCAGGCGGAATCTGGGCTTCTACTCCGCGCAGGAATTTGATTTCGGTGTGTTCCATGCTGTCGAGGGTCAACTCGTTGAACTCGGAAGGGCTTGCGTGGCCCGTTCGCATCGGAATCTCACCGTGCTCGCGATGCTCTGGAAGGGGATCGTCGCGTATGCTGGCGAGCGCGGCGCCAGATACCTTGTGGGTTGCAGTTCGATTCGGTCGGTAGACCCGAGGGTTGGGGCATCGGCTTATCTCGAGTTGGGGCCCCGGCATCTCGTGGAGGCGCGGTTCCGGACGCATCCCATTCCCAGTTATGCCTGTGCCCTCGACGAACTGGCGACGGATGCGACGAAGATCCCTCCGCTGATGCGTGCCTACCTGACATTGGGGGCCAGCATCTGCGGAGCGCCGGCCCTCGACCGGGAGTTCAAGACGATCGATTTCCTGACCTGGATGGACTTGGAGAACCTGCCGGTTTCGGCAAGACGGATTCTCTCTTGAAGACGTCGTTGCGGCGCTTCTTCCGGTTGAGCCGGTTCCTGACCCGTTGCGCCCGTGCCGGGATCGACCGACCGACCAGCGACCCCCTGTCGCGGGCGCATTGGAACCGACGCCATGCCGTGGGATTCGCACGGGCGCTGGGCTTGGAGGTGAAAGTGGAGGGAGATCCGGGAGACGCCCAGGCCTGGATCGGCAATCACCTCGGTTATCTCGATATTGTCGGGTTGGCGACCGTGAAGCCGGTGACCTTCGTGGCGAAGGCGGAGGTGCGGGAGTGGCCGGTGCTGGGGGGATTGGCCCGGCGCGGCGGCACGATCTTCATCGAACGGTCGCGTCGGATGGCGGTGGCGGGAGCCACGGACTCGATGGAGCAGAGCGTTCAAAGCGGTGTGCCGGTCGTGTTCTTTCCGGAGGGTACGAGTTCAGGTGGGGAGCGCGTGCTGCCGTTTCATGCGCCGTTGTTCGGGCCGGCGGTGAAGGCGGGTTGGAAGGTGGCGCCATTTGCGTTGTCGTTTGAATGCCGTGGGCCGAGCGGGTTGCGGCCGGAGTACTGGGGCGACATGACGTTTGGGCCCCATTTCCTCGGGATGCTGGGTCATGGGGGACTGACGATGTGGATCCGGTTCGGCAAGCCGGAGAGGATGGAGGGGGATCGGAAGGAGTTGTCGCTTCAGTGGCGGGACAAGGTGGTGGCCCTGCATGGCGGGTTGCGCGGGTGAGGACGGAGAATCGGCTTCGCCTGAGCCACCAGCCATCCTAGCGTCGGCGCGTGCCGGTTGAGATCGCCATCGTCGTGCCGCTTTACCAAGAAGCGGAGAATGTCCTCCCTCTGGTGGAGGAGTTGTCCCGTGTTTTCGGGGGGGAGAAACGTACCTGGGAGATCGTGCTGGTGGACGACGGAAGCCGGGACGGTACCTGGGACCGGATCGTCGAGGCGGCAGGGCGGGATGGTCGGGTGCGGGGAATCCGGCATCGCGAGAATCGGGGACAGAGCGCGGCGGTTTGGACGGGGTTGATGGGGACGGAGGCGGGGGTCCTGTGCACATTGGATGGCGATCTGCAGAACGATCCTTCGGAGTTGCCGCGGATGGTGGGGATGCTTGGCGTGGATCTGGATTTCGTCTGCGGACATCGGGTGGAACGTCAGGATAGCTGGGTGCGGAAGGTCTCGTCGCGGGTGGCGCGTTGGGCGCGGAAGGCGGCACTGCGTCATGACTTCGCTGACACCGGGTGTGCGTTGAGGGCATTCAAGCGTTCGTCCCTGGAAGGCGTGTTCCTCTTCAATGGCCTGCATCGATTCCTGCCGATCCTGGTGGCTGGGAATGGGAGTCGGTGCCGGGAAGTGCCGGTGAAGCATCGGCCGCGGGTTGCGGGGGTGAGCAAGTACGGCGTGTGGAATCGGCTTGGGCGTGGGCTGTTCGATCTGGTGGGCGTGGCCTGGTACCAGCGGCGGCGCATCCGTGCAGTGGGGTTGGACCGGACGTGATGCGGAAGGGGACGGCTCGTGAGGACCCTCGCCCCACCGTCGCGGCGAGAAGGCGTTTGCGGCGTGGCGGGTGGATTGCCATGGTCGGCGCATGCAATCGGCTGACCAGCTGCGCGAACTCTTCCGCATGCAACAGGCACTCAACCTTCGGATCGGGGTCGATACGACCGCGATGGACGAAGCGGAAAAGACCCGTTGGATCCTCAACTACTGTCGGGCGATGGGGCAGGAGTTGTCGGAGTTGACGGATTCCGTGCCGTGGAAGTGGTGGGCGAAGTACCAGAAGTTCGACGAGCAGAACGCGCGGGTGGAGGTGGTGGACATGCTGCATTTCCTGATCAGCATGGCGCAGGTTCTGGGGATGTCGGCGGACGACCTCTTCCAGGCGTACCTCAAGAAGAACGAGGTCAACTTCAAGAGGCAGGACAGCGGGTACACGCAGAAGGACGCCACGGATTCGGCGCACATCTAGGGATGGGTCAGGACGGCGAGATGAAGAAGACCAAGGCAGGAGCGAAGCCGGGGCCGAGGGCGTCCCGGGTCCGGGAGGTCCAGGTGCCGCGCCTCCGGGTGGACGCATCCACGGGCGTGCCGGAGGTGGAGTCGTGTGCGACGCGGATTCCCAAGGGATACGAGGACATCGTATCGGGGGTGGTGGCGACTCCTGCACAGATCCGGCGGCGCATCCATGATCTGGGACGGGCCTTGCAGCGCGACTTCGGGAAGAACGAATGGGTGGTGGTGGCGCTGTTGAACGGGTCCGTGCTGTTCGTGGCCGACCTGATCCGCGAGTTGGAGGGGCCGCTGATCCTGGATTTCATCGGGGTATCGAGCTACGGGGGCGGCACGGAAAGCGGAAAGCTGGTCTTCACCAAGGAGCTGAAGTTCGAGGTGACGGGGCGTCGGGTGCTGGTGGTCGATGACATCCTGGATACCGGGCGGACGTTGTCGGCGGTGATCCGGAAGTTGAAGGACCTGGGAGCCCGGGAAGTACGGACGTGCGTGCTGTTGGACAAGCCGGCGCGGCGGCAGGTCAAGCAGGTGGCGGACTACGTGGGGTTCACGATCCCGGACTGGTTCGTGGTCGGGTACGGCTTGGACTATGCCGAGCGGTACCGTCATCTCCCGTTCATCGGGGTGCTGCGTCCGGAGGTGGTGGCCGAGACGGCCCGGGGGACGGCGCGATGACGATCCGGGCTTTGTTCTGGTCGTACTTCCGGGAGCGGACCGGGGTAGAGTCTGCGGAGGTGGAGGTGCCGGGCGGTGCGACCGTTTCGGAGTTCCTGTCGGAGGTTTACCGACGTTGGCCGGCCCTGGAGCCCCTCAAGGGATGCACGCTGGTGGCCGTGGGATTGGACTATGCGGATCCGGCGCAGGTGCTGCGTGACGGCGATGAAGTCTCGATGTTTCCGCCGGTGCAGGGCGGTTGAAGAGGGAGCTTTGGATGCAGAGTGAAGTGATCCTTACCCATGATCCGATCGACGAAGTGGCCCTGCTGGCGGGTCGGGCTGCGGGAACCGTCAACGGAGCCGTGATCACCTTTGTGGGGTTGGTCCGGGACCTCGAGTGCGGGCAGGGGATCGAGGGACTCGAGTACACGGCGCACGAGGCGATGGCGCGCCATCAGTTCGGACTCCTGATGATGGCGGCGGCCGGCAAGTGGCCTGTGGCTTCGGTCCGCCTGGTCCACCGATTGGGACGTGTGCGGAACGGCGAGGCCTCTTTGTGGGTGGAGGTGGTGGCACCGCACCGGGGTGAAGCCTTCGCCGCGTGCCAGTGGCTCATCGATGAGATGAAGCGGGTGGTGCCGATCTGGAAGGCGGTTTTCTGACCTTCGACGAGGGTTGCCGGGGGCGATCCAAAAAGCCGGCGAGGGCCGGTTCGAATGTGAGTCGGGTCGCGTTCCTGATGGAGCCCGGGTTCAGGGCTTCTTCGGGCGGTTCCGGTACTTCTCGTAGAGTCGGGTGTGGCGGCTTTCGAGGGAGGATTCGCGGCCCTGGATCCAGAGGCGGCGGACCTTGGTGCGGATGTCGAGGATGTCGCCGTCGACGGCAATGAGGGAGGCGTCCTTGCCGACCTCGATGGAGCCGAGGCGATCGGCGACGCCGAGCATGCGGGCGGGGACGAGGGTCAAGCCCTGCCAGGCGGTTTGGCGTGGAAGGCCGAAGGCGACGGCCTGGGCGGCGGCGTAAGGGATATTGCGGATGTTGGAGGCACCGAAGCGGTCGGTGCCTTCGGTGAAGGCGACGGAGATTCCGGCGGCATGCAGACGGGCAGGTACGGCGAACTGGGCGTCGTAAGGGTCCGTGTCGTAGACGGGTTGGGTGAAGACGTGTTCGTAGGCGACGGGGATCCGGTTGGTGGCGAGGAGTTGGGTGACGCGGGCGGCATCGCGTCCCCCGGCGAGGACGGTGCGGAATCCGCGTTGGACCGCCCATTGGACCCCGGAGCGGATCTGGCGGGTTTCGTCGGCGTGGAGGAACAGGGGGATCTCGCCTTGGAGGAGGGGGAGCATGGATTCCCAGGCGGGTACAACGGTGAATCCATTGGTGGCGACGGTGGGGATCCGACGGCCGGCGCCCGCATCGGTGGTGAGGGGCGGCGTGGATTGAAGCCCGGCGGCGTTTCGGGCGCGCTGGTAGGCGAGGGCGCTGTCGAAGAAGGCGTCGATGGAGCGGAGTTGGCGTTCCCGTTCCTGAATCTGGTCTTCGGGCGACTTCCATTTATCGGGTGCGCCCGACAGGTGTTTGGGCGTGGTGTCGAGCGAATGCGAAGGCCAGAAGAGATGGAGGCCTGTGCTGCGGCGTTCGGCGAGGTCTTCGATCGTCCATCCATCGAGGCGCATGAGTGCGGACTGTCCGCTGACAATGCCGCCAAGTGGGATCGCCTGCGCGTGGGTGAAGCCGTTGGCGCGGGCAACGGGGATCAACTCGGACTCGGGGTTGATGGCAATCCAGGCGTGGACGTCCGGGGAGAACTCGCCCACCTCGGTGGTGTCGCGGGTGGCGCGGACGGAGTCGATTTCGATGAGGCCCAGGATGGTGCCGGGCGCGATGAGGCCTGGGAACAGGTGGAGTCCCTGGAGGTTCACGACCTGGTCAGCCGCGGCTCCGGCGGCTGCCGGACCCACGGCTGCGATGCGGCCGTCGCGGATGAGGACGGGCGCGTTGGTCAGGCTGGGACCGGAGACGGTATGAACGATGGCGCCGTCGAGTCGGAGGGATGCGGCGTGCGTGAGACTGGGAGGCGCGAGCAAGGCCAAGGTTGCCGCGATCCGGGCGAAGGTGGGTAGGAAGGTCATGGTTCGTTGGGTTCGCGGTTCAGGGGCGTTGGGTGGCTGCGCAATCCTGGCAGTCGACGACGCCCATGTGGCGGGCCTGTTCGAGGGCACGATGAAAGAAGAGCGCACGCTGGGCTTCTGTCTTGGCGGGGTTTGCGGATGGGTCTGGGCCGGGCTTGTCCGAGAGCTTTCGTGCCTTCGCGACGAGTTGTGCGTGCTCTTGCGTGAGGGCACGGGAGCGTGCGGGCTCGAGTGAGCGATCGAAATAAAGGGCACCCTCGATCCAGGTCTGGTCGCAGACCGAGGACGAATCGAGGGGTGAGCCCGACCACAGAACGAAGTCCGCGTCCTTGCCGGGTTCGAGCGATCCTACCCAACGGTCGATGCCGAGTTGGCGGGCTGGGTTGAGGGTGACGAAGCGGAGAGCGTCGGGTTCGGCCGTGTCGCCGTATTTGACAGCCTTGGCGGCTTCGAGGTTGAGGCGTCGCGCGTGGTCGCTGGAGTCAGAATTGAAGGAGACGTTGACACCTCGTTGGTGGAGCAGCGAACCGGCGTAGGGAATGGCGTCGATGACCTCGAACTTGTAGGCCCACCAGTCCGCGAAGGCGCTGGCGCCGGCCCCGTGGCGTGCGATTTCGTCGGCGACCTTGTAGCCTTCGAGGATGTGTTGGAGGGAGGCAACGCGTACGCCGAAGCTCTCCATGACGCGGAGGAAGGCGACGATCTCGTCCTGGCGGTAGCTGTGGCAGTGGATGAGGCGCGAACCGGCCAGGATCTCGGCGATGGCTTCGAGTTCGAGGTCCCGGCGCGGGGGAGGGGTGGAACGGTCCGAGGCACGCCAGGCATCCAGGGACTGCTGGTACTGTCGGGCGGCTGTGAAGCGGTTGATGTAAAACGTGCCGACGCCCATTCGGGTCTGCGGGAACCGGGTGGTATTGCGGTCACCCCAATTGGCCTGCTTCACGTTTTCGCCCAGGGCGAACTTGATCCCACCGGGAGCGTTCGTGAAGCGGAGGGCGTCGGGCCCAGCACCTTCGCGGAGCTTGATGACGCAGTTCTGTCCGCCGATGGGATTGGCGGAGCCGTGGAGGAGGTTAGCGATCGTGAGCCCACCGGCGAGTTGCTGGTGGATGTTGTCGGTCTCCGAGTTGATGACATCGGCGATCCGGCACATGGCGGTGCTGGGCAGGGTGCCCTCATTGACCGCGCCGAGGATCATCGAGTGGCTGTGGCAATCGATCAGGCCCGGGGAGACGTGGCGTCCGGCCGCGTCGATCTGAAGGGTTCCCTCGGGCAGTGAAGCCGGGGCGGTGCCAACAGATTCGATCCGGGAGCCGCGGATGAAGAGGGTGGCGTTGGACAGGATGCCGCGGTCGCTGGAGGTCCAGAGGGTGGCATTCCGGACGAGGATGGCGGGCGGGTTGGTGATGGGAGAGCGGGTGGAGCCCGGGGCGGAGGCGAGTCGGGGTTGGGGAGGTTCCGGGGCCTTGGGTTTGTCCGCGGGGCGGGCGCTCGCCTTGGGGGAAGGCATCGAATGCGGAACACCGTCAATCCAGACTGTATGGATGCGCGCAGCGGGGTCGAAGTAGGAACCTTCGACGATGGTCAGGTGGGCGAGGGCACCGGGTTCGATCGAGCCAAGTCTTCCCGAAAGCCCGCAGAGTCGGGCTGGAACGGTGGTGAGTGCGGCGAGGGCGTCGGTTTCGCTGAGCCCTCGGTCGAGGGCGGCGCGCAGGTTCTTGCGGAAATCCTTGCGGTCGGGAAGACCGTGGGTGGTCAGGGCGATCTCAACGCCAGCACGGCGGAGCACGGCCGGGTTCTCCGGCGCCCAATCCCACTGGCGGAGGAGGTCGAGCGAGATGGCATCCCAGTCGGAGGGATCGGGGAGCTTGGGAAGCGCCGGGAAGGTGACCGGGACAATGAACGGGATGGTGCGGTTCTGGAGGAGGTCGGGACGGCGCCATTCCTGACCGGATGCGACGACCTGCAGGTTCCAACCGAGTTCCGTGCCCAGTTGGATCGCGCGGTCGGCCATCAGGACGGAGCCGGGTTCGGCGAGGACCGGTTGTGGGGCATTGGCCCGGAACGTCGATTGAAGGGCCGTGAGCGAGAGGTTGAAGGAGCGGGCGGGACCGGGGCCTGCGGTCTGGCTGGCATGCCAGCGGGCATCGAGCCAGGCCTGTCGAACGACGGCGATGCACCCCATCAGCGAGTTCGGGTAACCGTCGTGGGCGGGGTCCGGGGCGAAGGCGACGACCTGAGCGGTGTCGGCCTGGAGGATGGACCGGTTGGGACCGTCATCGCCGAGGGCGGCGAGCACGGACTGGCCTCGGAGGATGCCACGGCCGGGAGCGAAGTTCGCGGCGGTGAAGCCCAGTTCACGCAAGGCCTCCACCTGTTTCGGGTCGGGGCTGAGTTCGGCTGCCAGACGGCGTTCCGGCAGGACGTCCGGGATTCCCGAGCCGGGACCGGGCATTCCGGGGTCCCGTTCCTGACCGGGAATTCCCAGGAAACGCGGATCGGATCCCGTGCCAGCACCCGAGGTGAGGTTGGGAGCGGATTGGCGGACGGGTTCGAATCCGGAGGTGGAGACGGGCGTGGTGTTGGTGCCGAGGACGACGTAGGGGTCCAGGAAGCCTGCGTAGACCGTGAGGCCTGCGAGGTTCCAGACGCGGGCATCGGTTGGTGGGCGGACCTCCGGACCGACGGCGACGATCACGCCGTCGCGGATCACGACGGTGGCATTCGAGAACTCGGTGCCGGGACGGGTGAAGACGCGGCCGCCGACGAGGGCATGGGTTCCGACGGGTCTCGGCGTGAAACCGGGACCGGCGATGGGATCCGCCGCACAAAGCGACGCTGCAATCGGGAGAAGGAATGCCGCCGCTGGAGTTGGAACTCGCGCCATGGGGCGCAGGTTATGCGCGAACGGTTCGGAGGGCAAAGACTCCGGTGAACTCCCGCTCCATCGTGGCGGCTCAAGCCTTGCGGACGTAGCAGGCCTTGAGGCCGATGGCGCTGCCTTCGATCTTGCAGGAGATCTCGTGGTCGCCGTCGACGAGGCGGATTCCCTTGGCCTTGGTGCCACCCTTGAGGACCTGGGAGGAACCCTTGAGGGGAAGGTCCTTGATGAGGACGATGCCGTCGCCGTCCGCGAGGACGGTGCCGTGGGCGTCCTTCACGACGCGTGCCTTTTCGGGTTCGGGCTCTCGGCTCCACTCATGGCCGCAGGTGACACACTCCCATTTGTCGGAGTGTTCCAGGACTTCGGTCATCTCGCACATCGGGCAGGCCATCTTGCTCATCAGTCGCATCAGGATAGGGCCATGGAAGAAGCCGACACAACGACCGACACGGCGAGTCCAACCGTCCGGTCGCATCTTCACACTGCCCCCAGCGAGAGGTGGGGCGAGTGTCCTCACGAGCCGGGTGGAAGTCCCAAGTTTCAAGATTCAAGTTTGAAGGCCGGTCAAACTTGAAACTGAAAACTTCAAACTCGGCGGCGGCTCGACGGAGAGTCTCGCCCCACCAGATTCGGGGGCAGAGTCAGGATACCCGACCGTCCTTTGGGGAATCGGTGGCCTCGGGGTCGGGGAGCAGGCCGGGGATATGGGCTCGGGTGGCGGAGAAGCGGCGATCGGTTTGGAGACCCACGTTTCCGGTCGGTGGGCCGACGCGGAGGGTGGGTTCCGCGGCGACGGGGGCGAGGCCCAGGCGGATGATGGAGAGGCGCTGTGCGGCCATGTGGGCGCCGGCGGCCCCCGGGAAACGTTCGATGATCCGCTCCAGTGCGAGTCGGGCGCCGGCAAGGCCATCAGGGCGCTGGAGGTGGATGTCCGCGATGATGTTCAGCCAGCGGACGATCTCCCGGTCCTTCTGACCTGGACCCGCGATCAGGATCTCCAGTTCGGAGTGGGCCAGGTCCGGGCGGCCGAGAGGTCCTGCGTACAGGCGGGCGAGCTGTTCGCGGGCCTCATTGTCGGCTGGGTTCTGGACCAGTTGGAGGGCGAGTTCCTGTCGGATCTCTTCGGGGTCCCGATCCGGGCGGAGTTGGGAGGCGCCGAGGTCCTGGGTGAGGCCGATCTTGAGGCTGTGTTCAAGGACGGGGAGTGACTCGCGATCGCCGAGCGGATTGCCGTTCAGCCAGCCTTCGCTGGGGAGGTGGGCCATGCGCTGCTGCGCCATTCGGGCAACGTCCGTGCCGGGAAAGTCCTCAATGACGCGTTGGAGCGTCGTGCGGGCGGCATTCACGTCCTGGAGCAGGTTGAGTTGGATGTCCGCCTGCTGGAGGTAGGCAGCGGACCGCTGGCTGGGTTCGGCAATCCCGATGAACTCCTGAAGGGTGATGAAGGCGAGTTGGGGTTGGTGCAGGTGGGTGGCGAGGATGGAGGCTTTCAACAGCCACCCTTCGGCATCGCGAGGGAACTTTTCCAACTCTCCGTCGACGTCCGCGAGGGCGTCGTCGTAGCGGGCCTGTTTCCGGAGAGCGTGGGCGCGGGAGTAGAAGGGCTTCGGGATGACCTGCGTGTTTCCGCCGGCGATGACCGAGGTGATGGGGGAGGCGAAGAAACCGAGGATCGACTTGTGCCAAAGCACGAAGATCCCCAGGAACCCCCCTATGAAGATCGTCATGGCGATGACCTGGGCGTAGGCCCCACTCATGCCCCCAGTGAACGCGAGCGCCAGTTGCGCACCGCCCCAGAGCGTCAGGAGGAAGTTGAGGGTCATCAGGACCCGGAACCACGTCGGGACGGATTCGCCGGCGGGCGTGCGGAATCTCCAGATGGACCAGACGAGGACGGTGAACATCCAACCGCCAGCCACGATGAGAAATTTGGCGTTGATCATGGAACTCCTTCGGGTGCGCTTCAGCGGAGCACGGATCGTAGGACCGGGGAAGGAGGGAACTGTCCTGGGGGCCTCGGGAGATTGAAGTTTTCGGTTTCAGGTTTGAAGCGCGGGGCGTGAAACTTGAAACCTGAAACGTGGGACTTTCGAACGGCTCGTGGCGACACTCGCTCCACCCTTGGGGTAATGGCCTGCACGTAACAATTCTGGAACCTTTTGTTGACAGGGGGGCGGCGGATCGGAACATAAACGCTCGGGAGGAGGATTCTTGAACAACAGGAACTTCCACCCGGTCGGGCGCCGTGCTCCCGAGGGACCCAGGGCGGAGGACGACGTCGGCCTCGATCGTCAACACGAACGAGTGACACGCCATGACCAAGAGCAATGATCTCCTCTCGGAGACACTTCGCGATGCCAAGCATCCCTTCCGTGGGGTCGAAGACCGTCCACGGAAATCCCAGAAACACCGCTACGAGCGCCGCAAGGCCCGTGAGTTCCTGAAGCTCGGGGACTGGCAGTCGAGCGAGTAAGCCCGGGCCGCGAACCGTTCGGCAAACAACGGTTGCTTCCCAAGGCCAGCGGGTACGAAATCCGGGGCATGCAGCCCCGGAGCTTTCCATTTGCATTGGCCCTCCTGACCTTCGTGCTGACGCGTGCGGCGTTGGCCGAGGATTGGCCCCAATTTCTGGGACCCAGGCAGGACGCGACCTCGGCCGAAACGGGATTGTTCGACCGCCTGACCACGAACGGGATTCCAGAGGTCTGGAGCCGGGACGTGGGCACGGGCTATTCGGCGCCAGTGGTGCTGGGGTCGAACCTGGTCCTGTTCCATCGCGAGAAGAACGAGGAAGTGGTCGAGATGCTGGATGCCTCCTCGGGAAAAACGCGATGGAGACAAGGTTACCCCAGTGCCTACCGCGATCCCTATGGGTACAACAATGGGCCGAGGTGCTCGCCGATCCTGACCACCAACCGGGTCTACACCTTTGGTGCCGAGGGGAAGATCACCTGTGTGGATGCGGCCGACGGTCGGGTTCGATGGCAGCGGGACACGGCGAAGGACTTCACGGTGCCGGAAGCCTTCTTCGGCGTTGGCAGTACACCCATTCTGGAGGGTGGGTTGCTGCTGGTGATGGTGGGCGGCCAGACGGATTCCGGAGTGGTCGCCTTGGATCCCGAGACCGGGGTCACCCGGTGGGAATCGGTCGGAAAGAAGAACTGGGAAGGCCTGCCCATGCACGGATGGCCGGGCGACCTGAAGGTTCAGTGGCGCGAGTGGGAAAAGACAGCGAGTTACTCATCCCTCCGGACGGCGACGGTGCACGGCGAGCGGATGCTGTTCGCCTGCATGCGGCAGGGGTTGGTGGCGTTGAATCCAACCAACGGAAGCGTGCACTTCTCGCGTTGGTTCCGGGCGCGGGTGGACGATTCGGTGAACGCGATGACGCCCGTGGTATCGGGAGACGAGGTCCTGATCTCCAGTGCCTATTTCAAGTCCGGTTCGGTGCTGATGCGACTGGGTGCCGACAACCGGTCCTATACCGAGGCGTGGAAGGGACTGGGGTTGGAGATGCACTGGAGCCAACCGGTCTTGCATGGCGGGCATCTGTATGGCTTCAGCGGCCGCAATGAACCCGACGCGGTATTGCGGTGCGTTGAGTGGGCCACGGGGACAGTGAAGTGGGATCGGTCGGAGCGGTGGGCGCCGCACAGTGCAGACCAGCCCCCGGTGTTTGGGCGGGGATCCTTCCTCCTCGCCGATGGTCGATTGATCGCTTTGGGAGAGGGTGGGTTGCTGGGCTTGTTCGAGCCGAGTCCTGCGGCTTGCCGGGAACTGGGCCGATGGCAGGTGCCCACGATGAAGTATCCGTGCTGGGCGGGCCCGATCCTGAGTTCGAAGCGGCTGTACCTCCGGTCTGAGAACCGGTTGATCTGCCTGAACGCCGGGAAGTAAGGCTGAGTCAGGTCGACCGACCCCGAAGTCGGGACGCGAGGATCAGGGTTCCGATCGAGAGCAGGGCGACCGTGCCGGGTTCCGGGATGACCAGGGTTTTTGGATTGCCGTAAGCCCCACGAAAGATCATCGGCACGAAAACGTTGGGATCGGACACAGCCCAGTCGCCGGACACCCAAGGCGCAGGGGACAGTCCGAGGAGGGTCGTGGGCCTTTCCCCGAGGCTGACCTGGGACCGTTTGCCTGGGTTCGGGTGCAGAACCATGCCGCCTCCGAAGGCGGTTTCGAAAGCGACCGATCCACCTTCGACGAAGCCGCGGAGGCCGCCACGAACCAGACGGAACAAGGGGTTACCGTCCGGACCGATGGAAGTTTCGAGCAGGGAACCTGGCCCGAGGGTCAGTTGCCCGCCGGCGGGAAGGTCGAGGGTGAGTTCCTCGCCGAAGTCCGTGACGACCGTGGTCCCGGATCTCAGTTGGTAGGAGACGCTGACGTCGGTCCACGGGCTGTCGTTGCCGGGATCCTGCACGCTGGGCGAACCCATGGCCGAACGCACCTGGGCGACGACGGGCGCCTCCTGCTGCGGAACGGGCCCTGCTGCCCCCCCGCCGCCGGCGTCCTTGTCTGCTCGACGGGGAGTGAACAGCCAAAGGCTGCCAAGACCGAGGAGGACCAGGGACGCAAGCTGCGGGGGATTCATGGCGTGGGGTGGAGGGTGCCCTCAGCGATTGTTCGCGGTGAGCGCGTGGTCGTCGCGTGACCGGGCGATCTCGTCGTTGTTGAGTGCGTTGTAGATGATCCACTGCTCGTTGTGGAATGAACCATCTGGACGGAACGTTAGCTTCGCGAAGAATTTCTTTTCAAGGTCGATGAGGAGCTGTTCATCGCGGCTGCGCAGGCGGTCGAGCACGCGCGGGTTGCAGACGACCTTCACCTGGAAGTCCGATTCGTCGCGGGGCCGGGCCTTGAGGATGGCAGTCAGCTTGCGCTGGATTTCAACCGACATCGTCTCGGCGGACTTGATGAATCCGCGGCCACGGCAGTGCACGCAGTCCTCGTAGAGGGAGGACTGGACCGATTCCGTCTGCCGCTGGCGGGTCATCTCCATGAGGCCGAGTTGGGAGAGCGGCAGGACGTGGGTCTTCGCCTTGTCGCGGCGGAGCCCGTCCTTGACGCGCTGATAGACCTGCTGCTGGTCCTTCCGGTGCTTCATGTCGATGAAGTCGAGGACGATGATGCCGCCCATGTTGCGGAGGCGGAGTTGGCGGCAGATCTCATCCGCCGCCTCGATGTTCACCTTGAGGATGGCGGAGTCGTGGTCCTTGCCGCCCTTGTGCTTGCCCGTGTTGACGTCGATGGCGACGAGGGCCTCGGTTTCATCGATGACGAGGTAGCCGCCGGACTTGAGCTGGACCTGGCGTGAGAACGCGGACTCGAGTTGGCGGGTGATGTTGAACCGGTCGAACAGCGGTTCGGCCTCGTTGTAGAAGTGGATCTTCTTCACCGAACGCTTCGAGATGCGCTCGATGGCGTCGCGGATGTATTCGAACTTCGGGTTGTTATCGATGACGATCCGGGTGACGTCCTCGGTGAGGAAGTCGCGCACGGTACGTTCGATGAGGTCGGGTTCCTGGAAGACGCAGGTTGCCAGCGGTTGTCCCGTGATCTTCTTCTGAACTCCGGACCATTCCTCCAGAAGCATCGCGAGGTCGCGGATGAAGTAGCGCTTCAGTTTTCCTTCACCGGCGGTACGGACGATGACGCCCATGCCTTCAGGGATGGAGAGTTCGCGGACGATCTTCTTGAGGCGCTGGCGTTCCTCCGTGCTCTCGATCTTCCGGGAGATGCCGGACTGGTCCGAGTTCGGGAGCAGCACCAGGTACCGGCCCGGAAGGGCGAGGTTCGTGGTGACACGCGGGCCCTTCGTACCGATGGCGTCCTTGGTCACCTGGACGATGATCTCGGATCCCGGCGGGTAGAGGCGGGGGACGTCTTTCTGGGTGAATTTGGGCTTGTCCCGGCGACGTGCCCGGTCGTCGCGTTCGATGATCTCGACGTTGGAATCGAGGGAATTGGGGACGATGTCCCAGTAGTGGAGGAAGGCGTTCTTTTCGAAGCCGATGTCGACGAAGGCGGCCTTCAGGTTGTCTTCGAGGTTCTTGACCTTGCCCTTGAAGATCGAGCCGACGAGGCGGACGTCATTGGTCCGTTCAACGGTGAATTCCTCGAGTCGACCGTCCTCCATGACCGCGACGCGGCTTTCGAGAGGTTCGGCGTTGATGATGACCTCCTTGACCGTCTTGGGCTCGGGTTCGACGAGGCTGCGCACCTTTCGGACGACCTCCTTGACCGCGGCGCGGGCCTTGTCCATGAGGGAAGGGCGCTGGGCCTCGGGTTGGTTCCGCGAGCGGGAATCGCGGGAGTCCACCGGTTCACGCCGGTCCCGACTCTCGCGTGGATCGCGCGAGTCACGGGAATCGCGCGAATCGCGGGAATCGCGAACTTCCCGGCCGCGACCGCGGTCGCGGCCATCCCGGCCACGGCTTGGGCTGCGGTCCCGTCCGTCGGACCGGGTACCGCGGGAATCTCCGGCGCGACCCGAGTCACGGGTTGGGGCGGATTCGGAGGAACGGGACTGGGTTTGCCGGCGGCTATCGGGGTCGACCGGAGCCCGGTCGTCGGAGCCTTCGGGATCGCGGTCATCGCGAGCATCCGGGTGGTGATCATGATCATTGTGGTCGTGATCGTGATCGTGATCGTGATCGTGATCGCCAGCGTGAGGTTCGTGGGAGTGGTCGTCCTCATGGTGGCCGCGGGAGAAGTCCGGGGTGCGGAAGGACTGGTCCCGGCCGGTGGTGGTCAGGTCTGGCTGGTGTTCGTGTTCCGCGTCTTCGGGCAGGCCGGCGGCGACATTTTCGGCGCGGCGGACCTCGGCCTCGTACTGGTGGGTGTCGAAGACGCGTTCATCGGCGGCGCGGCCGCCGACGGTTTCGCCGGCCGGGGTGGAGGCCGGGCGGTTCGGGAGCCGGGTGCCGAGTCCGCCGGAGGGGCGGAAGCGGGCGGGTCCTCGGCCCTTCTTGAAAGTCTGATGTCTCATGGATGAGGGAGTGGGTTCAGATTGGGAGGAAATGGGAAAATGGGAAAGGGGTCAGTAGTGGCGGCGGTTCTGATGGATATTCTGGAGGATGCCGATCGCCAGGAGCGAGCAGATCACCGAAGTCCCACCTGCGGAAAGCAGGGGGAGCGGGATGCCCGTGACGGGCATGAGTGCGATGTTCATACCGATGTTTACAAAAATATGGGTGAACAGGAGTGCGACCACCCCGGCTGCAAGAATGCGTCCGAGGCGATCGCGGGCCTGGCCGGCGATCTTCACGCCGGAGAAGAGGACCACGGAATAGAGTCCGAGGACGAGGAGGGAACCGGCAAAACCGGTTTCCTCCGCGATCACGGAAAAGATGAAATCGTTGTGGGCAACGGCGCGTGGGAGGTAGCCGAGGGCTCCCTGGGTTCCTTGCCGCCAGCCCTTGCCCCAGGTGCCGCCGGAGCCGACGGAGATGAGGGCCTGCTTGACGTTGTAGCTCTTCTTTTCCTTTTCGGCGCGGGCGGTGAGTCGTTGGGACTCGGTTGCGTTGCGCGGGGCGAAGTCGAGGTTGAAGTACACCAGGAGACGGTGCTTCTGGTACTCCTCCAGTTGGATGAAACGCCAATTGGCGGGGGCGAAAAGGACATCGACGAGGACCAGGGACACGAGGCAGGCGGCGCCGGCGAAAAACCGGATGAGGAAACGGCGGGGAACGCCGGCGACGAGCATCATGACGATGCCCGTGGGGAGGAAGACGAGGGCGGAGCCGAGGTCGGGTTGCTTGACGACCAGTGCGAACGGGAGCAGTGCCATCCCCAGGGCCTTGACGAAGAGGGCGGGGGACGACAGTTCGCCGACGGGTCGGGACAGGAAGTTCGCGACCGCAAAGAGGAAGGCGAGCTTGGCGAATTCGGAAGGCTGGAACTGGATCGGTCCCAGGTCGATCCAGCGCTTCGCACCGAGTCGTTCGACTCCGACGACGTAGACAGCCACCAGGAGAACGATGGAGAACCAATAGGCCAGCAGGGCCCAGCGGGCGAGACGCGCGTAGTCGATGAGGCAGGCGCACCCGACGAGGAAGAGGCCGAGGGCGTAAGCGATCGATTGACGGACGGCAGTGTAGTCGTACCAGGCGGCGTTGCGTGCGGATTCATTGGCGCCGGTGGCGGAAAAGATGAAGGCAGCGCCAACGCCCATGAGTCCGAGCACGCCCAGCCAGAGCGGACGGTCGATCAACCGTTCGCGTTGCGCATTCGACTGGAGGTTGGCCGGAAACATCTCAGTTCTGTCCGAAGGCTATGGTTCCCCGCTCGCGATCGCGGAGGTATTCGTAGATGCGCTTGGCAACCGGAGCACAGGTGCCACCGCCCGATCCGCCGCTCTCGACCATGACGATCACCGCGTAACGGGGCGACTCGAACGGGGCGAAGCTGGCGAACCAGGTGATGCGGTCCAGGAGTCGGTTGCCGGCCTTGACCTCGGCGGTACCGGTCTTTCCGCAGACGGCAAAATCCTTCACTCGGGCGTTCTTTCCGGTGCCTTCGTCGAGGGCAACATCGTCGCGCATGGCGGCATGGACGATGGCGAGGTGCTCCGGTCGGATGCTGAGTCGGGTGCGGACCTGGCCTGGGCGGACACGCTCGACGGGGTCGTCGGAGAGGGTATCGCCGGGTTCGAAGCGGTCGATGAGGCGAGGCCAGTAGACGGTGCCGCCATTGGCGACGGCAGCGATGACCATGGCGAGTTGGACGGGGGTGACGGTGAGTTCCTGGCCGATGCTGAGGTTGGCGGTCTTGCCTGGGATGCCGCCGGCGGGGACGTCTTCGATGGCGGGGATGATTCCTGCAGCTTCCTCGTTGAGGCGGAGACCGGGCTTTTCGCCAAGGTGGAAGCGGCGGGCGTATTCGAGGAGGTTGTTGATGCCGAGGTGAAGGCCGTGCTCGATGAAGTACGAGTTGCTGGACTTCACGAAGGCGCGGTTGAAGTCGTACTCACCGGCAGGCGCGGTGTCGTCGATCTTGTGGTTTCGACCAATCCGATAGTAGCCGAGGGTTCGCATGCGATCGTGGGCATTCTCGGTGGTGAGGATGCCGTGCTCGAAGCAGGCGAGGGCGGTGACGATCTTGAAGGTGGAGCCGGGATTGTAGGAGCCGTAGGTCGCCCGGTTGAAGAGGTACTTCATCTTCGGGTCGAGGAGACGCGTGTTCTCCGCGTGGCTGATGCCATCGATCCAGGCATTGGGATCAAAGGAGGGGGCGGAGGCGCAGGCAAGGATGTCGCCATTGCGGGTATCGACCACGACCGCCGCGCCGCGTTCGTCACCATTCACCTGCGCCAGGGACTTCTCGACGGCCTTCTGGAGTCCGAGGTCGAGAGTGGTCACGAGCGTGTCGCCGATCGAGGGTTCGGCGAGCATGATCTCGCCCTGCCGATGCCGGTACCCGGAGCTGTTGATCAGGATGCTCTTGGCGCCGGGTCGGCCGCGAAGCTGGCGGTCGAAGGCCGACTCGAGTCCGATGAGTCCGCGGTAGTCGCGGAGGCGGTAGTCGAAGGCTTCGTCCTCCTCGGACGCGGAATCGTAGGTCCGGACGGCGCCGATGATGTGGGCGGCGAGTTGACCGTTGGGGTAGGAGCGGACGGGGACGAGTTCGAGTTCGACGCCGGGGAAGGACCATCCCTGTTCGGTGAGGATGGCGACCTGGGCCGGGGTGAGCTTGTTGATGACCGGGAATGGGAGCGCGCGCTGTTGCTGCCAGTGCTTGTAGAGGTCGGCCTCGGTCTTGACGATCTGGGTACCCAGCCGCTGGTTGATGAGTTGGATGATGTTCGAGACGACGGCAAAGCGCGCCTGGCGGCGGAGCCATTCGCGTTCGTTGGGGGTGATGAGGACGCGTTTCGGGGCCTTGGAGAACTTGGCAAGGAAGCGGTCGAGGAGGCCGGGGTCCGGAGCGTTCGTGGCGCCCCGGGAGGCGAGCAGTTCCTTGCGGAGTTGACCGTCCATCTTGGCGAACTGGGGCAGGAGTTCGTCGAGATAGATATCGAGGCGGAAGCGGGGTTGGTTCTCGGCGAACGCCAGTCCATTGCGGTCGACGATCCGGCCGCGCATGGCAGGGACGCGCACGCTGCGGTAGCTCTGTGTCTCCTGTCGGCGCCGGTATTCATCCCCGGAGAGGACCTGGACGCGCCACAGTCCGGCGAGGAGGATTCCCAGACCGGCGACGACTCCCCATGCGAGGATGCGCAGAGCGCTTTCCCCCTTGTTGAGTTGGTCGAAGACGAGCATCGGATTTCAGTGGCGTCCGCGTTTCATTTCGCGGTTTGCCGTGTAGGGACCCGGGCCTGCGAGTTGGTACTCAAACGTCCCGCGAAGGCCGTCAAACAGGAGGAAGATGGCCGGGCAGGCGAGTCCATTGAGGAGCCCCAGCCCGAGGAGTTGGCGCAGCGTGAACCATCCGACGGCGGGTTCCGACGAGCCGAGCAGGAGAATGCCCGCGTGGGCGACGGGCACAGCGACGCCGCTGGCGAAACCGAGCCAGAACTGGGCGTAGCGTTGTTCGCGAAGAAGGAGGTGCTGCCGGGTATGGAGCAGGAACCCAACGACGAACAGCGGCGCCACTCCGGTGCCGAGGCGGCTTCCCGAGAGGGAGTCCGCCCAGAGCGCGGCCACGATGGTCAGGAACGAGACGACGGCGAGGCTGTGGGTGAACGCCGCGTACACGACGATGGCCGGCAGGATGCTCGGAGGTGCTCCGATCAGCACCCGCAGGGGCAGCATGCCGGTCTGGAAGAACACGGCCAACCAGGTCACCAGGAACAGGAGTGTGGGTGAGAGCCAGGTCATGGGTTCGACTGAAGGACCCAGACCTCCTCCAGGCGGTTGAGGTTCGCTCCCAGCCGGATCCGGGCCGTGGTGAACAGTCCGGCGTTGGCCGGGCGCGTGTCGATGATCCGCCCCACCGGCAGACCCTTCGGGAAGATTCCGCCGTCCCCGCTGGTGACCACCGTATGCCCAGCCAGGATCTGGGGACTGTGCTGGAAGGTCGAAAGCTCAACGATGCCGGACTCCACGGTCGATTGGGGTCCCTTGATCACTCCCTGATCGCGGGTTTCGGCGATGAGCACGGCAACTCCGCACGCGGAGTCTCCGATCAGCGCGACCTGACTATGGCTGTGCCCCACCACGGCGATCCGGCCAACCAGACCGTCGGCGGTCAGCACCGGTTGGTTGAGGCTCGCCCCGTGGCGGGAACCGTAGTCGATCAGGAGGGTTCGCCACCAGGTGCTGGGATCGCGTCCGACGATTCGAGCCGGCCGGTGTTTCCAGGGCCCGCGCGGCAGCAGGCCGAGTTGGGTGCGGAGTCGGTTGTTCTCCGCGATGGCGTCGTTGGCATGGGCGCTGAGCAGTCGCAGTTGGGCGTTCTCGTCCTCGAGTCGGCGCAATTCGGAGATGAGCGTCTGGCGCGGCAGCAGTTGGTAGGACGCCTGATCGACAAAGGAATCGGACGTCGTCGAGAGCCCAAATAGGGGGAGGAAGACGCCGCCGACGGCCAGCTTGAGGCGGGCGCTGGCGGGTGCTGGCAGGTTCAGAAGGACCAGCAAGACCAGCGCACAGGCGCCAAGGGCAATGTAATGTGAGCGCTTGAACAAGGTTCGTCCCGTCCTATCCGGGGCGAACGCAGGGCGAAGGGATCAAGTTCCGTGAGGACATGCGCGGAGTGGGTCAGGCCGTGGAAGAGGCGACGCGCTTGAGGAACGCCAGTTCCTGGAGCACTCGTCCCGTCCCGGTTGCCACTGCACTCAACGGATCGTCCGCAATATGCACCGGAAGCCCGGTCTCCTGGGAGACCAGACGATCGATGTTGCGAAGCAATGCGCCGCCGCCCGCCATGACGATCCCGCGGTCGACGAGGTCGGCCGAGAGTTCGGGTGGGCAACGTTCGAGGGTGATGCGAACCGATTCGAGAATGCTCGAGAGGGGCTCCTTCAAGGCCTCACGGATTTCCTCGGAGCGAACGATGACCGTTCGCGGCAGTCCAGCAGACAGGTCGCGGCCCTTGACCTCGATGGTCAATTCCTGTTCGAGGGGATGGGCCGAACCAATCCGGATCTTGATCTCTTCGGCGGTGCGTTCGCCGATCATCAGGTTGTGGGCCTTCTTCATGTGCGCGACGATCGTGTCGTCGAACTCGTCCCCGCCCACGCGGACGGACCGGGAGAACACGATGCCAGCCAGCGAGATGATCGCGATTTCGCAGGTGCCCCCGCCGATATCGACAATCATGTTGCCAGCCGGTTCGTGGACCGGGAGCCCCACACCGATGGCCGAAGCCATGGGTTGCTCGATCAGGTAGACTTCGCGGGCTCCGGCGTGGGTTGCCGAGTCCTTCACGGCCCTCTTCTCCACCTCGGTGATGCCACTGGGAACAGCGACGACCACCCGGGGGGAGATCAACTTGCGATGGTGAACCTTCTGGATGAAATGCCGCAGCATCGCCTCGGTGATCTCGAAGTCGGCGATGACGCCGTCTTTCATGGGGCGGATGGCAACAATGTTGCCGGGCGTTCGACCAAGCATGCGCTTGGCTTCTTCGCCCACTGCCAAAACGTTCGTAGTCCCCGCCTGGATGGCGACGACCGAAGGTTCACGCAACACAATCCCCTGGTCCCGCACATAGACGAGCGAGTTCGCGGTTCCGAGGTCGATCCCGATATCGTTGGAGAAGAGACCTTTTAGTTGTGCAAACATGAATCGTGCCCAACCAGCACGAGGCGAGACTGGGGCTTTCCGGATGCGATGGTCAAGGCCTGCTTGTGGACAACGTGTGAATGGGACGTCTGGGCGCGGATCGGGAAACCGGTGGGCCAAAACTCTCCGTCTGGTCTGGCATCTGGAATCTGGCGACTGGGAACTTCTCATCCAGCTCGTGGGGACCAGGAGGCGGGCTGAATTGATTTGGCGAGATCGGGGGTGGGTTCGATGGTGGGCGGGTGCCTGCAATCGGGGTTTATCTGGCAGTTGTTCTCGTCTGTGCGGTTGCCGCTTCCTGGGAGCGGTTGCGATCCGCGATTCCGCGGCAGCGCTGGCTGGTTCCTTCGTTGGCGGTGACGGCAGTCCTGCTGGCGGTGTGGCAGGGAGTGGAAGGAATCCGGTTGAACAGCGGGGGTGGCTGGAGGTTGGCAGGATGCACGATCCTGGGATTGCTCGGGGCTGGTTTGTTGGGACGGGTGATCCGGTTCCAACGCTGGGTCAACTCGGAGGTTCAGGATGCGGCAGGTCGTCTGGGCCAACTGGCGGTGCTACCGATCGGATCCGCGCTGCGCCTTTTGCTGGTCTTGCTGGTTCTGAATCCGGCGGGTTGGTTGGCGGCGGTGGCCTCGGGACTGACGGACGATGGGCGGTTGCTCGTCTGGAAGGCGGTGCTGGATGGGGTCACGTTGCTGGGGTTGCCGAAGGGGCCGCGACTGCCACGGGTGCTGACCGTGCTGGGGTCGACGACGGTTCACGGGTTGCTGCTCTGGGCTGGGGCGAGCGGACGGGTGGCGATGGAGTCGAGGGGGGTAGTCGGTGTCTTCCTGGTCGTGTCGGGACTCGTCTGGCTCACGCTGCCGTTGATGCTGTTCCGATTGAGACCCGTGCCACTCGCGAATCTGGCTTTGGCTGCCGGGGTCGCCTCGGTCATCGCTTGGTTCTGGCGGTAGAATCCCTCTCTGCAACGGCTCGACGGAGTCTCGCCCCACCCCTGTGAGGCGTTCGCGTGGGTGGGGCGGTGCGAAACTTCCCGCGCTTGCCGGGCGGAGGGTTCGCGACCAACGTGCAGCTGTCATGCGCACGACGAATCGTTGGCTTGTGGCGGCCTGTGCGGCCGTGGCTCTGTCCCAATCCGTCCGATCGGATGAAGGGATGTGGTTGTACACCAATCCGCCCCGCGAGCAGATCCGGTCCCGATACGGATTCGAGCTGACGTCGGAATGGCTGGATCACCTGATGAAGTCGTCGGTCCGGTTCAATTCAGGCGGATCGGGGTCGTTCGTGTCGGAGGACGGGTTGGTCCTGTCGAACCACCACGTGGGGGCCGATGCGCTGCAGAAGCTGTCATCCGAGAAGAAGAACTATTTGCGCGATGGCTTTCAGGCGCGGACGCCGGCCGAGGAAGTCCGGTGTGTGGATCTGGAGCTCAACGTCCTGCAATCGATCGAAGATGTGACGGCGCGGGTGAATGCCGCGGTGCCAGCTGGGGCGTCTGCGGAGGAGGCGTTCAAGGCCCGGCGCCGGGTGATGGCGGAGCTTGAGAAGGCGTCGCTGGAAAAGACGGGGCTGAGGAGCGACGTGGTCACCCTGTACCAGGGCGGGGTCTATCATCTGTACCGGTTCAAGAAGTACACGGATGTCCGGTTGGTGTTCGCACCGGAGCAACAGGTGGCGTTTTTCGGCGGGGATCCCGATAACTTCGAGTACCCGCGCTTCAACCTGGATGTGTGCTTTTTCCGGGTCTACGAGGACGGCAAGCCGGCGCGGGTACCGCACCATCTGAAGTGGTCGAAGGCAGGCGCGGCACCGGGCGAATTGACGTTTGTGTCAGGACACCCGGGGCGGACGAGTCGGCTGCTGACGGTGGCTGAGTTGGAATACCTGCGGGACTTTCAGTTCCCGTACACGTTGGAGTTCCTGAAGCGTCGGGAGGTGCTCCTGAACTCGTGGAGCCAGCGAAGTGCCGAGAATGGGAGGCGGGCGAAGGATGAGCTTTTCGGGATCCAGAATTCGCGGAAGGCGCGGGATGGAGGGCACGCTGGGCTCTACGATCCGGCGATCATGGGGGCGAAGGTTGAGGCGGAGAAGGCGTTCCGCGCGCGGCTGGAAGGTCAGGATGAATTGCTCGCCGCCAAGACCGCCTATCAGAAGATCTCCGAGGCGCAGTCGGAAATCCGCCAGATCGCCCTGAAGGCGCGCCTGCTGGAAAGCGGGCACGGTTTCTCGAGCGACCTTTTCGGGATTGCGCGGAGCCTGCTCCGCGGTTCCGAGGAATTTGCCAAGCCGAACGGCGAACGGTTGCGGGAGTACGCGGAGGCGGGCCGCGAATCGTTCGAGATGGAGTTGTTCTCGGACAAGCCGATCCATGCCGATCTCGAGATCCTGACGCTCTCCGACAGCCTGACCTTCCTGGCGGAGAAGCTGGGCTACGGGGATTCCTTGGTGCAGCGGGTCCTGGCGGGCAAGTCGCCGCGGGCTCGGGCAACGGAGCTCCTCCAGGGCAGCCGATTGGTGGACGTCGCCGAGCGACGCCGGCTCTACCAGGGTGGGGCAGCGGCGGTGGGTGCCTCAAAGGATCCGATGATCGAACTGGCGAGGATCGTCGATGGGGATGCGCGGGAGGTGCGGCGCAAGCTGGAGTCCCTGGACGAGGCCAAGCGGCAGGGACACGCCGCCATTGCGAAGGCCCGCTTCGCGCTGGAAGGAGCCAGCAGCTATCCCGACGCGACCTTCACGCTGCGGTTGTCGTATGGCGTGGTGAAGGGATACGAGGAAAACGGTAAGTCGGTGCCTCCATTTACGGTGGTGTCCGGCCTGTATGAACGCGCGGCGAGCATGGAATACCGGCCGCCGTTCGACCTGCCGAAGCGGTGGGTCGACAAGCGCCGGGCGATCGACGGCAATGTGCCGTTCAACTTCGTTGCCACCCACGACATCATTGGCGGCAACTCCGGGAGTCCGGTGGTGAACCGGGCGGGCGAATTCGTCGGGATCATCTTCGACGGAAACATCCAATCGCTGGTCCTGGATTTTGCGTTTGAGGAGAAGCAGGCGCGATCCCTGTCGGTGCACAGTGCGGGCATCCTCGAATCGCTGCGGAAAGTTTACGGGGCCGGTGTGTTGGTCGACGAACTCATCAAGGGTCGTCGCAAGGGCTGAACGAAAAACAATCACGATGGATACACTCAAGTTGACGCTGGGGCACTCGCCGGATCCGGACGATGCCTTCATGTTTTACGGGCTCGCCCGGGGCCTCATTGCAACGCCGGGACTCGAGTTCGAGCACATCCTCCAGGACATCCAGACGCTCAACGAGCGCGCGGTTCGGGGCGAATTGGACATCTCGGCCATCTCGATCCACGCCTATGCCTACGTCAGCGAGACCTACGCGCTGCTTCCGAGCGGGGCGAGCATGGGTGACGGTTATGGCCCGATGCTTGTGGCCAAACAGGCCCACACCCGCGACGAGGTTGCGGGGAAGCGGATCGCGGTTCCGGGATTGATGACCAGTGCGTTCCTGGCCTTGCAGCTGTGGCTGGGGCGGCCGGCGTCGGAGATCCAATTCATCGTCGTGCCGTTCGATGAGATCTTCGCCGCGGTGAAGGATGGGCGTGCGGACGTGGGCCTGATCATCCACGAGGGGCAACTGACGTACCGGAACGAGGGACTTCATCTGTGTGCCGATCTCGGCATCTGGTGGGGAAGCGAGAATGACGGCCTGCCGCTGCCTCTGGGTGGAAACGTCATCCACAAACGCCACGCGCCGGCGCTCCGGAAGCGCATCTCGGACGTGCTGACCGCGAGCATCCAGTTCAGCCTGGATCATCGGCCGGAGGCCGTCGCACATGCGATGCAGTGGGCTCGCGACATGGGGATCGACCTGGCGGATCAATTCGTGGGCATGTACGTGAACCACTGGACGCTCGACTACGGCGAGAAGGGACGGGAGAGCATCCGTCGGTTCCTCAATCGGGGACAGGCGTTGGGTGTCCTGCCAAAGGCGCCGCCGCTGGAATTCGTCAGCTAAGGCTGGGAGCGCGCACCTTGGCACCGTCCCGGTGCGAGCGGTGGGGCGAGGGTGCGCACGAGCCGCCGCAGGATTCCGAGTTTCAAGATTCCAGTTTCGAGCCGGGCTGCCGCTTCAAACTTGAATCTGAGAACTTCCAACTCTGAGGCGGCTCGACGGAATCTCGCCCCACCCGTTTTTGGGCAGGGGCGGGTATCACCCCATAGGTATGGCTTCCCCGATCCGGCATCGTCGTGAACTGGGGGAGCGGTTCCGGTCATCGTGGTTCGCCGAGAAGCCGGATCCGCTCCTTCAGGATCAGGACTCGGGAATACACAGGCCATGCTGCAGAACGCCACGGAACTTTACGGTCACCGGATTGCCGGGACAGACGGGGAACTCGGACTGGTTACCGACCTCTATTTTGACGATATCTCCTGGGCTGTCCGGTACCTGATGGTCGAGACCGGCGAGTGGTTGGCTGGCCGGAAGGTCCTGATTTCCCCGCAGAGCTTCGGCCAATCCGATCCGGCGGTGAAGAGCCTTCGGGTCGGCCTCACCCGCAAGCAGGTGGAGGGCAGTCCTGCGTTGGTCCCGGACGGTCCGGTGACCCGGGACTATGAGTCGCTCTACAACCGGTACTACGACTGGCCGGACTACTGGGAAGGCCGAACCAACCTGACCCCGGTGGAATCGCACCTGCGCAGCACGAAGGCCGTGGCGGGCTACTCGGTCGAAGCGGAGGACGGCCTGATTGGAACGGTGTCGGGCTTCCTGGTGAACGACGCCAGTTGGGCGATCCGCCGGATTTCCGTCGCCACGGGGCCCTGGAATGTGGGCAAGGAAGTCGACGTGCCCGTGGGCAAGGTCGAATCGATCCAGCACCCGAAATCGACGATCTTCATGAAGTTGACCAAGACGGAGGTCCAGCGGTTGAAGTGAGCCGGGATGGCCTCACGACGCAGGCGTGAGAGTTGCCCGCCTCGCCCCACCCCTCGCCTAGCGGCAGTGTCAGGATGCCCCACCGTGGTCCGGAGGACGCAATTCCGCATGGACGCCGCGGTTGCGGGCTGGGTTGATGAGCCGATGCGATGGATGGGCTGGGGAATGGGGTTTTGGCTGGGAGCGGCGTCCGTCCGGGCCGCCGGGTTGGAGCAGTGGGATTTCAATGGCAGCCTTGCGTCCGCGTCGGGTGGGACAGCGCTGATGTCGGGGGCGTCCCTTCCGGCGGTTTCTCCGCAGGGGACGTGGACGACGTCTTCCATCGGCGGGGTGTCGGCGGGCGTGGCGAGTTTTGGACGCGGGACGCATTTCCGGGCGACGCATGCGCTGGGCGGCAACGGCGGCGGAACACGGCTGAACCAGTACACACTGATCGTCGATCTCAACACGCCGAGCCGTCCGTCGGGATGGGCGGCGCTCTTGCAGAGCAATCCCGCCAACACGGACGATGGGGACTGGTTCATCGATCCGGCTGAGCGGATCGGGATTTCCGGCGTGTACGGCGGTCGGGTCCCGGATGGGGTGTGGGCGAGGTTGGCGCTGGTGGTGGATTGCGTGGGTGGCACGTACCGAAGCTACATCAACGGTACGCCGGCACAGCAGTTGGGTGGATTGACCGTGGATGGACGTTTCTCGCTTGGGCCGAGCTTCCTGCTGTTCGCCGACAACAATCAGGAAAACGCCCCGGGTCTGGTCAACTCGGTCCAATTGCGGGATCAGGCGCTGAGCGATTCCGAAATCCTGTCACTGGGTGGCCCGACCGCCGCCGGAATTCCCTCCACGTCGATCCCACCGAGCAATCCGCTCTTCGGTCAATCGCTCCAGACGAACGGCGGCTTCGAGGGGCTTTTTGCCGGTTGGATGACGGCGGCGGGTCGGCCGGCCGTGCGCTTGACCGGAGTTGCCAAGGGGAGTTCCCACGGCGGAAGCCGGTTCCTCCACGGGGGCATCAACCGTCCCGGAGACATGGTCCTGCGTCAGGTGATTCCTTTGGACGGATTCTCGACCAACGAACTGCGGGGGGCGGTCCTCGAGTCGGAGGCGTGGCTGCGGAACTGGTATGGTGCCGGCGTCTTTGACGATCAGGTCTTCTACCGGGTGGCCTTCGTCGATGCGGCAGAACGGGAGATCTCTTCGGTCCGCTGCATGGTGGCCGCAGACAGCGTGTGGCTGCAGCGGAGGCTCACAGCGGTGCTGCCGCCGGGGACGCGGAAGTTGCATCTGGAGGTGGTGGGACGACATCGGCGGGACGCGGACAATGACAGCATGGCGGACGACCTGGACGTGCGGTTGAGGGTGGCCCCGGGCGTGGTGCCGCCACCCCTGCTGACGAAGAAGCCAATGCTTCAGGGCGTGCGGACGGACGCGATGACGTTGATCTGGGAGACGTCGCACAACCTGGCGGAACCGATGGTGGAGTGGGGTGTGGGAGACGTGTCCGAACGGACCTGGACGCGGGTGGAGACGCTGCAGATCGACTCAAGTCACTTCGTCCATCGGGCGGTCATCACGGGGTTGGATGCAGAGACCGAGTACGTGTACCGGGTGCGCAACGGCGCTACGGTATCGGGGTCCTATCGATTCCGGACGGCTCCGCGGCCGGAGACGCCGTTCGTGACGGCCTGGTGGGGAGACAACCACTCGGGGACGGGAACCTTGCGGACGCACGTGGCGAACATCCTGAGGCATGCACCCGACATGATCTGTGTGGCAGGGGACATGGTGAACAGCGGCAACTCGCTGTCGGAGTGGAATGACTATTGGTTCAAGCCGCTCGAGCACCTGGATGCGGCGCAGACGACGCCGGTGATCTTCGCGCGGGGAAACCACGATGGGGAACATGCGCTCGCGTATGCGTACAGCGCGCTGCCCGGGAACGAGTCGTGGTACGCCTTCGACTTCGGGAACTCGCGATTCATCTTCCTGGATTCCGAGGCTGACGGGACCACGTCGCCCGAGCAGTTGAACTGGCTGCGGGCGGAGTTGGCGCGACCGGAGACGCAGCGGGCGGCGTTCCGCGTGGTCTGCTTCCACAAGCCGCCCTGGAGCCAGTTCTGGAACGGCGGCGGGCACACGCAGGAACCGTTCGTGATCAACGAGTGGGTGCCGCTCTTCCGGAGCCAAGGGGTGGATCTGGTGATCTGCGGACACGAGCATGCCTACACCCGGGGAACAACGAATGGCGTGGTCTATGTCGTCAGCGGCGGCGGCGGCGGGGCACTGGACACCCAGCGCGTCGCGTTCTGGCCGCACGTGAAGGTGGAGTACAGCCAGTACCACTTCGACATCATGAGCGTGAACGGGCGTCGGATGACTTGGGAGACGTATGACTCGAGCAACCGGTTGCTGGACGAGTTTACGTTGGTGAGTCGTCAGGCGGAGGTCCGGATCGAGCGGCAGTCGCAGGGTGGTTACCATCTGCGGATCGAGGGTCGTCCCGGACATCGGTATCGGGTCGAGGAAGCGTCGTCGTTGCAGGCGGGCGTCCTCACCTGGGCGCCGTTGGGCGAGGTGACGACGAGTGCGGTGCCAGCGTTCTGGCCGGTGACGGTGGGAGCAGAGGTCCGGGTCCTGCGCGTGGTTCCGTTGCCTTGATGCGAACGCCGTTCGGAAATGGGCTGTTCATGAATCTCCTTCGAATGCCTCTCAGGCTGCTGGAACTGTTGGCTGCGTTGGTCCTGGGGACTGCGGCAGCGACGGCGCATGGTCCGTTCCACGAGCAGATCCAGGCACTGACGCTGGAGTTGCAGTCGAAGCCGGAGGACGTGTCCCTGCTCGCGCGCCGTTGTGATATCGAGCGCGCTCATGGCCTTTGGCCGGAGGCCATGGCCGATCTGGTTCAGCTTGAGAAGCTGGCCCCCGCGGATCCGACGAACGGCCTGCGCCGCGGGGTCATCCTGCTCGGACAGGGACACGCGGTGGAGGCCGTGCCGTATCTCAGGAAGTGGGTGGAGAAGCATCCGGATGGAACGGACGAGCGACTCGCGCTGGCGCAGGCCTGCATGGGAGCGAAGCAATGGACCCACGCGACCCAGGAATTTTCGACGGTGCTGGCGTCCTCCGCGGAAGCCCGGGCGCAAGTGTTCCTCGATCGGGCCCAGTGCCAGCAGCAAGCGGGTGATTCGGCCACGAACATCCTGAAAGGGTTGGATGAAGGAATCGTCCGGATTGGGCCCACACCCCAGTTGGTCCGTCACGCTGCCGAGGTGGAGTTGCTCCGGGGTGCCGTCGAGGCGGCCGTGGCTCGGTTCGGGGTATTGGCGGAGCGGTCCGAGCGCAAGGAACGCTGGTTGTTCGAGCAGGGCGAACTGTTCCGGAGGGGAGGAAGGTGGGAGGACGCGCAGCGCTGCTATTCCAACGCCATCGTCGCGCTCGAGTCATTGCCACCGAAGTTCCAGCGTTCCCTGCTCAGCGTGGAACTCCGTCGTGAATTGGAGGCGCGGTTGGGCTCGGGCGGGGTGCGGTAGGGCGGTTCCCGACACGACCCCATTTCAGGCGGGAGCCGCGTCAGGCTGCGACGGGTCGTGACGGGCGCTGCCCGAACAGGGCCGTTCCTACGCGGACCAGTGTGGAACCTTCTTCGATCGCCACTTCCAGGTCGCCGCTCATGCCCATGCTCAGGATGGGCAGGGGTGAGCCAAGGCGATCCGCGCAGCGGTCGCGGAGTTCCCGAAGTTGGCGGAACACAGGGCGCGCGATTTCCGGGTCCTCGGAGTAAGGCGCGATCGTCATCAGGCCAGAAAGACGGAGTTGATCGAACGCGCGCAGGGCCGGGAGCGCATCGAGGACGGCCTGCGGGTTCCATCCGAATTTCGACTCCTCGCCCGCGATGTTGACCTCCAGAAGGATGGCGGGACGGCGCGATTGCTTGACGGCGTGCTTCTGGAGTTCGGCAGCGAGATCCAGCGAATCGACGCCCTGGATCATCTCGAAGAGCGCAACCGCGTCACGGGCCTTGTTGGACTGGAGGTGGCCGATGAAGTGCCACCGGGCCGAGTCCGGGCTCAGCGGGATCTTGGACTTGGCCTCCTGGATGCGGTTTTCCCCAAACAGGGTGAGCCCGAGGCCGACGGCTTCGGCGACGGTTTCCGGCGGATGGTTCTTCGACACGGCCATCAGTTCGACCGTATCGATGGTACGACCGGAGCGGAGACAGGCTTCGTGCATCCGGCCGCGGATGGCAGCCAGGTTGGCAGCGAGTTCGGACATGGAGGGGAGCAGGCTGCAGCGGAAATCAGGGTTCCTCGCGGAGGCGGATGCGCCGGTACTCCATCTGGCCGCTGTCGCCTTCGAGGCCGATCGGGCCTGTGGCCGGAACGGGCAGGGCGGCTTCGAGGACCTCGCCGTTGCAGGTGCAATGGGCGACACCATTGCGCACGACGACGACGACTTCGTTCCAGTCCTGCGCCTTGTAGTTCTTGAGGGCTTTATAGGGGCCGGCGATCGGGTAGTCGCGGCACTGGAGTTGTGGCTTGCGGATGAAGATGCCGCTGTCGGCGTTGGGCGTGGCGCGGAACTCGAGCTTGAGGGTGAAATTCTTCGGGAACTCACGCGTGGTCCAGATCTGCTGGACGCGACGACCCTCGGTCGGGGTGGTGACGATCAGGCGGCCGTGGCGGGCGTGGTAACGGCCGTCGATGCTCTGGGTCATGCCGTCGAAGTTGTTCGTGCGGAATCCCCAGCCGGTGAGGTCGCGTCCATTGAACAGGCTGGTGAAGCCGGGTTCGGGCTTGAAGGTGTCGTCCGTGGTCTCCAGGAAACCGAGGGTCGCCAGGATCGGCTTCAGCGAGGCCGCCCACATCCGGTAGCCGGTGGCGTTGGGATGGAGGAGGTCCGGGAACTCGGCGGCCTTGGCGTCGCCGTTGGCGTCCGCGAACAGAGGCCACGTTTCCAGTCGGGTCACCTGAGGACGACCCTTGGCGATCGCAGCACAGAGTTGGTTCAGCTTCTTGATCTTGTCCGCGGGCCGGGATTTGGAAGCCGCGCTCGGGAAGACCTCGCAGAGGACGACCGGCAGGTGTGGGTCGTGCGCCTTCAGGGCGTCGAGGATGAGTCGGACGTTGTCGGCGATGGTCTCGGGGGTGGCCCCTTCCTCGAGGTCGTTGGTGCCGATCAGGAGGACGACCCCGACGGGTTTCAGGGCCAGGACGTCTTCCTGAAGCCGGATGAGGACGCCGCGGGTGGTGTCGCCGCTGATGCCGCGGTTGGCAACCTTGACCCCGGTGAACTCATCGTTCATGCGGTCGCCCCAGCCTTGCGTGATGGAGTCCCCGAGGAACACGAGCGCGTGGCGATCCTGTTCCACCTGATTCGCCCATTGCGTGCGCTTCTCCATCCAGAGCTTCTGGAACCAGTCGAAGCGGCGGATCGGTCCGGCTCCGGGAAGACCGTCGTCTGTCGCAGGAATCCGCAGGCGCGAACTGTCCTGCGCGACGACGTGCGTGGTCAGCAGTGCCGCCACGACAGTGGTACGGATCAGGGAGAACAATGGAGGCCTCATGAACGTTGACGAACATGGGCCATCGCTGCGCGGCGGTGCCAGTGGTTTCTGGCGGCAAGGGAGACGCGACTACTCGCGCGAATAGAGTTCGGCACCCTTTTCAACGAACTCGTGCGACTTGGATTCGAGTCCCTTCTTGAGGGCTTCTTCCTCGGAGACGCCTTGTTCGGCCGCGTACTTGCGGACGTCTTCGGTGATCTTCATGGAGCAGAAATGAGGTCCGCACATGGAGCAGAAGTGGGCGGTCTTGGCGCCATCCTGCGGAAGGGTTTCGTCGTGGAACTCGCGGGCGGTCTCCGGATCGAGCCCCAGGTTGAACTGGTCTTCCCAGCGGAACTCGAATCGGGCCTTGGAAAGGGCGTTGTCTCGGTACTGGGCGCCCGGGTGACCCTTGGCCAGGTCGGCCGCGTGGGCGGCGATCTTGTAGGTGATGACGCCGTCCTTCACATCCTTCTTGTTCGGGAGTCCCAGGTGTTCCTTGGGCGTGACGTAGCAGAGCATCGCGCAGCCGTACCAGCCGATCATGGCCGCTCCGATGCCGCTGGTGATGTGGTCGTATCCGGGGGCGATGTCGGTGGTGAGGGGCCCGAGGGTGTAGAAGGGAGCTTCGCCGCACCATTCGAGCTGCTTGACCATGTTCTCCTCGATGAGGTGCATGGGGACGTGACCGGGGCCTTCGTTCATGACCTGGACACCGCGATCCCAGGCGCGTCGGGTGAGTTCACCCTGGGCCTTGAGTTCACCGAACTGGGCCTCGTCGTTGGCGTCGGCGAGCGAACCCGGGCGGAGACCGTCGCCGATCGAGAAGCTGACGTCGTAGGCGGCCATGATCTCGCAGATCTCGTCCCAATGCGTGTACAGGAAATTCTCCCGGTGATGGGCGAGGCACCACTTGGCCATGATCGATCCGCCGCGCGACACGATCCCCGTGCGGCGGCGGGCGGTCATCGGAATGAAGCGCAGGAGGACGCCGGCGTGGATCGTGAAGTAGTCAACGCCCTGTTCGCACTGTTCGAGGAGCGTGTCGCGGAACAGTTCCCACGTCAGTTCCTCGGCCCGGCCACCGACCTTCTCCAGCGCCTGATAGATGGGGACCGTACCAATGGGCACCGGCGAATTGCGGAGGATCCATTCGCGGGTGGCATGGATGTTCTTTCCGGTCGAAAGGTCCATGACGGTGTCCGCACCCCACTTGGTGGACCAGCGCATCTTTTCGACCTCCTGCTCGATGGAGGAGGCGACGGCGGAGTTGCCGATGTTGGCGTTGATCTTCACCAGGAAGTTCCGGCCGATGATCATCGGCTCGGACTCCGGGTGATTGATGTTGGACGGGATGATCGCCCGGCCGGCGGCAATCTCGTCGCGCACGAATTCCGGCGTGATCACCTGCGGAATGCGCTGCGGGAAACGGCGGAAGACCGAAGGGGTGTACGGCGAGTCGGGATTGGGGGCGGCGTGCTGCTGAAGCAGGGAGTCGCGTGAGCGGCCGGCGCTGGCCTGCTCGCGGATGGCATCCAGACCCTGGTTCTCGCGGATGGCGATGAACTCCATCTCGGGCGTGATGATCCCCTGACGGGCATACCAGAGTTGGGTCACCGGGTGACCTGCGGAGGCGCGCAGGGGGCGGCGGCGAAGTCCGGGGAACTCGATCAGGCGGTTGCGCTCGGCCTGACTGGCATACTGGGCGTGCTGGGCAGAGAGGTACCCATTGTCCATGGGCGTCACGGGTCGCCCGTCGTACTCGGCGACGTCCCCGCGCCGGAGGATCCAGTCGCGGCGAAGCGCGGGAAGTCCCTGGGTGACGTCGCCCTCGAATGCGGGGTCGCCCCACGGGCCGGAGCAATCATAGACGCGGACGGGCTCGTTCACCTCGATTCGCCCGTCCCGTGCGGTCGTCGGGTGCAACTCGATCTCGCGCATGGGGACGCGGACATCGGGATGCAGTTTGCCGGGCAGGTAGACCTTCGTTGAATTCGGGAGCGGCGTGCGGCTGTGCGGTTCGATGAACTCAGGCTTGGCGATCATGGGAGAGGGAGGAGTGGCTGGGACGGGAAGCGGGGACGACGATCGGAACGATCGACGCCTTGGCGACGGACGGGCGCAGCGGCCCGGAAAGTGGAACTCGGTTCTGTTGCATTTCCCTTCGCCGGCATGACCCGGATCAGGTTCGACGGGTCTTCCGCAGTAGCGGAACTCTCAGCCGTTTGCCACGGCTCCCCGAACGTTGGGGCAAGCATGCCGCAGGATTGGCGGATGCCAAGGATACAGATTCACCGCGGAAGGGGGAGTACAGCGGACGAAGGGACACATCGGAGGCGCGGAGAAGTAGAGCCTTTTTTGGGCAATTGGATTGGGCAGGCGGACTCGCGACTGGCAACTGGGAACCTCTGCCCGACCAGCCTCGTTACCGTCCCTGGGGACTGGCGGCTGACAACTGGGAGCCGCCTTGAAACGACGTGAGCCCCAAAGGGGCGGGCGAAGACAGCCCGTTGGGGCTGGGGCGGTTCGCCTCCCGACGTCGACTGCTATGGCATGCGATCTGCCTCGTTACCTTGGCTGCTACTCTGCAGGGAGTGGGGTACTCCCCCCTCATGGCGTCGAAAGCCGGGCGATTCCAGTTGGAGGACCTGGCCGCTTGGGCGGTGCAGCATGAGGAACTCGGCGCGGAAGGCGCGGGCGATGGCCGGCGTGCGTTCTGGACCTGCGACGGACAGGGCCGTGGAGAGGGCATCGGTCGTGATGCCATCGGGTCCGATGACGGTCACGAGCGAGTGGTTGGTGAGGCCAAGGCCGGTCTTTGGGTTGACGATGTGGGAGTAGCGGATGCCGTCGATCTCAACGAATTGGAAGAGGTCGCCGGAGGTGCAGAGGCTGGCGTTGCGCAGGAGCAACTGGCGGGGAGCGGGGGCGTCCGGCGTGTCGAGGAGTCCGGCCGCGATCTTCCATCCGGGTTCACCGGGAGGTGGGTCGGTGACGACGATATCCCCAGCGCCTGCGACCATGCTCGAGCAGATGCCGTGGGCGCGAAGGACACGGGTGGCTTCATCGAGGGCGTAGCCCTTGGCAATGCCGCCAGCGTCGAGTCGCATGCCGGGCCGCGTGAGTCGGACGCCGCGGGAGTTCTTCTCGATGGCATTCCAACGGACGGCGTCACGGGCGGCAGAGAGTTTGTCCGCTTCCGGGAGTTGGCGTTGGCGGCGGGATCGGCGCCAGAGTTGGGTCAGGGGGCCGACGCTGAGGTCGAAGGCACCGTCCGACGCGGCGCTGACCCGGTGGGCAACGTCGATCACGCGGGCGAGTTCGGGCGAGACAGGAACGGGAGTCGGGTGAGGCGAAGAAGTTCCCAGCCGACTGAGTTCGGAATCGGGGTCGTAGTCGCTGAGGATGGAGTTGAGGGCCGCGATCCGCTTCCAGGCCGCATCCGCGGCGTTGGTGGCCGTGGCGCCATCCGGGGCGTACAGGACGATCCGGAACGGAATCGCCATGTGGACGGCGGTGAACTCGTATCGGCCCAAAGGTGCTTGCGGGCGCGTGGCACAGCCGCCGGCAACGAGCAGCGCAATCAGGCCGGCCAGCCAGATCCGGATCCAGCCGGTTGGAAGGCGAAGAAGGGTCCGGTGGAAGTGCATCCAGTGAAAAGCCGCCGGGCGCGTGCCCGGCGGCCTTGCGGGTCCGGTTGGTTCAGCCGATGGCGGCAACGATCGCGTCGCCCATCTCGCGGGTGCCAATGCGGCGGGCGGTGGGGTCCGCCGGGTTGTAGATGTCGCCCGTGCGGCAGCCCTGGGCAATGGCGGTGCCGACGGCGGCTTCGATGGCGGCGGCGGCCTCGGAAAGGCCGAAGCTGTACCGGAGCATCAGCGCGGTGGACAGGATCTGGGCGATCGGGTTGGCGAGGTTCTTCCCGGCGATGTCGGGGGCCGTGCCACCGGCGGGTTCGTAGAAGCCAAAGGTCTGTTCGGCGGAGGTGGCGCCGAGGCTGGCCGAGGGCAGCATTCCGAGGGAACCGGCGAGGGCGGCGGCTTCGTCTGAGAGGATGTCACCGAACAGGTTCTCGCAAAGCACCACGTCGAATTGGGTGGGGCGGAGGAGGAACTGCATGGCGGCGTTGTCGACGAACTGATGGTCGAGCGCGACGTCCGGGTATTCCTTGGAGATGCGCGTTACGACCTCGCGCCACAGGACCCCGTTCTCCAGGACGTTGGCCTTGTCGATCGACGTGACCTTCTTGCGGCGGAGACGCGCAGCCCGGAAGGCGACGTGGGCGATCCGCTCGATCTCGGGGGTCGTGTAGACCATCGTGTCGATGGCGCGCTGGGTGCGGGAGCCATCGGGCAGGGTGATTTCCTCGGTCTTCTTCGGCTGGCCGAAGTACATGCCTCCGGTGAGTTCGCGGACGACCAGGAGGTCGATGCCGTCGCCCTGGCGCTCCGGCTTGAGCGGGCAGGAGTGGGAGAGAGCCTTCGGCAGTTGGACCGGGCGGAGGTTGGCGAACAGGCCGAATTCCTTGCGGATGCGGAGGAGCGCAGCGCGTTCGGGACGTTCCTCCTTGGGGATGGTGGGGTCGCGATCGGGCAGGCCGACCGAGCCGAACAGGATGGCGTCGGAGTTGCGGCAGAGGGCGAGGGTGGCGTCGGGCAGGGCCTTTCCGGCGGCATCAATGCCAGCCCAGCCTACGGGGGCCTCGGTGACCTCGAACGAAATGGAGAACTTGCGGCCCACGGCGGCGAGGACCTTCAGGGCCTCGCGCATGACTTCAGGGCCAATACCGTCGCCGGCAAGCGCGGCAATGCGGAGCGTTTTGGAACTCATCGGGCGCGCAGTTTGGGAGTCGGACGCCCGGGGGAAAGGGAAATTTTCCTGGGGAAGGCCCGGGGGAAGCCTCCTCACGTCGTCTCCTACCCGTGTAGCAGCAGACGTGAGGACGCTGGGGGAGGAGCGGACTGAGCCTCCTCACGTCGTCTCCTACCCGTGTAGCAGCGGACGTCAGGACGCTGGAAGCAGGGCGGACTGAGCCTCCGGACGTCGTCTCCTACACCGGCGGATTTACATCCCGTCCCGTGGTATCCCGGACGCGTTGCTTCCGCTGTTCGATCGGGACATCCATGGGTCGCGCGCGGCTGATCCGTTCGAAAAGGTTGGGCGGGTTCCGGAATCCGCTATCCGGGGCCGGATGGCGTCGGGGTTGGCGCCTCGGCTGGATTCGGAGGTGGGGCAAACAGCAGCCAGCCATTGGCGGCCAGGATGGCGAGTCCGCCGAGGATGAGATGCAGGGTGAGCGATTCGTCCGGGTACTGGATTCCGGTGGCGCGTGAGATGAATCCCGGTGTGAACAGCGTGACGAACGAGGTGAAGACGGGCTCGGTGCAGTAGAGCAATCCTGCCTGCGTGGCGGTGACGCGGGGTTGCCAGTGGTTGGCGAGCGGGAAGGTGATCAGCGTGCAGAGGATGACCAGGGCCCCGAGGAGTCCCAGTGCGGACGGTGACTGGTAGGCGTGCAGGATCGCGGACGGGGAGGGTGCCGTGGCGAGGGCCATGGGCCAGGCAGTCAAGGCCATGACGAAGAACATGACGGTCGAGGCGCGGCGGGAGTTGTTCGGGTGGAACAGGGGGCGGTCGAGCCAGAGGATCTGGCCGGTGAACATCACGCTGCCGAGGAGGGTTTCCCATTCGCCGCGACCAAACTGGAACTTCTCCGTGCCCAGGCCGGCCAGAAGCCCTGCGCCGATCAATGCCAACAGGCAGGCACCCGCAACCTGCGGAGCTGGCCAGCGGAGAAAACGCAGGCAGACCCAAACCGGGATCAGGACGCAATAGGCCTGCGTCAGGAACGCGCACGTCGAAGCCAGCGTATAGGCCATGCCATCCATCTGCAGGACGAGTCCCATCCCGCCGAAGATCCCGAGCCCGGCTCCCTGATAGACTTCGAGGCGCGTCAGGCCGGCAAGGGAACGTCCACACAGCAGGGCCATGACCAACCCCGCCGCCGAGAATCGCAGGGCGACGCAAAGCGAGGCGAAGAACACCGACGGAGCGTTGGGCAGGTCCAGTCGGCCGACCTGCTCCAGGGACTTCATGATGGGAAAGCTGAAGGCCCAACACGCGCAGGTGAAGACGAGGATGAGGCTGGCTTTGGCCGCAGTGGACATGGAAAAAGAAAACTGCCGCCGGGGTTGGCCGGTGGCAGGGGATGAACTCGATCGCAGGTCTGGGTTCGTGAGGAGCCGAGGGGCTCCATGCCGATCAGCGCGCGACGGTCGTGTTGTTGTACATCCAGTGGACGTCGACCTGGGAGTCGCCCGCCGGGATGTTCAGGCTCACGCCACCGGGGGTGTACTTGGTGGGAGGCTTGATCTTGCTGCCGATCCACTTCCGGATCTCGGAGTGACCGTCGGAGAAGGCGAAGCCGCAGGCGCCGTTGTGGGTGGACGAGGGCATGTCGATGATCTGGCCCGTCGCGCCCGTCGGCTTGTCCGCGCCGGTCATGGCGTTGGCGAAGCCAGCGTCATTGATCGAATCCGGATGCTCGTCGACGAACACCCAGGTGTTGGCGGGCATGGCGACATCGGAGTCCTTGGAGTAAGTGCGCCACTTGGTCTGGGTCGCATTGAACGACTTGTCCAGCCACTCGCCGTTGCCGAACACCTGGCTCATGGAGATCGACCGGGAACGCGGCGTGCCACGGTAGTTCTTCATCCTGCCCATGGCCGACTTGTCAGCCGGGCACTTGTACACCTCAAGGCTGTTGCCGGCGTACTTGAAGAGGGGACCCTTCACCAGATAGGTGACGTTGGAGGAGTTCGGGTCGGTGTACGGATCGACGCTGGCCGCGCACCAGTTGACGCGGCGGAAAGGATTCGACGCCAGATCCTGCGCGGCGACGAGGACGTCGTTGTTGTCACCGGCGTACAGCTTCCAGGCGAGCATCAGCTGGCGACCGTTGCTCATGCACTTGATGCCTTGAGCCTTGGTCTTCGCCTTGCCCAACGCCGGGAGAAGCATGCCGGCCAGGATGGCGATGATGGCGATGACCACCAGCAGCTCAATCAGGGTGAACGCTTGCCGGTTCCGGGATCGGGGTTGCGACAGATACATAGTTGATTTCTCCGAACGTGTGGTTACAGGCGTCAGCCTGCCAAGTGTTGGGGGAGAGTCAAACACTGACTCCGAGCGTCGGGGCGAGATGCGGGGGGCGGGCTCGGCAGAGTTCGAAGTTTTCAGTTTTCAGTTTCAAGTTGGGAAGGCAATGCGTCGATGGCCGTTGCCCAGCCGCGGTGGAGGCCCCCGAAAGCTTGGCACGGGCGCGGAACCGTCCAGACTCGGGCCCGAGATGTTCGAGTTGCTGAAGCAGGATCCGAGTTCCCGGGCACGCCTGGGTCGACTGACGACGACGCGTGGGGTGATCGAGACGCCGGTGTTCATGCCGGTGGGCACCCAGGCGTCGGTCAAGGCGTTGGACAACCGCGAACTGCTGGAGATGGGTTCGCAGATCATCCTGGGAAACACCTACCACCTCGCGATCCGGCCCGGGATGGAGATCATCCAGGCGGCGGGCGGCCTGCACCGGTTCATGAACTGGAACAAGCCCATCCTGACGGACTCGGGTGGGTTTCAGGTCTTCAGCCTCGGAAAGATCCGGAAGATCAAGGAGCACGGCGTCGAGTTCCGGAGCCATCTTGACGGCAAGTCGCTGTTTCTCGGACCGAAAGAGAGCATGGAGATCCAGCGGCATCTGGGCTCGGACATCGCCATGGTTTTCGACGAGTGCCCCCCGCACAGCGCCTCGCGGGAGGAAGTCATCCGTGCCGTGAATCGAACGATCCGGTGGGCGGCCGAGTGCCTTGAACAGCCCCGGGCGGCGGGTCAGTTCTACTTCGGGATCGTGCAAGGCGTGGCGTTTGCGGACCTGCGAAAGCGATGCGCAGAGGAATTGGTCGCGATGAACTTTGACGGGTATGCGATCGGCGGGGTGAGCGTCGGGGAGCCGGAGCCGGAGATGATGAAGGCGGTGGAGATCACCGAGCCGCATCTGCCGGAGAACAAGGCGCGGTACGCGATGGGACTGGGGACGCCGGCGCAGTTGGTGGAGTTGGTGGCGCGCGGGGTGGACATGTTCGATTGCGTGTTGCCGACGCGGGTAGCGCGCAACGGCACGGCCTTCACCCGGAAGGGGACGTTTGCGATCAAGGGTGGTGCGGTGAAGGCGGAGTTTGGTCCGATCGAGGAAGGATGCCCGTGCTTTGCCTGCCAGAACCATACCCGGGCCTACATCCGGCATCTGCTGAACGTGAACGAGATCCTGGGGTTGCGGTTGGTAAGCATCCACAACTCCCATTTCTTCCTGACGGTGATGTCGGAGATCCGGGCGCATCTCGCGAACGGGACGTTCGCGGAGTACCGCAAGGAGTTTGCGGCGACCTACGTGCCGACCGAGAAGGTGCGGGCAGCACGGGCGGCCGCGGCGGTATCGCCGCCGTGAAGCGGGTGAAAACGGACTGGTTCGGATCCGGACATGGCCATTTCCCTTTCCCAACTCCGCTTTGCGGATCCGTCGCCTGAGGCGCGTCGGTTGCTGTGGCACGTGCTTTCGATTGGAGAGGTTTCGCGTGATGAACCGGAGCGGCATGGCGGCTTGGACAAGTCTGGATTGTTTCTCTTCCAGGTCCTTTCCGGAGCTGGGGAGCTGGAGGTCGGAAACTCGAGGCACCGTTTGAGGCCTGGGAAGGAGTGCTGGTTGGTGGACCTGAGGCTTCCGCGTGGATACCTGCCCAGCACCGGCAAGCCATTGAGGACGCAAGGGGTTCGCTTCAATGGTCCGGGTGTCGAGGCCTGGTTGGAGTTGCTGGGGCAGGATCCCGTGTTCCCCCTTTCCAAGGGTTTTCTGGGTCCCCATCTGCAGCGCTTGCATCGACTGCTGGCAGGACGAGGCGAGGACATGGATTGGCAGATTCACGTCGAATTGACTGCGGTGTGGGGAACCTTGCTGGCGCAACGCGGCGCCTTTCAGGCTCCGCGGATCCGGGTGCCGACCCCGGTGGCACGCGTCCTCGATGCGGTTTTTGCGGATCCGGCTCGGGATTGGCATGCACGGGAGCTCGCTGCGATCGCTGCGATCAGTTACTCGCGTTTGCGGTACCATTTCCGTCGTGCGCAGGGGGAATCCCTCCACGAATTCATCCAGCGCACGCGTCTTGATTTGGCCCGGCAGCTTCTCAGCGACCGACGTCCGGCCATCAAGGAGGTTGCCAGCCGTCTCCATTTTTCGAGCGAATCCCATTTCAGCCGGTTCTTCCACCAAGGCACAGGCATGAGTCCGACCCAGTTTCGCGAACGATGCCGCACCTGAGCGGGGCAGTCAGTTTTGGCAAGTCTATGGTCAGTTTTGGGATGGATCCGTGAAAGATCCTGCCCATAGCGTGAACCATGTCCCCGTGTGAACCAGCCGAACGCATCGGCGTCGTTGGGCTAGGCCTGATGGGAACGGCGTTGGCCGAGCGGTTGATGATGCAGGGATTTGGTGTCGCGGTGTGGAATCGGACCCGCTCCAAGGCGGATGCGCTCCTGGGGATGGGAGCCGTGTGGAGTGAGAATCCGTTGGCCGAGTGCCGTCGGGTCCTCGTCTGCCTCTACTCGACGGATGTGGTCGAGACGGTGCTTGGCGGGTTCCGGGGTGCTCTGTTGCCGGGACAGGTGGTTGTCGACATGACCACGGGGGAACCCGAGCGGATGGCATTGTTGGGTGTCGAGTTGGGCCGGATGGGGATCCGTTATCTGGACGCCCCGATTTCCGGTTCGAGCCAGCAGGTCCGCGATGGGGAGGCCACGGTGATGGTGGGAGGAGACCGGGACGTTTTCGAGGCGTGCGTTGATCTGTGGGTTTCGTTGGGACGAAAGGTCTTTCATGTGGGTCCGTGTGGGAGTGCGGCGCGCATGAAGTTGATCAGCAACCTGGTCCTTGGGTTGAACCGTGCCGTGCTGGCGGAAGGATTGGCGTTTGCCGAGGCACTGGGTGTTCCGCCTGGGGCAGCCCTGGAGGTCATGACGGGGAGCAACGCCTACTCCCGCGCGATGGATGTGAAAGGGCGGAAGATGGTCGAGCGGGACTTCTCGTCGCACGCCCGGCTTTCCCAGCACCTGAAGGATCTCCAGCTCATCCTGGCGGAGGCTGCGGGCGTTGGCATGCAACTCCCGCTGACCCAGGTTCACCGGCGGTTGCTTGAGGAAGCGGAGGCTGCCGGGCTGGGCGAACTCGACAACAGCGCCATCATCGAAGTCCTTCGGCTTCCGGGACGACAACCGCGGTCATGATCACGCCGGCACTTTCCTCCCGCGCCCGGTACGCCGTGCTGTTCGCAGCCGTTGGCGGGTTGGTGTTTGATGGTGTCGAGCTGGGGCTCATGCCGGTGGCCTCGTTGTCGGTTTCCATGGATCTGATGGGTGCTGGGTATACGACCACGTTGGGAGGAGATTGGTTCGCGCGATTCACCGCGGCCTTGATGCTGGGGGCCGCTTGCGGGGGGATCTTCCTGGGAAGTCTTGGCGATCGGGTGGGTCGGACGCGTGCGCTGGGAATCAGCATTCTATTCTACTCGGTCTTTGCAGGGATCGGTGCGCTGGTCCGGACTCAGGAGCAGATGCTGATCCTGCGCTTTCTGGTGGGGTTGGGCGTCGGTGGGGTATGGCCGAATGCCGTCGCCCTCGCTGCGGAATGCTGGCCGGACAAATCGCGTCCGGTGATCGCGGGGTTGATGGGAGCGGCGTTGAATGGAGGCATCCTGTTGCTGTCGCAGGTGGCACGTGTCTGGCACATCACACCGGAGCACTGGAGGTGGGTTTTCTGGTTGGCGACGGCACCCGCGGTTCTGGGGGTGTGGATCCTCCTGGGACTGCCGGAATCGCCGTTGTGGCTGGCGTCCCGGAGTTGGGCAAAACCTGGGGTGGGCGGGGTGGGCAGTACCCAGGTTCCTGCGAGGGAGGCATCGCTGCGTCCGCTCCGGATCCTGTTCCAGCCGCCCCTGCTTCGGATCACGCTGGCGGGCATCCTGATTGGATCGATTCCGATGGTGGGGGCTTGGGCAGCCAGCAAGTGGATGATTCCGTGGGCCGACAAAGTGGGGGGCGCCAGTGCTGCTGGTTATAAGGCGGTGACGCAGGGGTGGTGGGCTTGCGGAGCGGTGCTGGGGAGCTTCCTGGGTGCACAGGTTGCCACCTGGCTTGGACGGCGTCGGGCCTATGCCTGGATCAGCGCTGGGGCAACGGTGATCACGCTGGTGCTCTTCCAGGGGACGGCACCGTTGAGGCCCGGATTTCTTGCGGTCGTATTTGCGCAGGGTTTTGTGGCGACGCTCTTCTTTGGATGGTTGCCATTGTACCTTCCAGAATTGATTCCCACCCACGTCCGCGCTGCTGGAAGCGGGATCGCCTACAATGTGGGGCGCTTTGCCACGGCGGTGGGCGTGATGGGTGCCGGGGCCCTGTTCACTGCCGTGGGCGGATCCTATCCCCGGGTCGGGGCTGTGTGTGGTTTGATCTATATTCTTGGAATTCTCGCTATCTGGATCGCGCCCGAAACTGGCCGGGATTCCCTCGAGCAAGCATGAAGACGGATCCAGCCATCCATGGCCCCCGCAGCAAGCCGCAGCCCGGCATCCTGCGAACGGCTGCGGTGCAGATGATCTTTGCCCCGACGGTGGAAGAAAACCTGGCCAGGATCGACGCGGCTGTCGCCGAGGCTGCCCGGGCTGGCGCGGACGTTGTATTGCTGCCGGAGTGTGCGACGACCGGGTATGCCTGCGACTTTGGCGGTCTGAAGCCGGCGATGGTCCGGACGGCTCTCGAGGCCTTGGGGAACGTGGCGACCCGGCACAGGGTCAACCTCCTTGCAGGAAGTCCGGTCTTCCTCGGCCGTCGGATGTTCAATGCGCTGCTGGTCTTTGATCGGCAGGGCCGTCTGATCCATACCTATGCGAAGTGTCAGTTGACCGACTCCGATCGCCGGTGGTTCACCCCCGGCGACGGGTTGTCGCTGTTCCGTGTCGATGGGGTGGTCGCAACGGCGATCCTTTGCCACGAGCGCCGGTATCCCGAGTTGGTGCGGCTGCCCGTGATGGCGGGTGCCCAGATCGTTTTCCACCCGAACGCCGGCATGGACCCGTTGGCGGTCTCGCGTCGCAAGCGCAAGGGACGGGATGGGATCGCAGTGCGGGCATTTGAGAACGCCGTCTACTACGTGTTCGCGAACTCAGTGGGCCCGCAGGGGGACGGAAAGTGGTCGGCGGGTGACTCGAAGATTGTCGCTCCCGACGGAACGTTCCTGCAGTTGGCGGACAATCGTCGGGAGAAGGTGCTGGTGGGCGACCTGGACCTGGCGGCGGCGACGCGGAAGTACGCTCGGGACAGCCTTCGTCATCCGCGTTTCCTGGCCCCCCACTGGCGCCGGATTGTGTCGGAGTTGCGCCGCCGGGCGCGCCAGAACGACCAGACGTTCCGACAGGGAATCCTGGGAGGACTTTTCAAATGAAGCATGCAGGGTGTCAGGGAGCCAAACAGACGCGGCCAATCCGTCCCAACGGACCGGCGGCGGTTTTGGGCGTGTGGGGCAGGTTCGCCTGGGTGCTGGTCCTGGTGGGGTGGGGTGCCCTCGCATCCTTCGCGAATGCTGGAACCGGGGTGCCGCTGGTGATTTGGCATTCGCAGCCCGCAAAACCAGGCCAGACCGTCCTGGTCTATGGGGATGGTCTTTCGACTGCGGAAGTCCATGGGCAACGACTGGAGGACCGTGCTCCCGGTCAGCCCGGCATGGGCGGAAATGAGGCCGACGGAGATCGGGTGGAGGGGATGCGATTGATCCCGATGCAGCCGCGGGACCGGGCATTGAAGGTGGTGCTTCCCGCTGGCGATGCCCCGGGTGTGTTCTCGCTTCACGTGGCGTCGGGGGATCGCCATCAGACCGTGCTGGTGAACGCGCCACAGCCTTGGTGGGCACGCGGTGCGGAACGGTTGGAAGCCACAGTCGGCGACGACATCCGCATATTCGGATTGGGACTTGGGTGGGACGGGGTTCGGGAACCCTTGGCAGGTTCGCCACCGGGTAGTCCCAAGACGCGGGTGTTTTTGGTCGGTACGGACTCCGTTGAGATCCCGGTATTGGCTGCAGACCTCTATTCGGCTCGGGCATCCGTTCCCCGGGACCTCCAGCCGGGGGATTATGCGGTGTGGGTGCACAATGGATGCGGTGGCCCGCGGGCCTGGGGGAGATGCCCGGAGGCGTTGCGTGTGGCAGGAGCGGTTCCATGGCCCGAGCGTGAGTTCAATGTGTTGCACTACGGTGCCCGAGGCGATGGGGTTGAGGATGACACCGGCCCGGCGCAGCGGGCCCTGGATGCGGCGGGACGCGAAGGGGGAGGAGTCGTCTGGTTCCCTTCGGGTCAGTACCGATTCAACCGGCCGCTGAGGATCCCGAGGCGCGTTCTGGTGCGTGGAGCAGGGCGGGATCGGACCCTGTTGCATTGGAGCAACCGTCACTTCGCCCGGTTGCGGGGTATCGTGCATGGTGAGGCGCAATTCGGGATTGAGGACCTGACGATCTGGTACGTCGGTGCGGAGCGCGGGATCGAAAACATGGCGGAGGTCGAGGGGAAGTCCCTGTACTCGGCCGCGAACCGGCCGACGTGGTGGCAGGAGGGGGACATCGTGCTTCGGAGGTTGGTGATCCGCTGGAGTCCGTATGCGGCACGACCGGGATGGGGGCAGTTGAGTGATACCATCGAAATCACCCGCCAGCTGAATTTTGAGTCGTTGGATGCTGCTGGGACGGGAGTCGCCGTCTGGCTTTGCGGTCGTGATATCCGGGTTGAGGATTGTGACATCTACTCCGGAGGATTTCCGCTGCTGATGGCCTTCATGTCGGATGGCAGCCTTGTTCGAAACAACATCCTGCGAACGGGGCGGGGTGGGTTGGTGTGGGCGCAACGGGGGCGAAAGGTGATCTGGGAAAACAACCAGATGCTCGGTGCGGACAACATGTCGAGGGCCGGATGGAGCACCAAGGCGCATCCGTATTACGATCAGGTCTACTTTCGGGGCAATACCGTGGCCTTTGCGCAGTCCGCGGACTATGAGATCGTGGGTTCGGATGGGGCTTCCCCGGTCTATTATGGGGGTGTGGCGGCGGCGGAAGGGACCTCCGTCCAATTGGGCAAGAACGTGCGGGCCTGGCCGTTTGAGCCGGAGGGACATCTGGCGTTTGTGCTCGCCGGCCGCGGGAAGGGGCAGGCGCGGATGGTACGGGCGGGTGGGACCAACTCGATCGAGGTGGACCGCCCTTGGACGGTGCCTCTGGATTCCACGTCGTTGCTGGGGATCAACCATAGTCTCCGGCAGTGGCTCATGGTGGGCAACCGGATCGCAGACGGGGACTCCATGCAGATGTATGGGCTGAACCACGAGGTGGTCTTTGCAGAAAACCAGCTTGAGCGGGTGGGCGGCAGTTCCGAGGCGGCCCTCCGATTCCTGGCCTTCCAGCATACCAGTGATGGTCCCGAGGCGGCCGAACCTTCGTTTTTCTCGCAGATGTTGGGGAACCGTCTGGTCGCGCCGCGTTTCGACATGAGGCGGTTCGAATCCGGGACGGCGGCCATCGAACTGAGCGGGGGGGACGTGGACTCACTGGGGCGTGCGGAAACTCCGTGCCTGATGAACGCGGCGGTCCTCCGGGACAATGAAGTGCGGGGCGGGAAGATCCTGATCTCCGTCGGGAGCCAGTTGCCCTTGCGGGCGGAGGACATCCTGATCGAGGACAATCGCATCACCGATGCACCGGAGGGATTGGATATCGGGGCTCGGACCGCCGGGGTCCTCTTGCGCAGGAACCGTCTCGAGGGAGTTCGGCGTCCCTTGGTAGGTGCGGGAATTGAAACGGCGTGGATCGAGCCTGGAAAGCGCGTCGAATACTGGTTCGAGGCGTTGGAAGGGGTCTTGGCGCGGATCTCGTCCCGGCCGCGTGTGGACCTCCGCCCATTCCGTGAGCGTGCAATCCAGTTGGGTGTCGAGGCCGGGTTGGATCCGCGTTGGCAAGCGATCCGGCGTGAGGTTGCCCTCGCCGTGACCCGCGCCGTTCCGGCGCCTCACAACCCCGATCTGGCCGAGGTCCTCTTCGATGTCCGGTTGCGAACCTCCGCTTCCGCGATGATCAACGCGGCGTTGCAGACCGGTGCCGGGGGCGAGGGGGAATGGGATGTGACGCTGGAGCGGGGCGGTCCGGAGCCGCTTCTGGTCGAGGTGACGCCGCGGTGGACATGCGGGTGGGAGTCGAACCCGATGCGCGCCCCGGTTTCCGCATCCGGGGTGTCGACCTTGCGTCTGCCCGTGCGGATTCCGAAGGGTGCGCGGGGGACCTTTGCGCTCCCGGTGCAGGTCCAGATCTCGGTGGGGGGTGCGGTCGTCGTCTGGGATGAGGTCCTTCACGCCGGGACCGGAACCGTGAAGGACTGGATGGTCGTCGGTACCGAGGCGGCAGCCTCGCCCGTGGATCCAACCATTTTCTCAAGACCTCCCGACCAATGGCGATGGGACCAGGCGGTGCGTTTCGGGGATGTGGAGAAATCCTGGCAACGGATCCCGGAAACGGCGTCCCTGGAATTCGGGAAGGTCTTTCCCGCGCCTACCGATCGAGAAGTCGGCAAGCGGGGTGCCTACGCCGTGGCCGTGGTCCAGGCGGATGCCGACGCGTGGGTGGAGTGGACGGCGGGTCTTGGTGGGCCTGGGTCCGGACAGGAGTTGCAGTTCCATCTGGATGGGCGCGAGTTGTTCGACCTGCGACTGGGGCGCGAGACCTGGTCGCCAAAGCGCCTCCCCATGTTTCTGAGGAAGGGCCGGCACGTGGTCCTTCTGACAGCCAGGTCGAAGGGGCAGCTTCCCGAAGCGACGCTTTCCATTCGCGAACTGGAGGACGATGGCGGTGGTCGGGTTCGACCCGTTTCGCCGTGGGCCGGGCAATGAACCGGGGCTGAACCGAATCACGATGCCATTCTCCTCCAGAATCCTTTTCGCAGCTGGGCCGTATGGGGGGTGTTCCCGATGGTCCCTGCTCCCGCATCCCTTTCCCATCCTGCACCGTCGGGTGACAGGGTTTCCAAAGCAGTGGTCCGTTTCCTAGTCAGCAACCATGCGAAACTCATGAAGACATCCAAGAGCACACAGGCACGCACAGGGGTCCAGTTGGGCCTATGGCTCGGTCTGGCGCTGTCCTCCGGGGCAGCACTCCAGGCGCAGGTGATCCAATCCGTCGCGCAAGCGAACGGGGACACCGATCGTCCGGCGGCCCAGTTCACCGGGAACGTCGTGGACATCCGGAACGGTGGGACGCTCCTCCGGGCGGGTTACCGGGTTCCGGTGTTTGGCGCCCGCGCCCTGTGCATGACAGACCGGATCCACGAATGGAACGCGGCCGCTACCAACGTCGTGATTCCGCCCTATTTGACGGGCGCTCCCTACGTGGCGATCGCCAACAACAACCGCGACAACGCCACCCTCGAGGTGGAGATCCAATTGAACGCCCCGTCGAAGGTCTACCTGCTGGTCGACAATCGAATCGGGGACAACGACGCCGTCAATCCACCGAACTTTGGATCGGTGATGAGTTGGGTCACCGCGGGCGGGTGGGTGGCAACGACCAACGGCATCAACCGGGCGGCCAGCGCGGCAGTTCCCGACGAGGTAGGCTATGATGAGAACGGGGACGGCAGCATCAATCAGGTGGCCTCCGTATACGTAAAGACGGTTCCTGCTGGGCCCGTGAAGCTGTTGCAGCAGGGGGAATCCCGCAACATGTACGGAGTGGTTGTCGTGCCCGCGCTGGTGGAGGCCATTGCCTCGGCCAATGGAGATCCCGAATCCGAGCGTCCGACCCCGAAGCACACCGGGGAGAAGTTCACACTCGTGAATGGCGCATCGACGGTCCTAGCGGACTACTGGATGCCATTTTTCGGTCCCAAGGCGAAGGCCATGACGGACCGGTTGCACGAGTGGAATGCGGTATCATCGACGATTCCGGTTCCATCCTACCTGCTCGGAAATGAATATGTCGCCATCGCCAACAACTACCGCGACAACCCTGAGTTGAGCGTGGGTGTCACCCTTGGAGGCAAGGCTCTGGCCTATCTGCTGGTCGATAACCGTATTGGTGATGGCAATGAAACCACACCTCCGGATTTCAACGCCAACATGCTTTGGGTTGCCGAGGCAGGCTGGCTTCCGGTGGCAACCGGGATGAATCGGGCTGGGATCGCCGAGAATCCCGATGAGGTTGGATACGATGAGAACGGGGACGGGACCATCAACCAGATGGGTTCGGTCTATTACCGCATCGTAGAGCCTGGGGTGTTGCCCCTGGGGCCCCAGAATGAAGGGCGCAACATGTACGGGTTGGTCGTTGCCCCCGCTGTGGCGCCGGTTGTTCCCCGATCGGTTGCGGTGACGAAGGTTGGGGATGGCAAGGTGACCCTGACTTGGGAGTCTGGGTCGGCTTGGTCGTCCGTCGTGTCCCGTGGCGAAAAGCCGGAGGGACCGTTCGAAGTCGTGGGTGCCAGGGTGGGTGGCGGGCTCTTTGAAGACACGGGCCTCACCAACGGCAAAACCTATTACTACATCGTCCGTGGCGAGAATGCGGTCGGTGTGTCGGCGGCATCGACGGTGGTTCCCGCGGTTCCGGCGGCTTCCCCTGCCAATGTCAGTGCCGCTGGTTCCGAGGCTGGTGTCGACGTCCGATGGGACGTGTTCCCGGGTGCCTTGGCTTATCAGGTGCGTCGATCCACCACGGCGGGCGGGCCCTACTCGACGGTGGCAGACGAGGTGACGGGGACCAGTTACCGGGATGCCGTCGCTCCCGGTGGCAGGAATGTCTACTACGTCATCCTTGCCAAGTCGGCGGGCGGAGAGCTCAGCGGGGCCTCCGCCGAGGCGGTTGCCCTGACCCCACCGGAGGCCCCGGTGATCGCGGGTGTCGAGACCTTCTCCGCTCAGGGCGTGCTCGTGGTCTGGACCTCGTCCAACCTGGTGGTGGATGAGTTCGTGGTCGAGCAGACGACGCCCGGTGGAGGGTTTACGCAGGTCGCCAGTGTTGGAGGCCGGTCAACGCGCGCTCCTGTAGGGGGCCTGCAACCCGGCGGCAGCGGGACCTTCCGAGTCCGCGCCCGCAACGCTTCGGGAACATCGATTGCGTCCGCAACGGCAACCGGAGCGGCGGCTGTCTCGGGATGGTTCGTGAATTTCGCGAACGCCTCCTTCACGACCGGTGCGGCAGGCTACCCGCTGCCGGGATATGCCGATGACTACGGAGATCCGTTTGGTGACCGGGGCGGTGGGATGTCTTTTGGCTGGTTGGAAGACAACACGGCCAACTCGCGTCATCGCCAGTCGGATGTGTCTCCTGATCCCCGCTACGATACGCTCAACCATCTGCAAAAGAATGGCGGGGATATGGTATGGGAGATGGCGCTTCCGACGGGACGATACGCCGTCCGGATTGTTGCGGGGGATGGCACCGCGCTGGACAGTGTTTTCCAGTTCTCCGTCGAAGATGTCCTGACGCCCACCTATACGCCCTCGGTCAATGCGGTGTGGGGGACTTTCGATGTCGAGGTCCGCGTGGGGGACGGTTTACTGACGATCCGGAGTGGTCCGGCGGCGTCGAACAACAAGATCTGCTTTGTCACGGTGCAGTCCCTGCCAGAGGTTGCACCGACCATCGGCATCCAGTCCCGCCGGGTGATCTTCACCGGTCGACTGCAGGCATCGGATAGCATTCAGGGGCCGTTCGAGAACGTGGCGGGAGCCGTCAGCCCGTATGAAATGCCGACGGATGCAACGCGGAAGTTCTATCGATCCGTCAACTGATCCTGATCGAGAAAAGGCCTAACGCTGGGAGGGGTTAGCCCACGAGGGTTGACCCCTCCCTTGTTCCCGGTTCTCAAGTAGGCTCCATCAGCCATGCGCACCGTTCTTCACGGACTGTATCCAGGTTTGGTCCTCGCCATCGGCATTGGCATTGGCACGAGTGCCTTGGCCCGGCAGGGGCCCGGTTGGCAGTTTGACCGTGACGTGGATCGCGAGGCGCTCCCGATCGTGCCGCCGGGGTTTGACATTTCCTTTTTCGCGAAGGAGCCGTTGGTGCGGCAACCGTGCGCCATGGCCTTCGATGGGCGCGGCCGTTTGTGCGTGGGAATGGGGCCGCAGTATCGAAACCCCAAGCCTGAGACCCCCGGCGACGCCGTAGTGCTGGTCCTCGACGACGATGGGGATGGTCAGGCAGACCGGGTCCAGACCTTCGCGGGCGGGTTTAACGCCATCCAGGGGCTGGCTTGGCATGGACGCGACCTCTGGGTCGCCAATTCCCCTGACCTGACGGTAGTCCGCGATCTCGATGGAGACGACGTCGCCGACGAGTACGTCCGGATCTATACCGACTTGGGAAACCTCGAGCACGGATTGCACGGGTTGAACTGGGCGCCGGACGGGAAGCTCTACATGAGCAAGGGCAACTCGAAGGGCCTGACGGAACCGGGTCGCGTTGCGCCGAAGCCATTCCGGGAGTTGTGGGGAGTCACGGCACCGGTGGGCACTCCTGATTTTCCCGCGCCCCGGACGTTCACCCGGGACCAGTACCGGAAAACCTACCACGATCCGGAGGATGACTGGGGTCGTGAGGGCGGCGTCCTACGGTGCGACGACGGTGGTGCGAACCTCGAGATCGTTTCGCGCGGGATGCGCAATCCTTGGGACATCGCCTTCGATACTGGATTTCACTGGATCGGCACCGACAACGACCAGACGACTGGGGATCGGGTTTTGATGCCGTTCATCGGGGCGCACTTTGGTTGGAACCATCCGTGGAGCGCGCATTGGGGGACCGATGCCCATGATCCTTCCGCGCCGGTCAGCGGTCCGTTGTTCGAGGGTTCCGGGACCGGCGTTGTCTTTGGCGATTCACCGGAGTTCCCGGCTTCGCATCGGGGAGTGTTTTTCATCAACGATTGGCTCAGAAAGACGACCTTTGTTTGGCGGCCGCGATGGGAGGGTGCGTTGATGCGGGCCGCCAGGGAATGGGAGCCATTCGTCCAGGGCGGTCGGGCACTGTTCCGTCCCACGGATATGGAGGTGGGTCCGGATGGGGCGTTGTGGATCCTGGGTTGGGGGAGTGGATACGGAGCGGAGTATCGTGACGGCCAGATGACCAGCGAAGGGCGGGTGTTCCGGGTGGTGGCGCAGAATGGGAAACTGAGGGATTGGCGGGTGCCGAAACGGACGCGTCCGCTCCCGCAGTGGACCGCGGAGGAACTGATCGATGACTTGGAGGGGCCACTTCCGGTCTGGCGCATCAATGCGCAGGACGAACTCGTCCGGCGGGGAGCGTCGGTGCGGGTAGAGTTGGTGTCGCGTCTGGAGAAGCCCAGCCCGGGCACGGGAACGGAGACGTGGATGGCATGGGCCCTGGGCCGGATGTTGCCGGCAGATTCCACCGTGGACGCGTGGTTTGTGGGCCGGTTGGCGAATCCGTCGACGAGCCTGAACCTGCGGTTGCAGGCGGTTCGGATCCTGGCCCACCGATGCCGGGGGCGGGGTCCCTTGCCCGAGGCTGTCGTAGATCTGCTTCGCAGCCCGGAGCCGCGTTTGCGGATGGAAGCCGTGACCGCATTGGCTGTGGCCGGCAAATCGGCCCAGGCTTCAGCGTTGCTGGCGTCGATTGCGGTAGAGTCGGACGGGACCGTTTTCTACGCCAGTTGGCAGGCGCTCCGCCGGTTGGAGGAACCCGCGGCCGTGCGGGGACAGTTGACGGATCCGAGGTCCGCCGTGCGGAAGGCGGCCTTGCTGGCGTTGCTGGAGTCGCACGCACTCAAGGAGGGTGAAGTGCGACTGCTGGCGTCGGATGCAGACCCCGGGGTGAAAGCCGTGGCGGCACTATGGTTGGAGAAGGCCGGGGCAGGCGGGCAGAAGGTGGAGATGCGCGGGCGTCCGCTGGACGCTCGGCCTGGGGCTGTTGCGGGTGCTTCAACGAAGCCGGGCGTGTCGGTATCGCGGGGCGTGCAGGCCCGGAGCCAGCATCGGTATGCCGTGGTGCCGGGTGGATTGAGGGCGGGGGCGAGGCCGTATTCGGACCGGGGCTACATCCTGAAGGAGGTTCCGGTACGACTGCAGGGATTGGACTTCATCCAGACCGCCAATGACGACGAGGGCGCGCGAGGTGCAGGGTGGCTGCGGTTCGAGGCCCTGGGTCCGGTCCGGGTTCACGTGGCCTTCGACAACCGGGGTGCCGCGCCCGGTTGGCTTCAGAAGGACTTCCGGAAGACCGGGGCAGTCCTGCGCGCGGATCACTGGACCTTCGACCTGTATGTGCGGGACTACCCGGTCGGGATCGTTGAACTCGGTGGAAACACCGATGACGGCAAGGTGGGGGGAAAGGGGAACTACATGGTCGTGCTGGAACCGTTGCCGTTGCCAGCGCCGGCGACTCCGACGGGGATTGAGGCGGCGCTCGCGATGCTGGACCGGGGCGACGCCGGACGCGGGGAGTGGTTGTTCCACGCTTCCAGCGGAGTCGGGTGTATCCAATGTCACCTTCTGGCCGGATCCGGGAATGCCTTCGGGCCAGACCTTGCATCGGTCGGTGACCGCGCCAGCGCCCGGCATCTGGTGCAGTCGATGCTCGAGCCGAACGCGGTCATCACCGAGGGATTCCAGTTGCAGACCGTAGTGACAGCCGATGGTGAACAGTCGGGAATCCTGATCGAGGAAAGCGGGTTGAGTCTGACTCTCGGGTTGGCGAATGGCGAACGTCGAACCATCCCGAAGGCGCAGGTGATGGCACGCTCCACGGCGCCGACCTCAGCCATGCCTGCCTACGACACGCTGCTGTCATCGCAGCAGGCCGCGGATCTCGTGGCCTACCTCCTGGGACAAAAGGCTGTCGCGACGCCAAAACCGCGGGACGGATCCACTTCTGCCTTCGATCGGGATTCCAGGGGCGCGGAACCGTCGGATCTGAATGGAGGATTCCACTGGTCGGAGCGGTCGGATCGCTTGGTCATCGCGCTCTCCGGGCATTCCATCGGAGAGTTCGTCTTCCGGGATGAGAGGATTCTCCGGCCTTACCTTGCGAATGTTCGCGCTCCCGACGGAACGCGGGCGACCCGGTCCCATCCACCGGTGCCGGGAATCGACGCCGTCGACCACGATACAATGCATCCAGGCATCTGGCTGGCTTTTGGAGATGTCAGCGGGGCGGACTTCTGGCGGAACAAGGGGAGGATGGAGCATGTGGGATTCGTGGAACCGCCCGCTCTTCGCGAGGGCAAACTGGGCTTTGCGACGGGAAGCCGCCTGATCACTCCGGACGGAAGGACGCTTTGCCATCTCACGACCCGTCTTCGGTTCCATGCGCTGACGAATGCATGGAGGGTCGACTGGGAGGCGACGTTTCGGTCGGACGATGGCGATTTCGTGTTTGGCGATCAGGAAGAGATGGGTTTTGGGGCGCGTGTGGCGACGCCGATCACCGAGAAGAACGGCGGTCTGGTGACCAGCAGTTCCGCCCTGCGAGGGGCTGCCAGAACCTGGGGACAGCCTGCCCTGTGGTGTGACTACTCCGGGGTTTTGGAGGGGAGGTCGGTTGGACTCACGCTGGTGGCGGATCCGGGGAATTTCAGGGGGAGTTGGTGGCATAACCGCGACTACGGAGTGTTCGTCGCGAATCCGTTTGGACGTGCCTCCATGAAGCAGGGAGAGAAAAGTGCGGTGACCGTGCGGCGCGGGGAGGACTTCCGGATCCGCTTCGCAGCCGTGGTCCACACCGGTGACGGGTATCGGCCCGACGAGGCGGCCCGTGGCGAGGAATGAACCTGAAACCCGCAGTCCATCTATCCGCAGATTGCGGAGATCGAGCGGCAGAAAGGCGGGGATTCAACCCAGGCAATCACTCACTCCCATCATTCGCGGTCATCGGGGTCCAAATCGCCACCCGTCTACGCCATCTCGTCATTTGCGTAACCAACCGCCGTTTTCAGGGTGAAGCGTCCGACCCTCGCCCTTCCGTGCCGGTTTTCTTCAGCGGCGGCGCAGGCGGTAGAACTGCGCGGCGGACGAGGGGGTGAGGGAGCGGGAGGTGTTGCCGGGTTCGATGATCGCAACCTGGGTCCAGGTGGCGGTTGCAGGAGTGGCAGCCGATTCCAGGACCAGTTGTTGGTCGGTGACCGCTGTCCAGCTCAGGACCAGGGAAGAGCCATTGACCACCGCCCGCAGGTTGGGGACGGGCGAGAGGGTGTCGACGCTCCACGCCGCGGGATCGTTGGCGAACTGCTGGATATCGAGACGTTGCAGCGCGGCTCCGGTGCCGTCGGCGGCGGTGGGCCAGGGTGCTGTTGGCAGGTAGTCGACGGACTCCACGAGGATGTAGGGGACGAGCCCGGCGTCCGGGTGCGGAGGCAACTGCGGAGGGTCGGGCTTGTAGAGCGAGATCTTCTCGCCGGAGTTGCTGAGTTGATTGGTATAGGGGCCAACGATCCGGAGGGAAGCGGGGAGGTTGTACTTGGCCCGGAACGCCGGGGCATTGGTGGGAACCACAAGGAGCTTCTCGCCGGGGGCGAGCAGGATCTGCTCGTCAAAAGTGTACTCGATCCCGTCCGTGATCTTCCACCGGTTCTCCGGGTAGAGAGGGTCGTACAAGGCGACGTCGTACTCGGCGTTGTTTACCAGTTCCACGAACTCGTCTCCGCCCGCCGCCGGGCGATACATAATCCGGTTGAAGACAACGGGCCCGACGAGTGGGTAGGCGTTGCTGGCGCCCTTGCCGGTGCGGAACACCGAGATCAGCTCCGGGGGATTCGGAGCGGCGACTGAGGTTCCGAGGCTCAGTCGGGACATCGGAACGATGGGCCCCGAGCCGTTGGGGAAGCGTCCGAGGCTGACGCCGTTCTGGGTTGGTCCGAAGCTCACGGCGTCCATCCAGTATTTGGGGTTGCCGTTGGCGTCGGCGGACATCAGGACGGCTTCGTCGCCCTGCGAGGAGTTGAGCGCGAACGGTTGATCGCCGGGCGCCGGATTGGCGCTGCCGAACTGGTACTGGTAGAAGACCGTGTAGCCCCGGGCCGGGACGACCCAGGGCTTGGGAATGCGGATGCGGGTCGGTTTGGCGCGCTGGCTCGAGAGGTACCAGCCACCGATGTCGATGGCTTGGTCGGTGACGTTGTGGAGTTCGATGGCGTCTTCCAGTGGCGGGTCGGTGTGGGCGAGCAGTTCGTTGATGACAATCCGGCGCAGGGGACCGACGCCCGCGACACCCGGGGAGCCCAGGTACTCCGTCGACGAACGCCAGTTCGAGGCGCTGGAGAGGTTGCCATCGGGATCGATGACCTCAAGGCTCGAACCCAATCCGTCCGCTCGGGAAGGCCAGTCTCCAGAAGGACTGTACTGGAAGCGGACGAGCTCGGAACTGTCGGCGGCCACCAGCACGACCGTTTCACCTTCATCCGCCAGTCGGCCGCTGTACGAGCTGGAGACCAGGTTGGCGACGGCGCCGTAGCGGGCTGTGAACTTGGCGCGGTCCCGGCAAACCACGACACGCCCGCCAGCCGGGACCGTCACGGATCCGAAGGTGTAGGTGATGCCGGTCGTGAAACGGCAGCCCGTGAGGTTGTAGGGTTGGGCTGAGGTGTTGATCAGTTCGACGTACTCCTCGTCGGCGTCCGTGGCTGGCCGGTAGTTGATTTCGGCCACGGAGATCGGTCCTGCTTGCGCGCTCAGGACAAGCAGGGCCAAAACGGCGAGGACCCGGGACAACGACTTTCTCATGATGCGAATTACTGGCTCAACTTGGCCACCGAAGCGGTTGCCCGCAAGGCCTTGATCAGACGGGACGGGTTCAAGCGTGCGTCCAGGCGTTGCCACCTCGCCTGGCGGGGCGGTGACGTCCACGTTGCCTTCCGAGGACCTGTTTCCGCGAGAAGACATCGCAGCAATCCCGGATCCTTCAGGAACGTGGGCTCGGTTGCGATGCGGTCCCAGCTGCATCCCGGTCAGTTGCCGATGACCTCGATGATCCGTGGGGGAGGTGAGGGCGGATCCTTCACGACCCGGAAGGCTTCGACGACCCGGTTCAGGGTTGCGTCCAGTCCAGCGCGATCCATTGCGTGCACCCGGCAGAGCGGTTCGTTGGCCTCCACCCTTTCTCCGAGCTTCCGAATTCGATCGATGCCAACCCACGGAAGGATCACCGAGTCCTGCGTGGTCCGCCCGCCTCCGAGGTCCCGGATGACTTCGCCCAGGATTCGGGCATCGCATCGTGCGACGTATCCGGCAGTCGGCGCGTGGACTTCTCCAATGGCCGGAGCCAGCGGATCCCGGCAAAGCAGGGTGGCGTACTGCGCCAGATCGGCTCCCTGCGCGGCAAGCAGGTCGTTCCATCTCGCGAGGGGTGCACCGGAATCGAGGCAACGCGCGGCGGTGCTGACGGCGGAGTCCATGGATGATTCCCGGTGGGTCAGCACCAGCAGGTGTGCGGCGCCCGAAAGAACCAGTTCGCGGAGGTCGTCCGGACCAGCGCCGGAAAGGCATTCGACGGTTTCCCGGATCTCCAGCCAGTTGCCGGCAGCCCGGCCAAGGGGTGTATCCATGTCGGTCAGCAGCGCACGGGTCCGAACACCGCAGGCGTTCGCGAGATTGCAGAGATGGATGGCCAGTTCGCGGGCCTGATCCCGTTCCTTCATGAAGGCTCCCGACCCGAACTTGACGTCCAGCACCAGCGCATCGAGGCCTTCCGCCAGCTTCTTTGAGAGGATCGAAGCCGTGATGAGGTCTGGGCTGGGCACGGTTCCGGTCACGTCCCGAAGCGCATACAGTCGACGGTCAGCCGGCACCATCTGGTCGGTCTGTCCGGCCATGGCCACGCCCAGTCGGTCGACTTGTCGCAGGATCCTGTCCCGGTCGAGTCGGGTGGTGAAGCCGGGGATCGACTCCAGCTTGTCGAGGGTACCTCCCGTGATTCCGAGACCGCGACCCGAGATCATCGGGACACGGAAGCCCAGGCACGCAAGGAGTGGAGCGAGCGGCAGGGAGACCTTGTCTCCGATTCCTCCGGTGGAGTGCTTGTCAACGACCGGTCGTTCCGGATCCGGAGGAAATACCAGCGTCTCACCCGAATCCCGCATCGCCAGCGTCAGGGTGCGTCTTTCCCGGTCATTGAGCCCGCGGAAGTAAACGGCCATGAGAAAGGCCGCAGCCTGATAGTCAGGGATGCGGGCCGAGGCGTCGTCAGCGATGACACCCTGAACGAAGGCGAGGATGTCTTCGTCGGCGAGCGCGTCCCCATCGCGCTTCGCTTCAATGGATTGGAGGAAAGACGACACGTCCGATGGTTAGCGTCCGGGTGTGCCCGTATCAACTGGCAGATCGATGCCGGCATCCCCGGCGGCGCGACGGTGCTGTGGTCGAGCCCCGGGAATCCTGCCGTTGGCAGTCTGCGCGATGAGGGGGAGGCGTGACGGTCGGGGCGACCGCGTCCGGCCCATTTGCAATGGCATGTCCCATATGCGACATGCGGATGTAAAAAGGGGGGCATCGGGTGAATCCGGCAAAGGGGTGATGGGGTTCATGAAAAGGTTTGCTGGTTTTGGGCAGCTTTGGGCGTCGCCTCAGGTTACGAGGAGGCGCCACTCTCACCCTGAAACCTCCCTTCACCGGCTCCGGATCGAGATTCATGCGCATCCTGTTCGTCGCGGACCTGCACTACTCGCTGAGACAGTTCGATTGGCTGCTTTCGCAGGCCGAATCCCATGATGTCGTGGTCATCGGCGGGGATCTGCTGGACCGCGCGTCGATCCTCGAAGCGCCGGTTCAGGCTCTGGTCGTGGAGAAGTATCTGCGTCGGATTTCGGATCGGCGCCCCTTGATCGTGAGTTCGGGAAATCACGATGGCGATCGGCGGTCGGCGGCGGACGAATCGGTGGCGGGTTGGCTCCAGGAGGCTCGGCAGGGGCAGTTGTACGTCGATGGCGACAGCGTGGAGATGGGCGGGACGCTGTTCACGGTCTGTCCGTGGTGGGATGGTCCCGTTTCACGAGCGGAGTTGGAGGCCCAATTGGCCAGGGATGCGCTGAAGGTCCGGGAACGCTGGGTCTGGATCCACCACGCTCCACCCGACCAGAGCCCGGTCAGTTGGGCTGGGAAACGGTTTTGGGGTGATGAATTCCTGGGCGGATGGATCCGGGCGCATCGGCCTCAGATGGTCCTATCCGGCCATATCCACAATGCGCCGTTCCTGGATCGGGGAGGATGGATGGACCGGATCGAGTCGACGTGGGTCTTCAACCCCGGGCGGCAGATTGGACCGGTGCCCACCTGCATCTCGATCGACCTTGAAAGCGGGGCTGCCGAGTGGACGAGTTTTCAAGGGCCGGTGAAGCAGGTGCTCGGAAGCCCATGATCCGGATGGATCCTGGTTATCGAGAATCTCCACTGGCTCCCTCCGCCAACCGTCGGTAATTCAATTCCTGCCATGGTAAGATTCCTCCAATTGGTGGCCGACTGTCCCCGACGCGGGGTTGCACCCGGCGATCCGGTGCTCGAACAGGGGCAGGTTGCCGCGCCCATGATGGTCCTGATTGAGGGTGAGGTGGAGATCCTGCGGGATAATGTGCGCGTGGCGACAACGTCCGAAGCGGGGGCGGTCTTTGGGGAGATGTCGGCCCTTCTGGGAACCGCTTGCACCGCCACGGTGCGGGCCCTGAAGACGTCGACGTTTGCCGTGGTTGAGAATCCGGAAGAGTTCCTGAGGGTTTCGCCCGTGGCCACCCTGCATGTGGCGCGGATGCTGGCCCAGCGTCTGGACACCTTGAACCGGTATCTGGTGGACGTGAAGGCTCAGTACGAAGGGCACGATCACCTGGGGATGGTGGATGAAGTCCTGGAAACTCTGATGCACCGACAGCCGCGGGTTGATCCGCCGCCGAGCCGGCCGGCGATGTGACGGGCATTCGGGTGAGAACGCGTCGCACACTGATTGTTTCGGGACTGATTTCAAAGAGTGTGTCCAGATCTCGCGCGCCATGGAGGACGCGGAGGACTTCGACGCCGGAGTTGGTTGGCAGTTCCCGGTAGAAGATGAATCCGCCACGGCCAGCTCAGAAAGAATGCTGCGGGGGGCGCAAGGATTCGATGCCGCATTGATGCGCTGAGTTCCACCGGTGGACCGAACTGGGATCTGGCTACCGGAGACTGGGGATAGGGGGTTGACGGCGGTGTTCGAGCCGTACTGTGGGCTGCGTGCCCCCACGCGGCGGGTCAGGATTCACGCCGGGTGGGGGCACTGATGGGGAGTTGCCAGTTGCCAGTTTCCAGAACTGGAAACTGGCATCTGGAAACTGGGAACTTTTCAGCGACTGCCTCCTCACGTTGGCAGCTACGCGTAGCCGACGAGGTGACGAGGCGGTCCCAGCTTCAGACTTGAATCTGAGAGCTTCCGTTTCTTCCCCGCCAGCCTCCTCACGTCGACTGCTACGGGGCTTGAAACCTGAACCTTGGGCCTCTGCTGCCCGTCACCGTTTCGCCCCATTCGATTCATGCGTTGGTCAAAATGCATGATTCCTGCTAGGTGAAGGATATTCCGCATGTTCAAGCATTCTCGGTCCATGGGTTGGGTCGTTGGCGTCGTGGCGCTCTGGTTGGCTTTGGGCGGCGGCTCCGCGAGAGCGGGCAGCATCCTGCGTGAGGTTTATGCCGGTATTGGCGGCAGCACGCTGGCGGACCTGACCAACAATCCGGCGTTTCCGGCGTCACCGTCCCGGACAGTAACGATCACGGACTTTTTCGAGACGCCGGTGGATTCGGAGGACAATTACGGCCAGCGGTTGCGGGCGACGTTCCTCGCGCCGGTGACTGGGAACTACCGCTTCTGGATCGCCAGCGACGATGCTTCGACGCTCTTCCTGAGCACGGATGCCAGCCCTGCGAACCGGAGGGTTATCGCGAGTGTTTCCGGTTGGACCGGTTCCCGGGACTGGGGAGCGTCGGCGGAACAGCAGAGTGCCTTGATTCCGCTTACGGCCGGGCAGAGCTATTACATCGAGGCCCAGCACAAGGAGGGTGGGGGCGGAGACAACCTTGCGGTGCGGTGGTTGAGGCCGGATGGGGTGGATCAGGGACCGATCCCGCTGGATCAGTTCACGGCGTGGGGGCAGATCCCGCAGCCTCCCAGGATTTCGCAGCAACCGGTGGCGGCAACCGTCGTTGAGGGTGGTTCGGCGACCTTCAGTGTGGATTACGACAACCAGGGACCGACCCAGATCTTCTGGCGACGAAACGGCGCAACCCTGCCGGGTCAGATTTCCAAGACGCTGGTGGTGGGTCCGGTCGCGCTGGCGGACAACGGAGCGCGCTTCACGGCGTTCCTGACGAATGCGCTTGGAACGCTGGTTTCGTCGGAGGCGCTGTTGACCGTGACGGCAGACACGGTCCGACCGGTCCTGGTCTCGGCAGCGTTTGCGTCGGCAACCCAGATTGAACTCCTGTTCAGCGAACCCGTGCGGGTACCGGTTGGTGCGGCGTCCTTGAGCTTCAGCCTGGCTCCGTCTCTGGCGGTGACGGCGGCGACGCAGGACGCCGACTTGCGTCGGATCCGTTTGACGACGGCTGCGGCGACGATCGGAACGACCTATCGCCTCACGATCAACAATGTTCCCGATCGGGCGCAGGCGGCGAATTTGGTCGCGGCCAACACCGGGGTCGACCTGACGACGAGCGCCAAGGGTCCGTTCCTGATCGAGGCGGAAGACTTCAACTTCAACTCCGGCCAGACGATCGCGTCGGCGAGTGTCATGCCCTACCTCGGCGGGGCCTATGCGGGCCTGCAGGCGACCTTCAATGTCGACTTCAACCGGGGAGCCGACGGTTCCAGCCCGGCGTATCGGAATGACAACCGGATCCCGATGGACCAGACGGGCGATGTATCGCGGGCAGATGGGGCCTGGACTTTGACGGCGAATTACAAGATGGGGTGGATCGGGGACGGTCAGTGGTACAACTACACCCGGACGATTCCGTTGGGGCGGTACCGGGTGCTGGTCGCGATGAGCCACGGCGAGTCGTCTTCGGGTGCGATCCGGGGTTCGTTGCAGCGAGTGACGGCGGGTGCGACCACGGCGGCGCAAACCCTGGAAGAACTTGGGACATTCAATGGGGATGGGACTGGCGGGTGGGGCGTCAACCGGCTCGTGCCCCTCCGGGATGCGAACGGGGCGGCGCGCATTTTGCAGTTCGGGGGCACCACGACGTTGCGGATGAACCCGGCGAGCGGTGACCTCGACTACCTCCTGTTGGTCCCGGCGACGGCGCCGCGCATTGCGCAGCAGCCGCAGGGCGCGTCGGTTGTCGAAGGGCGCCCGGTGACCTTTGCGGTGACCACGGTCGACAACGATGCATCCGCGTGGCAATGGCGCAGCAACGGCGTTCCCATCAGCGGAGCGAACGGGCCCACCTTCACGCTGCCTGGGGCTCCGTTGTCGGCCAACGGGGTGAAGTACTCCGTCGTGGTCTCGAACGAGATCGGGGCAACGACGAGCGCCGAGGCGTCGTTGGTCGTGACCCGGGATCTGGTTGCACCGACGGTGATGCGGGCCTTCAACAACGGGTTGGGAAGCGTAGTCCTGGAATTGGACGAACCGGTCCGGATTCCTGCCGGACCTGTGGCCACGGTGTTCCAGTTGTCGCCCGCGCTGGCCATCAACAGCGCTGCCGAGGGCGATGCCTCGCATCGGATCGTTCTGGCGGTTGCGCCGATGACGGTCGGGACGCGTTACACGGTGACGCTTACGGGCGTCACGGATCGTGCGGACAATCCGAATCCGATCGCGGCTGGATCGACCGTTTCGTTCGTCGCGTCCGAGCTTTCGCCCTCGAATCTGGGTCAGGACTCCGTGGCCGGCACGGTGACGCGGGGTGCTACCGGCGAGTTCGACCTGACGGCCAAGGGAGGGGACATTGGTGGGACTACGGACGGTGCGGCATTCGCGTGGCAGGCGATCACCGGGAACTTCGATCTGCGGGTCCGGGTGGCGGACCTGACCATCACCGATCCGTATGCGGTGGCGGGTCTGATGGCCCGGGTTGGTCAGACGGGCAATGCGATCTTCGCGGGAACATTTGCTTCGTCGACGCGTCCGGGAGTGTTCTTCGAAAGCCGCGGTGCGGCCGGAGTTGATGCAGCGGTGGGGACCCTCCGGGGTGGTTATCCGGTGAACTATCCGTACACCTGGTTGCGGTTGCGTCGGGCGGGGAACGAGTTGGCGGGCTTTGGCTCGATGGATGGGCAGCGATGGACGCAGGTGGGAAGCCTGACGGTCCCGTTGCCAACGCAATTATCCGTCGGTCTGGCGCTGGCGGGTCGGGATGCGGCGTCGGTGGCGGTGGCGCGATTCCGGGACTATGGCAATGCGACGGGGGCGGTGATCGCACCTTTCGTTCCGGTGCGGGAGGGACTGGGCGTTTCGAGTCGGCGGACGCGGATTGTCGTCAGCGAGATCCATTACGACACCGCGGTGACGGGACCGGGATCGGCCTCTGAGTTCATCGAACTCTTCAATGCTGGGGATGTCTTCGAAGACCTGTCTGGATGGACGATCCGCGGTGGGGCGACGTACCGGTTCCCGGATGGATTTCGGTTGGGAGCGGGGCAGTTCGTGGTGGTGGCGGCGGACCCGGCAGCGCTGCAGGCGGCCAGCGGCCTGACCACAGTGCTGGGGCCATTCGTGGGAACGCTGAGCAACGGGGGCGACGAGGTGGAAGTCCGGGATGAACTGGGTGCCCGGAAGCTGTTCGTGGAATACGGGGACAACGATCCGTGGCCGGTGGCGGCGTCGGGGACGGGGCATTCCCTGGTGTTGGTGAACCCGAGTTACGGCGAGTCGGATCCGCGCGCTTGGGCGGCGAGTGCCTTCCGTGGGGGAAGCCCGGGGAACCTGGACCCGATCGCGGCCGATCCGGCCGATGGTGTCGTGATCAATGAAGCCCTGACCCATACCGACCTGCCGCTCGTGGACTACGTCGAGCTGCATAACCGGACGCGGGTGGGGGTCAACCTTTCCGGCTGCGTGTTGACCGACGACTTCACCACCAACCGCTATCGCTTCCCGGCGGGGATGACGATCCCGGCCCGGGGATTCCTGGTGCTGGACGAAACCCAGCTTGGATTCCGCCTGAGCGCTGCGGGCGAGACGGTCTATCTGGTCAGTTCGAATGGACTCCGGGTCCTCGACGCCGTGCGGACCGGCGGGCAGGAGAATGGCGTGTCGTCGGGGCGTGTTCCAGATGGAGCCAGCGAGTGGCGGCGGCTGGCTTCGCGCACGCCGGGGGCTGCGAATGGCGCGTGGCGGGTCGAGGACGTCGTGATCAACGAGATCCACTACCACCCGATCTCCGAGGATGACGCAGACGAGTTCGTGGAACTGCACAACCGATCGTTGGTGGCCGTGGACCTGGCGGGGTGGCGGCTCGATTCCGGCGTTGGCTTCACGTTCCCGACGGGTGCGTCGATTCCGGCCGGGGGCTTCGTCGTGGTCGGGGGCGACCGGGCACGGTTGCTGTCCAACCACCCGGGGTTGGCACCGGCCACGGTATTCGGCGACTGGTCGGGATCGCTGGCGAATGGGGGCGAACGCCTGGCGCTTTCCAAGCCAGACACGCTGCTTACGACCAACGAGTTGGGTGAAGTCACGACAACGACCCTCCGGATCCGGGTGGCCGAGGTTCGATACCAGGACGGCGGGCGCTGGGGAAAATGGGCGGACGGTGGCGGATCCTCCCTGGAGTTGATCGATCCCCGGGCTGACCCGATGCGGGCGGCGAGTTGGGCAGATTCCGACGAGTCGACGAAGGCATCGTGGGAGCAGGTGACCGTGACGGACACGCTGCGATTCGGATCGCAGGTTCCGGATGCGCTGCACCTGGGCATGATGGGCGCGGGCGAGTGCCTGGTGGATGACGTGCAGGTTCTGGGGCCAGGGAATGCAGCGCTGTTGGCGAATGGGGGATTCGAGACCGGTGCCGGAACGGCCGCCACCGGTTGGTCCTTCCTGGGACATCACGCGGCGTCGCGGGTGGAATCGGCTGGGGCGTTCGCGGGGGCGCGGGTTCTGCGGGTCATTGCACCGGGCGACCTCGATGCCGGGCGCAACTGCGTCCGGGCTCCGTTGGCGGCGGGGTTGAACAACGACATCAACGGGACGATCCGGGCCCGCGTGCGGTGGGTGGCCGGTTGGCCTGAACTGTTGATCCGGACGCGGGGCGGCGGATTGGAGATGACCGCGCGGATGACGGTTCCGCGGACCCTGGGGACGCCCGGCCGGGCGAACAGTCGGCAGGTGACGAATGCGGGGCCGGCGATCTTCGCGGTGAACCATTCGCCTGCAGTGCCCGATGCCAGTCAGGCGGTGGTTGTCTCGGCGCGGGCTTCGGATCCGGATGGCATCAGTTCCGTCAGCCTGCGTTTCCGGGTGGGCGAGTCCGGGGCGTTCACGTCGCTCGCGATGCGGGATGACGGCACGGGGGGAGATGCGGCGGCTGGCGACGGAGTCTGGTCGGCGACGTTGGCGGGCCGCACGGCCGGCACGCTGGTCCAGTTCTTCATCCAGGCCTTCGACAACGCCGGCACTGCGGTGTCTGCCCAGTTCCCCTCGGGACCGGTCTTTGCGGGTTCGCCGGCGGTGACCGAGGCCAACATCCGCTGGGGCGATCCGGTGCCGTTCGGCACCTTCGAGCACATCCATTCGTGGACGACCCAGAACGTCGACAATGCGCTGGGATCGGATGGCCTGAACAACACGTTCCGGGATGGCACGCTGGTGCATGGCAACCTGCGGGTGATCTACAACGCGGGGATCCGTCGGAAGGGGAGTCCCTTCACGGGCCAGGCGGACTTCGCGATGACGGTGCCTGCGGACGACCTGTTGTTGGGTGCGAGCGACCGGGTCTATGGGTTGACCGGAAATGGGGGTGAAGAGGGCACCAAGATGCGCAACCAGATCGCCAATTGGTTCACGCGCGGGTTGCGTCTGCCGCACCTCAACGCGAACTACATCCGGTTCTTCCGGAATGGCAGTCCGCATGGGTCGGTTGGCGAAGACCTGGAGCAGCCGAACAACAATTTCGCCGAGGGCTGGTTCCCGGATGGAGGCGACGGCGACCTGCACAAGGTGGCGTTCTGGTTCGAGTTTCGTGAGGACGGCGGGTTCGATGTCGTGGGTGCCGACCTTGGCGACTACCGGAATCCGAACGGCCGATACAACCTCTCGCGCTACCGGTGGAACTGGCAGGCGCGTCCGAACGGGACGACGGCCAATGACTTCACCAACTTCTTCGCGTTGATCACCGCCGCAAACAGTCGGGCGACGAACTACGAGGCCAACCTGCTGAACCTGGTGGATGTCGACCAGTGGATGCGGATGTTCGTGCTCGATGCCAGCTTGGGCAACTGGGACACGTGGGGTGTCGGCAACAACCAGAACAAGTACATCTATTACCAGCCGGGTGGGCGCTGGAACATCCTGCCCTGGGATATGGACTGGGTGTTGGGTGCGGGCGACGGGCCGTCGCGGCAATTGTTTGGCGGCCAGGACGGCAACGTGAACTTCATGTTCGAGTGGCCGGCGTTCCGGCGGATGGCGTGGCGCGCCTATCGCGAAGCGGTGGACGGGCCGTTCCAGCGTTCGGCCTACTTGCCGCAGTTCAACGCCCGAAGCTCGGCGCTCGCCTTCAACCGCATCGATGGTAACGCGCCGCCGCAGGGCATTGGCGACTACCTCGATGCGCGGCGTGAATTCATCCGGGCGCAGTTGACTGCCGCGGACACCGCCGTGTTCGCCATCACGAGCAACAACGGCGCGGACTTCACCTCAGCGAGCCCGACGGCGGTCATCGAAGGAACCGCGCCTTTCGCAGCGGCCGAGATCCGCGTCAATGGGCTACCCGTGCCCACCGAGTGGCTCGATGTGCAGCGATTCCGCCTCCGTGTCCCGCTTACGAAAGCGGTCAATGCCCTCGCGATCACCGGTGTCGATCGCAAGGGGATTGCGGTCCCGGGCCTGAACGACTCGATCACGGTCTCGTATTCGGGTGCCTTCGAGAAGGCCTCGGACTTCGTCGTGATCAGCGAAGTGCAGTACAACGCTGCGGCGAGCGGGGCGTCGTTCCTGGAGCTGTTCAATCGATCTGCGACGACCGCCTTCGACCTGACCGGTTACCGGATCAATGGCGTGGGCTATATGTTCCCGCCGGGTTCGGTGTTGCCCCCGGGGACCTACTGGGTGCTGGCCCGCGATCGCGCGGCATTCTCGCTGGCTTATGGCGCGGGGGTTCAGGTCTTCGACGAGTTTCCGGGATCCCTCGATAACGGAGGCGAACGCATCGCGTTGGTACAGCCGGTCGTGGGCGGGGAATTGCTCGTCACCGATGTCCGGTATGACAATCGACTGCCGTGGCCGACCAACGCGGGAGGGTTTGGTCCTTCGCTGCAGTTGGTCGATCCGGCGCGGGGTTCGTGGCGGGTGGCCAACTGGGCCACGACGGCGACGAACGCGGCGAACCGTGTGACGCCGGGCGCAGCCAGCGCGGTGGCTCAATCCCTGGCGGCCTTCCCGAACCTGTGGATCAACGAAGTCCTTCCCAGCAACGTTGCGGGACCGCAAGACAACGCCGGGGACCGGGATCCCTACGTTGAGATCATCAACACGGGCACGACCGCCGTGAGCCTTTCGGGGCTGATGCTGACGGACAACTTCACGAATCTTCCGGCGTGGACGTTCCCGGTTGGAACAGCGATCCCGGCGGGTGGTTTCCTGACCGTCTGGGCGGATGGCGAGCCGGGCGAATCCGTTCCCGGTATTCCGCACACGTCGTTCCGTCTCAATCCCTCCTCCGGCGGGGTTGCGTTGGTCCGTCGGCAGGGTGCCGGGAATACGCCGGCGGTGCTGGATTATCTGACGTGGGAACAACTGCCCGCGGGACGGAGCTTCGGCTCGATTCCGGACGGCGAGCCCCGCACGCGTCGGATCCTTTTCCATCCGACACCGGGCGCGACGAACGATCCGGTGGCTCCGGTGGTCAACGTCGTGATCAACGAGGTGATGGCTCAGAACACCCGGACACTCGCCGATCCTGCGGACGGGGACTGGGACGACTGGATCGAACTCCACAACACGGGTTCACAGTCGGTTGACCTGGCGAGCTACTACCTCACCGACAACTTGACCAACTCGGTTTCGGCGATGTTCCGGATCCCGGGTGGTTATCCGATTCCTGCGGGTGGATTCCTGCTGGTCTGGGCGGACAATGAGGGTGCGCAGAACGTGCCCGCGAACGCGGATCTGCACGCGGGATTTGCCCTGTCGCGGAACGGAGAACAGGTGGGTCTCTTCGATCCGGCTGGCAACCTCGTGGATGGGTTCACCTTCGGCTCCCAGACCAACGACATTTCGCTGGGGCGCTTCCCGGATGCGGCCGCGCCGCCCCTTTACTTCATGGAGACGCCCACGCCGCGCGCGCCCAATGTTCTTGCCGGGGCCAATCGTCCCCCGGTGTTCAGCGCGATCGGTGACCGCGTTGCGCCGGAGCAGACCGAGATCGCCTTCACGGCCTCGGCAACCGATCCGGACGCCGGGCAGGTGGTCCAGTATTCGCTCGGACCCGATGCGCCCGCCGGGACGACGATCGATCCGACGACCGGCGCGTTCCGCTGGGCTACGTCGGAGTCGGACGGACCCGCAGCCTACAGCTTCCTCATCCGGGCGAGCGACAACGGGACGCCCCCGCGCATTGGCTCGGTCCGGGTGAACATCACGATCAGCGAGATCAACCTGCCGCCCGTGGTGGTTGCGGTGACGAACGTGGTGGCGGCGGAAGGAACCTTGCTCAGCCTCCAGTTGCCGGCGTCGGATACCGACGTCCCTGCGAACTCTTTGGGCTTCGCGGTGGAGGGCGATGTGCCCGCCGGGCTCACGCTCTCGACGGTAGGCCTGTTGACCTGGCTTCCCGGGGAGGCTCTGGGGGGAACAGCCCAGACCGTTCGGTATCGGGTTACGGACAACGGATCGCCGGCGGCGTCTTCGTTGGCTGAAGTCCGGATCACGGTATTGGAGGTGAACAATCCGCCGGTGTTCAGCCAACCGGCGCCGGTGAGCCTGGATGAGCTTGGGCAATTGGACGTCCAGTTGGTAGCCAGCGATCCGGAGGGAACAGTGGTTCGATTCCGGCTCGAAGGCACGGTGCCCGCGGGGTTAAGGCTCGACGAATCCGTCGGGCGGATCCAATGGACTCCGACGGAAGAGCAGGGGCCGGGCGCCTACGTGGTCTTGATCCGTGCGACGGATGGGTCTCCGGAGGCGCTCTCTTTGGTTCGCGAGCTTTCGATCACCGTACGGGAGCAGAATCAGTCACCGGTGCTGGAGGCCATTGCGGACCGTTCGGTCGTGGCCGGTGGGGCCGTGGCTTTCCGTGCGGTGGCCGCCGATGCGGATCGGCCGACTCAGAGCCTCGTCTTCAGCCTGGATCCGGGGGCGCCCGTGGGCGCATCCATGGATCCCGGCACGGGTGACTTTGTCTGGCCCACGGGCGGCGATCAGGGCGCGTCGACGAATGTGATCACGGTTCGGGTGACGGACAACGGTCCGGGGAACCTCAGCGCGGCGCGGAGTTTCACGGTGGTGACCCAACCCCGCTTCCAGGTGGTGTTGAGCGAGGTCCTGCGGCAACCGGTGACGCCCGGCACCCAGTTCGTTGAACTCTTCAATGCGTCCACGGTCACGTCGTGGAACCTGTCCGGGTTCCAGTTGGGCGGGAGCAACCTGAGCTTCACCTTCCCGGCGAACACGACGCTGCTGCCCGGAGGTCGGTTGGTCGTCGTGCAATCGCTGGCGGCATTCCAGGCCGGCTTTGGCAGTGCAGTGCCCGTCGTGGGCACATGGGTGGGGACCCTGGGAGGATCTTCGGACTCGATCGTCCTGCGCGATCCCGCGGGAGTGGTTCGTGACCGCCTCGACTACGGCGCGGGTTATCCGTGGCCGGGTCCCGTGGGAGCCTCGGCGCTTTCGATGCAATTGCTGGATGCCCGGCGTGACCGGAACCGGGCCGGCAACTGGGGAGTGGCTACGGCCTTTACCGGGAACCGGAACGTGATCGGGTTCCTCGATTCGTGGCGTTACTTTCAGGATGGGCCGCCGGTGGGGGGAACCAACTGGCGGACGACTGGGTTCAACGACACCGGTTGGCCTTTGGGCGGAGGTCTGCTGTACGTCGAGAATGCGGCGGTTCCGACCAACAAGACTACGGCACTGACCCTCGGGCAGTTGACGTATTATTTCCGGCGGAAGGTCACCTTGCCGTCGTTGCCAGCGGATGTGCAGGTCCAGATCAACACGATCCTGGATGACGGATATGTCCTCTGGATCAACGGGCGTCGGGCGCATGCGCTCGGCATGGATGACACGGATCCCACCCATGACACGGTAGCCAACCGAGGCGTGGCGGATGCGGTGCTGGAAGGGCCCTTCACGATTCCGGCGTCCTTCCTGGTTCCGGGCGAAAACACCTTTGCCGTCGAGGTTCACCAGAACTCCCCTGGGAGCTCCGACATCGTCTTTGGACTCGAAATGACGCTCGTGGGAGGGACGGCGCCTGCCGCCACGCCGGGACTCGCCAACAGCGTGTCTGGGGATCTGTCGGAATTCCCGACGCTACGCATCAACGAGGTCCTGACCCACAACACGACCGGAATCACCGATCAGGGCGGGGCGCGGGAGCCGTGGATCGAGTTGGTGAATACGGGACCACAAACCGTCGCGTTGGGCGGTCTCTTCCTCTCGGACGACGACGGTAATCCAACGCGGTGGATGTTTCCTGCAGGGGCCTCGATTCCGGGTGGAGCCTTCCTCACGGTGTTCGTCGATGGCGAACCCGCGCAGTCTACCAGCGGCGAGATTCATGCCGGGTTCCGGTTGGCTTCCACGGCGGGAGCACCGCTGCGCCTGACGCTCAGTCGCGTGGAGAACGGGAGTACCCAGGCCGTCGATCATCTGCGTGCCAGCATTCCGGCCTTGCCCGATGTCGCCTCGGGACGTCTCCCGGACGGATCGGTGCCGGGTGTTTTCGATGTTTCCCCGACGCCGGGCGCCCCGAACCTGTCCCTGACCGCGAATCGTCCGCCGGTGTTCCCGCCGGTCGCCGGTCTGTCGATCGACGAAGGAGCCGTCGTTGACTTCCTTCTGCAGGCATCCGATCCGGATCAACCCGGACAGACGCTGACGTTCGAGCGGTTGTCCGGCCCGACAGGGCTCGCGGTTTCGGGCGGTGGACGGATCACCTGGTCGACCGCCGAGTTGGACGGTCCGTCCGTTACGTCTGTGGTTGTGCGGGTTTTCGACAATGGTTCGCCCGTGTTGAGCGTGACGAACCGATTCGAGATCACCGTGCGCGAGGTGAACCTGTCGCCGGCCATCCAACCCGTCGGCGAGCAGCGGTTGACGGTTGGCCAGTCGTGGAGCCTGGACCTGGTGGCCTCGGATCCCGATCGCCCGCTTCAGGGTCTCTCATTTGAACGGGGCAGCGGTCCGTCCGGGCTGATGGTTTCGGGTGCCGGTCGGGTGACCTGGACACCGACCGACTCCGATGCTGGCACGAATGCGGTGGTCGTCCGTGTCCGCGACGACGGAAGCCCGGTCCTCTCCGCTGAAGTTGGCTTCAACATCGTCGTCGCGCGGACGTTGAACGTGTCTCCCACGTTTGATCTCCCGGTATTCGAGGCGGACGGTCGCGTCCGGATCGTGCTCCGGGGAACGACGGGGCGCCGATATCGGGTGGAGACGGCGACCGTGTGGGGTCAATGGGTGTCGATGACGGAATGGACCGCGGATCCTTCAGGCCTGACGTTGCTCGCCACTCCGGAACCGGGCAACGGCCCGCGCCTGTACCGGGCGTTGCTGTTGCCTTGAGGTTGAACGGAGTGGCGATGTCTTCCTCGCCCGGGGTGGGTCTGGGTGAGGCAAAGAGGACAGGGCCGCCCCGCTTGGGGCGGGGACCCTGTCCTGATTTGCCGGTAAGGTTGGCTTTGGATTCCGGGTTGGCCCGGTTGTGCGGGTGCGGCTATCTTCGGCGCGTCGTCTATGTCGAAAGTTTCTGCCAAACCGGTCGCCCAGTCCCCGTTCCTGAATCGGGAACTCTCGTGGTTGGAGTTCAACCAAAGGGTGCTCGACGAGGCTTTGAATCCTTCGGTGCCGCTGCTGGAGCGCGTGAAGTTTTTCTGCATCACGCACTCGAACCTCGACGAGTTCTTCGAGGTTCGTGTGGCGGGCTTGAAGCAGCAGATCGAGTCGGATGTGGTCGAGCGGTCGCCCGACGGGATGACGGCATCGGAGACGCTACGTTTGGTGACGCGTCGGGTGCGCCATCTGGTGGATGCGGCCTATGGATGCTGGCGGGACCAATTGGTGCCGGCGTTGGCGGAGCACGGCATCCAGTTCCTGGATCCGGTGCTTTTGGGCACTTCGGACCGGGAGTGGATCGACGCGTACTACCGGGAGAAGGTGCATCCGGTCCTGACGCCGCTGGCGGTGGATCCGTCCCATCCGTTTCCCCAGGTGCTGAACAAGAGTCTCAACCTGATCACGCGGGTGACGGTGAAGCAGGGCGGCGAGGTGAAGCGGCGATTGGCAATCGTGCAGGTGCCGCGTGTGCTGCCGCGTTTGGTGCGGTTGCCGCGGGATGATGGTCGTCAGGATTACGTCTTTCTGGCCGACCTGATTGGCGGTCGTCTGGCGGATCTGTTCCCGGGCACGGAATTGGATGCCTGGTCGGCATTCCGGGTGACGCGCAACAGCGAGTTGTACATCGACGAGGAAGACGTCGCGAACCTGCTGAACGCCGTCGAGGCGGAGTTGCACAATCGACGCAAGGGCGAGGTCGTCCGATTGGAGGTCGACAGGGATTGTCCTGCGGACCTCCGCGAGGAGTTGCTGCAAACACTGGGGTTGGGCGCAGACGACGTGTATTTTGCCGATGGTCCGCTGAACCCGACGCGGTTGATGGCGATTTGCGAGGGGGACCATTCGCCGGAGTTGCGGGACCCGCCGTTCATCGCGCCCCAGGCTGCTTCCGTTCGGGACAGGGATGACCTCTTTGCGGCGATCCGTGAGCGGGATCACCTGATGCACCATCCGTATGAGAGCTTCGAGACGGTGGTGCGGTTTCTGGAGCAGGCGGCCGTGGACCCGAAGGTCCTCGCGATCAAGCAGACGTTGTATCGGACGGGGGGTGATGCCCGGATCGTGGGCGCCTTGATGAGCGCGGTGAAGAACGGCAAGCAGGTGACGGCGGTGGTCGAGTTGAAGGCGCGGTTTGATGAAGCCAACAACATCCGGTGGGCGCGGGCGTTGGAAGAAGCGGGCGTGCACGTCGTGTACGGACTGGTTGGGTACAAGATCCACTGCAAGATGGCGTTGGTGGTGCGGGCGGACGAAGACCGGATCCGGCGCTACGTGCATCTGGGTACGGGCAACTACAACGCTGGGACAGCCCGACTCTACACGGATCTGGGCGTGTTGACCTGTCGGTCGGAACTGGGGGATGACGTCACCAACCTGTTCAACCTGTTGACGGGGATCTGTCAGTTCCAGGGCACCCAACGGTTGCTGGTTGCCCCGTTCCAGATGCATGACCGGTTCATTGAGTTGATCGATCGCGAGACCCGCCACGCCCGTGAGGGCTTGCCGGCCCGGATCGTCGCGAAGATGAACTCGCTCGTGGATACGGACGTGATTGAGGCCCTCTATCGTGCGTCGCGCGCGGGGGTGGAGATCGACTTGATCATTCGCGGCATCTGCTGCCTGAGGCCAGGGGTCGAGGAGATGAGCGAGAACATCCGGGTCCGAAGCATTGTCGACCGTTTCCTCGAGCACAGCCGGATCTGGCACTTCGGCAACGGTGGACGTCCCGAGGTCTTTGTCGGCAGTGCGGACTGGATGCCACGGAATTTCTTCCGTCGGATCGAGGTGGTGTTTCCGGTGGAGGACGGTGTCCTTCGTGAACGGATCATGACCGAAGTGCTGGAACGGCAACTGGCTGATTCGGCGAAGGCGCGATTGCTGCAGGCGGATGGCACCTATGAGATGGCTCCGCGCCGGAAGGGGGTTCCCGCGCGGCGGAGCCAAGTGGAATTTACTGAGCTTTCGAGGGAGGGAGGGGCGCGGCCATCGAGGGGACGGCGGACACAGAAGATGGAGTTGGCACCCCGACCGAAGGGGTAGGGGACGAGTGCGAAGTTTTCAGTTTCAGGATTCAACAGTTCGGGCAACAGGCTTGAACCTTGAATCCTGAAACTTTGGGCTCTGTTCCAACTAGAGCGGGATGTCTTCCGGACGGATCTCGAGGCACTCGTCCTGATCCTCCCAGAGGAGGGTGGGGAAATGCTCCAGGAGCAGCGGGACCAGGTCCTCGGCCGCCTCGGCCAGCATACGCTCGGCCTGTTCGGCGGAGGATTCGTACTTGGCGTCATAGTCCGACTTGTCGCGGCGCTTGTCGTCCCAGTGGGCAACTTCGTGGACTTTGCTGTAGTCCGCGGCCCACTTCTGGATGCGCGGGAGCAGGTCGGAGGGGATCTGGTCGACCGGGATGGCGGTTTCGCTGCAATGCAGGCAGAGCAGTCCGAATTCGCCCACCTCCCGGGTGAAGAGGGGGAGGAGTGGGGCCTGACAGCAGTCGGACGGGCGGTATCCGACGGGCATGTTGACGAGGCGTTGGTGCCAGATGCCGCGTTCGTGGGCAGACTGTGCGGCGAGGCGGTAGGCGCCGACGAGCGGATGGGACATGCGCCAGACCTTGCCGTGAAGTTGGCCAAGGGTCTGGGAACACCATCGGGCCAACGTGAGGTCGTCGAAATCGCGAAAGGCCCGGCCGTACTCTTTCCAGAGTCGGTCGAGTGAGGAGTCGGGATGTTCCTGGGGTTCTGCCACGAGGCGGGGGATGGGATGGGGATGAGGGCCAAACAAGGAGCGGCCGGGGGCGAAAAAAGGCCCCCGGCCGGATCCCGTGAGTCAGGACTGCGGTAGGAAGATCAGGAAGTGAGCTTGGTGTAGCGCTGCTCGACGAACTCCCAGTTGATGACCTCGGTCATGGCAGAGACGTAATCGAGGCGGCGATTCTGGTACTTGAGGTAGTAGGCGTGTTCCCAGAGGTCGATGCCGACGAGGGGTTCGCGGCCCTGCATGAGGGGCGAGTCCTGGTTCGGGGTGGACTCGATGCGGAGCGACTTGTCCGGATTGATGCTGATCCAGAGCCATCCGCTACCAAAGACAGCCATGGCGGCCTTGGCGAAGTTTTCCTGGGCTTCCTCGCGGGAGGACGCCTTGAGGGCTTCGAGGAGGGCTTCGCCGAGACGATCGCCGGGATTCATGCCGTCATTCTTCTTGAGGCACTTCCAGAACAGCGAGTGGTTGGCGTGGCCACCGGCATTGTTGCGGACGGTGGTGCGGATGCGCTCGGGGACCTTGTCGAGATTCTTGAGCAGGTCCTCGACACTGAGCTTCTGGAGGTCGGGATAGTCGGCGAGGGCCTTGTTGAGGTTCGCGACGTAGGCAGCGTGGTGCTTGCCATGGTGGATCTGCATCGTCTGGGCGTCGATGGACGGTTCGAGCGCGTCGAAGCCGTAGCCCAGTTCGGGAAGCTTGTGGGGGCCGGTCGGAGCGGCTTGGGCGAAGGCGGTGCCGCTGGCGATGGCCGCGGTGGCGATGAGGCCGGTGCGGAGGGCCTGACGACGCGAGAGCAGGATGTTCATGGCGCTGTTCAATTCAAGATGCAGGAAACAGTG
>CAIMMI010000197.1 GCA_903842505.1 uncultured Verrucomicrobiota bacterium | reverse complement strand
CCAGGTAGATCGACCAGTTCGGATGCTCCCGGACGTATGCAATGACACCGCGGAGCAGTCCGCGGGCATACGCGTTCGATGTCTCGATGAGGAGGGCAACCTTGCGCATGGAAGAACCCGAACAAGCAGACGCGGGCCCCGGTCTGCCAGCGGCGAGACAGGACTTGAAACTTGAAACTTGGGACTCCTGACCGACTCGTGAGGCCACTCGCCCCACCGTTGGCCCTCACAGGGGTGGAGCGAGACTCCGTCGAGCCGGTCCGCTCAACTGGCATCTGGGAACTGGCAACTGGGATCTCGCAAACAAAACGCGCCGCATCCCGTTCAGGGAATGCGGCGCGGGAGGGGGTAATCCGGATCAGAGCGTGAACGCGGGGAGCTTCACGATCTTGCCGCCCTGCAGGGCCGACTCATGCGAGCAGAGGCCGACGCAGGTCCAGTTGGCCGATTCGCGCGCGTTGGGGAACGGCTCGCGGTTCTCGACCAAGGCGCTGGCAAACTCGTGGGCCAGGTGCGGATGCGACCCGCCGTGTCCGGCGCCCTGCGTGAAGCTGAGGTGGGTCTTCTTGCCGAGGTCGTACACGCCCTTGGTCGTGAACGGACGGATGCTGCGGGGCAGGAGCTTCGCATAGTCCGGGGCCTTCACGGCCTTCGGGATCTTCTGCTCGGGAAGCTTCGCACGGTGCAGGACCATCGGCTCATGCTCGATCAACGGCCACTCGACGGAAGCCTTCGAACCGTAGACATCGATGCTCTCCCGGTACTGACGCGCTGTGTCGAACAACGACCGGTACACGCGGGCGCTGAGGTCCGAGTCCTTGAACTTGATGTGGGTCGTCTCGACCGCGAAGGGCGAGTTGTACTTCTCGACCAGCTCCGGCCGGATCGTGCCGGAACCGAAGCAGGAGACGTACTCCGCCGTGAGCCTGAGCAGGCCAGCTACCGGACCGACGCAATGCGTCGCGTACCACATCGGGGGAAGACCGGGCCAGTAGTTGGGCCAACCGTCCATGTCCTGCTGATGCGAGGCCTGGAGGAACTGGACCTTGCCCAGCGCGCCCTTCTCGTAAAGCTCCTTGATGTAGAGGAACTCGCGCGCATACACGACCGTCTCCATCATCATGTACCGCAGGCCCGTCTTCTTCACGAGCTCGACGATCTTCTTGCAGTCCTCGACCGACGTCGCCATGGGGACCGTGCAGGCCACGTGCTTCCCGGCCTTGAGGGCGGCGATCGACATCCAGCCGTGGTCGGGGATCGGGGAGTTGATGTGGACGGCGTCGACGTTCGGATCCTTGAGCAGGGCTTCGAAGTCCGTGTAGCGGACGTCCACGCCGAAGGCGTCACCGATGGTCTTCAGCTTCTCCTCGTTCCGCTGGCAGATGGCGTAGCACCGGGTGTTCGGATGCCGCTGCCAGATGGGGATGAATTCCGCGCCGAAGCCAAGTCCGACGACGGCGATGTTCAATTTGCGTTCGCTCATGGCAATGAGAGTTCTTCCGGAAATAACGGGGCGATCGTGACAGGAAGGGCGGCCGTTTGCCATGAGGAGTTGCGACGTACGGCATGAGCAAATTTCCGCCTGAACTCAGCTTCCCCCCTCAAAGAGTCGAATCGGCGGTTGATCCATCCGCCGCTTTTAGGCTGGGTCCCCTGCGCCCCTGGGTCCGGTCGATCCGCTGACCATGGAACGAATTCCGGCACGAAAAAAGCGGGCACCTTGCGGTGCCCGCCTAACCCAAACAACCAAACTTAACCTCCTTTACCGGCCTCGAAGTGAGTCCGGCTGGGGATCGTCCTGCGATCGTTGCAACCGCGGTGTCGATCCCTTGTGAGAACCAACGGTCAAATTGACGTTCATCTTGGCCTTCGCCGCAATTTTTTTTTGCCCCAAAGGGATAGCTAATTGTAACGAGGATGCGCCGAGAAGGGTATGCGGCCCCCCCTTAGGAAACCGAGACCGCCACGGTGCATCGCGCGCAAAGCGTCGGGTGCGCCGCCGACTGGCCAACGTCGTGTTCCCAGTGCCAGCACCGGTCGCACTTGGCGCCACCGGCCCGCTCGACGCGCGCCACGAATCCAACCCCAGGTTCAATGGAAAGCTGGGAAACATTGAGGATTTCGCGCAATTCCGCCGAATGGGCCGCGGCCACTTCCGCCTCACGCCCTTCCAGCACCAGCGTCAACTTCGCCTCCAATGCCTTGCCCAGCAGCTTCGCCTGCCGCGCCTTTTCCAACTCCGGCATCGCCCGTTCCCGGATCGAAAACAGGATCTGCCACGCCTCCCGCTCCGATTCCGCCGTCACCGCCCCGCCCGGCTCCCAAAGCGACAGGTGGACGGAGTCGAACGGCTTCCCGGGGATCAATTCCCAGGCTTCATCCGACGTGAACACCAGGATCGGAGCCAACATCTGGCTCAATCCGGACAAGATCCGATGCAGCGCCGTCTGGGTCGAACGCCGCCGCAACGAACCGGCCGCGTCCGTGTACAACCGGTCCTTCACGATGTCGTGGTACATGGAGCTCAACTCCACCGCCACGAACTGCGCGACCTTCTGGTAAACGACGTGGAACTCGTAGGCCTCGTACGCCGCCGCCACTTCCGCCTCCAGACGCCCAAACTCTCCCAGCACCCACCGGTCCAGCGACGTCAACCCCTCCCCCGGCACCGTGTGCTGCGCCGGATCAAAGTCGTACAGGTTGCTCAACTGGTACCGCAGCGTGTTCCGGATCAACCGGTAGGTTTCACCCACCTTCTTCAACCGCTCCTCCGAGACCACGATGTCGCTCCGGTAGTCCTGCGACGCCACCCAGAGCCGGATCACGTCCGCTCCGTAGTCCTGCACGTACCGGTCCGCCGTCTGCGGCTTCTGGTATCCTCCCTGCCCCTGCTTGGACTTCGAGATCTTCTCCCGGTCCTCGTCGACCATGAATCCATGCGTCAACACCGTCCGGTACGGCGGCGCCCCATTGCCCGCCAACGACAACAGCAACGACGACTGGAACCAGCCCCGGTGCTGATCCGATCCCTCCAGGTAGACGTCCGCCTGCCAACCCATCGGATCCCCCGGATGCTGCAACTCCGGCCGCTGCATCAGCACCGCCCGCGACGACGATCCCGAGTCGATCCACACGTCGAGCGTGTCTTGCGATCGGTTCACCGCCTCCGGCCCGGTCCAACCCGCCGGACGACAAGCCGCCCACAGTTCCTCCGTCGTCTGGCTGAACCAGACATTCGAACCGTGCTTCTCGAACAGATCCGCTGCCTTGCGGACGATGTCCGCCGACAGGATCGGCTCGCCGTCCGCGCCATAGAAGGCCGGGATCGGAACGCCCCACGTCCGCTGACGCGAGATGCACCAGTCCGGACGCGATTCGACCGCGCCCTTGATGCGGTTGATGCCCCAGTCGGGGATCCACTTCACGCCGTGGATCGCGCCCAGGGCGACCTGACGGAACGGCTGGCCCGTGCCGGGAACCGTGTGATCGATGCGGATGAACCACTGGTCGACCGCCCGGAAGACGATCGGCGTCTTGGAACGCCAGCAATGGGGGTAGCTGTGGTGATAGTCCTCGCGGTGCGCGAGCGCGTTCCCCTCCGTCAGCAACGCGATCACCGCGTCGTTGGCCTCGGAACGGTTGTTCTTTTCCAGGACCGACTTCCCGACCAACGACTCCGGCAACTGCTGTTCCCGCGGTAGATCCGCCGTCGGAGCCAACCGACCTTCGTCGCTGACCGGACAGTAGATCGGCAACCCGATCTGCAGGCCGAGCTGGTAATCCTCCAGACCGTGACCGGGGGCGATATGCACGAAGCCCGTACCGGTCGAGGATTCCACGAAGCCCGCCCCATGCAGCCGACCGGTCCGCGGGCAGAAGGGATGATCGTACGAAAGCGTCGCCAGTTCGTCGGCCGTCGCCGTCCGGATGATCTGGTAGTTTTCCCAGCCGCACTTCTGCGCGATCACACCGATCAGCAGGTTGGCCACGATGTACGTCTCGCCGTTGGCGTGGACGTAGGCGTACTGAAGCTCCGGGTTGTACGCCACCGCCAGATTCGCCGGCAACGTCCAGGGCGTCGTCGTCCAGATCAGCACGAACGTGTTCGGCTCCCCGACCAGCTTGAACTTCACGTACACGCTCTGGCTGACGTGGTCCGCATACTCGACCTCGGCATCCGCCAGCGCCGTGCGGTACGGAATGCTCCAGAACACCGGCTTCTTGCCCCGGTACACGAAACCCTTCTCGACCAGGTCCGCGAACAGGCGCACCTCGTTGGCCTCATAGGCCGGCGCCAGGGTCAGGTACGGGTTGTACCAGTCGCCCAACACCCCGAGCCGCTGGAACTGCGTCCGCTGCGAATCCACGTACCGACGCGCATAGGCATCACACTCCTGCCGGATCGTCGCCGCATCCGCGTCCTCGCGGCCCTTCGCCCGCAATTCCTGCGTGACCTTCGCCTCGATCGGCAGGCCGTGGCAGTCCCATCCCGGCACGTAGGGCGCCTGGTAGCCGCGCAACGTGCGCGACTTCACGATGATGTCCTTCAGGATCTTGTTCAGCGCCGTGCCCACGTGGACATCGCCATTCGCAAACGGCGGTCCATCATGCAGCACGAACCGCGGCGCACCCGCCCGCGCCTCCTGGATCCGCTCGTACAGACCCGCCTGACGCCATTGCTCCAACCGCTTCGGCTCGCTCTGCACCAGTCCTGCCTGCATCGGGAACTTCGTCTGCGGCAGGTTGAGTGTGTTCTTGTAGTCCATCGAAAAAGGCCTTTCCGGAAGCCGCGGACCCTAAGCCACCCTTCCAGACCGGCCAAGCGCGTTATCCCCCGGGGAGAGTCGCCAGTCCCCGATTCCCACAGCCCACGACCCTGTAGGCCCGGGTGCCCCCACCCGGCGCGGCTCGTGATCCGCCGCGTGGGGGCACGCAGCCTACAGCCTTCGACACTGTAGGCCGGGTGCCCTCACCCGGCGTGGATGGTGAACCGCTGCGTGAGGGCACGCAGCCTACAGCCTTCGACCTTGTAGGCCCGGGTGCCCTCACCCGGCGCGGCTCGTGATCCGCCGCGTGGGGGCACGCAGCCTACAGCCT
>CAIMMI010000196.1 GCA_903842505.1 uncultured Verrucomicrobiota bacterium | reverse complement strand
GGGGCGAGTGTCCTCACGAGCCGGATGGGGAGTTCCCAGACGCCCGTTTCCAGATGCCAGACAAGACGGCCCCGCCGGGTGTGGAGGATTCGGCGAGGATCGTACTCCTACTCGAAGCGATGGGTTGGTGTGTGGGGGTTGGGGGTTTGGCTGGGATCGAGTGCGAGTACCGCCCTGCGGGCTGAGTACGAGTACGAGTACGGGTGCGGGCCGGCTTGAAACTTGAAACTGAAAACTTCAAACTCCGGAGCGGCTCGACGGAGTCTCGCCCCACCCCGTATCGGAGTCTCGCTCCACTTGTGTGGGTGGCCTGTGTCCTGACATTCGCTGCGATGGACGGGGATCAAAGGGGGCGGACCTCGATCCAGACGGAGTTGGAGCGGGAGTGGTCGGGGGAGGTGGCGTGGAGGAGGTGGCGGCCGGGGCGGAGGAGGGCCTCGGTGCCGCCGGGGCAAGGCGCGAGCTCGAGGGAAGGGCTCGACCAATGGCAAGGGACGTTGGCCTGGAGGAGGAGACGTTGGGAGTCGAGGGGTTGGTCGGGGTCGAGAAGGTACACGGTCTCGGGTTGGGGTTGGAGGATGCGGAGTCGGACCCGGGAAGATCCCGGATCGAGGACGGCGCGTGACCCGAGACGGTTGTCGGCCGAATCGAACCACGCGGCGTAGTCGCCGGGGAGTATGACCTGGCCCGAGGGGGAACGGTCGACGGGCGATTCGTCGGCGGGAAGGTGGTTGCGAAGGAAGGCTTCGGGGCGCCCGGAGATGGGGGCGCGGGGGCGTCGGCCGGTGAGGGGATCGACAGGGATGCGGACGAGGTGTGCGGGTGTTGGGTACCAGGTGGTGCCGACGGTCTGGTGAAGATGGGTGAAGACTTCGTGGAGGATGGGAGCCGCGCCGGAGACGCCGCTGACGTCGGTCATGGGCGAACCGTCGAAGTTGCCGACCCAGACGGCGACGGTGAACTCGGGGGTGAATCCGATGGCCCAGTTGTCGCGGAAGGCGGAGCTGGTTCCGGTCTTGGCGGCGACGCGGAATGGGAGTCGGAGCGGGGTGACGAGTCCAAAGCTGTCGGCGCGGGCGGCGGGGTCGCTGAGGATGTCGGCGACGAGCCAGCATTCGTCGGCTGGGAGAATCCGGGTGCCGGGAGTGGGTGGGCCGAGCGAGGGGGTGACGGGGCGGTGGATGCCGAGGCGTGCGAGGGTGGCGTAGGCGTTGGCGAGGTCGAGGAGTCGGACTTCGGCGTCGCCGAGGGTCAGTCCCAGGCCGTAGTGCGAGGCGGGGCGGTCGAGGGTTTCGAGGCCGAGCGAAAGGAGCAGTTGGCAGAGGCGGTTGGGGCCGCCGTGGTCGTGGAGCGTGCGGACGGCGGGGATGTTGAGGGAATTGGCGAGGGCTTCGCGAAGGGAGACCGGGCCGCGGAAATGGCGTTCGTAATTGGTGGGTTCGAAGACGCCTGTGGCGGTGGGGAAGGACGTAGGGATGTCGGGGATGACATCGGCGGCCGTGGCGCCGTCGGTGAGGGCGAGAAGGTAGGTGAAGGGCTTGAGGGCGGAGCCGGGCGAGCGTCGGGCGAGGGTGCCGTTGACCTGACCGTGCCGGGGATCGGACCAGTCGGGCGAACCGACCATGGCGAGAATTCCGCCGCTGGCATTGTCGAGGACCACCAGTGCGGCCTGGCCGGCGTGGCGGTCCCGGAGCGCGGCGAGGTGGCGACGGAGGACGTGTTCGGCGTGTTCCTGGAGCGCGAGGTCGAGGGTGGTGAGGTGGCGTCCGCCGGGAGAGGGTTGGGGCGTCGTCGCGTGGACGAAGTCGACAAAGTGCGGGGCGCGGAGGTCGGATCGGACCGGCGCGAGGACGATACGACGGTTGCGGGCGGAGTCGAAGGCGTCGTCGTCGATCCAGCCGAGTTCGAGGCAGCGGCGGAGGATCCATTCCTGACGGGCCTTGGCGCGCTCGGGTCGGAGTCGGGGATTGAGGCGGGAAGGCGCTTGGGGAAGGCCGGCGAGGAAGGCGGCTTCGGCCAGGTCGAGTTCGGAGGGCGACTTGTTGAAATAATGGAATGCGGCCTGCGGAAGGCCCGCGCAACGATTGCCGTAGTCGATCCGACCCAGGTAAGCGCGGAGGATCTGGTCCTTGTCCCAGAGCGTTTCGAGGCGGAGGGCGAGGGTGGCCTCGATGAGTTTGGTGCGGAGGGTCCGTGGGCGGGGGTGGCCGAGTTTGACGAGTTGCTGGGTGATGGTGGAGGCGCCGCTGACGATGCGGCGATGCCGGATCCACTGGGTGGCGGCGCGGACGGTGGCGAGGGGATCGATGCCGGGGTGGCGTCGGAACCGGGCATCCTCCGCGGCGAGGGTGGTGAGCACGACGGAGGCCGGGACATCGGATTCGGCGAGCGGGCGGGTGATGAATCCGTTGGTGGCCGAGGTGGTGCGGATGGGAGAACCGTGGCGATCGCGGAGGTCTTCGTGCGGTTGGGTCGAGGCGGGGTCGTTGAGACCATCGGGCATGGGAACCCAACCGAGCAGCAGACGACCGACGATGAGGAGGACGACTAAGGAGAGGGCGGCGCGGATGCACCACAGGCCCGCCCGTTGGAAGCGGGTGGGAGGCCGTGGAGTCGGGGAGGGTGGGGACGCTGGGTTCAACGGGCGGCCGGGCTTGCCTGGAGGCGGGCGGAGGCGGAGAGGCCGTTGCGATCCGGGTCGTACATGGCCTCGATGCGGCAGGGCGCGGCGACGGCATCGCCGGCAGCGCGGACGCGGGCGAGGTAGCGGATCGTGTGTCGGCCTTCGGGGAGTTGGTCGCGGAAGAAGAGCATGCGGTCGGCGCGGACCTCCTGGAAGTCGCTGGACCAGCGGTCGAGTCCTGGGACGGCGGTGCTGCCTTCGGTGCGGAAGGCGCCCTGGACCGGTTCGAGGAGGGCGGCGATGGGATCCTCGATGGCGATCCAGTCGGCGGCTTCGGGCGCGTCGATGGTCAGCGTGACGAGGACGCGGTCGCCGACGCGGAGGGCGGTGCCGGGTTGGGGTTGGTTGCTGGAATCGAGGGAGGCGAAAGAACGTTGGATGCGGAACCCGCGGTCGACGGCCTGGGTGGGGATCGGCGAGGCGGGCGGGCGGGAGGTGACATCGATCTGGGCGACGATCGGTGCGTTGCCGGAGTGCGAGAGGCGCAGGTGGGCGTCGTTGGTGGAGAGCGGGGAATCGATGACCACGACGGGCGAACCGGGGCTGAGGAGGAAGGGGACGGTCCGGTCGTGGAACGTGATCTCGCCTCGGATCTCGGACGGCGCGGTTGAAGCGCGGGAGATTCCGGCGAGCGCCCAGAGTGCCCAGGCATTGCCCTGGGTCGTGTTCCAGTGACCGTGGCGTTGGGTGGCGACCAGCGCCTGGGTGAGGCGTTGGGCTTCGGGACCGCCGGGGTTGAGTCGGGAGTGGGCGAGGAGTTGGAGGGCGAGTTCGCGGGCGTTGTTGCCGAACCGGGCAGTGCGGGCGGGCTTCGGTGCCGGCGCGTCGAGGAGACGGCGGACCGGATCGGGGGGCGTCTTCGATTCGAGGAGCGCGAGCGCGAGCAGCGCGCGGTCCTCGGGGGAAAGGAGCTCGGCCTGGGCGACGAGGCTGTCGTGGAGGGCGGGTTCCGGTGAACCGGCGGCGGCGAGGGCGAAGGCGGTGAGGCAGCGTTCGTGGAGGACTTCGGGCGGGTACGGGGCGGTGTCCTGCTTCCATTGTTGGTTCAGCCACGAGTGCAGTCGGGCGACGCGGTTCGTGTTGACCTCAGCGCCGGATTGGGCGGCGAGGGCGAGGATCCAGGTGGCGTAAGCGCTGCCCCAGCGTTGGGGAGATGGCGAACCGGGCCAGTAGGCGAGTCCGCCGTCGCGGGTCTGCATCGACCAGAACCGTTGGACGCCGGCCTGGATGGCGGCGAGGGCGTTGGTGGGGGCGTCCTTTCCGGTGGGCAGGAGACCCGGGTGATCTCGGAGGGCGATCCAGGGCAGGACGCTGGAACCGGTCTGTTCGACGCATCCATAGGGATAATGGACGAGTTGGCGGACGCCTTCGCCGACCAAGGCCAGCGGGCTGGAAGCGATGCGAAGGGAGACCGATTCCGGGGCGTCGAGGATCGCGGGATCGGCGCCGCGGAGGACTTCGAGGCCGGCGGGTGGAACCTCGGCGTGGAGGACGGCGTGTTCGGCGGGGGCGCTGTGGGTGACGGGGAGTTCCACTTCGACGGAATCGCGGTCGGAATCGGCTTCGGCGGACCAGATCCAGGTGGTTCGGCCGGGTTCGGTGAATTGGACACGGAACTCGACGATCTCGACGCCGCCGGGCGGTAGCGTGAGTTGACGGCTGCCGGTGACGCCGGGTTCGAAGTGGGCGTTCGTGCCGGGTTGGCAGCGGACGTTGACCGAGAGGTTGGAAGGGCTGGAGTTGACGACGAGCGCGCGTGCGGCGAGTTGGTCGCCGACGTGGGCGAACCTCGGGAGCGCGGACTCGATCATGAGCGGCTTGCGGATCTCGATGGAGGTTGCGCCCGAGCCCATGCGGCGCGGGCCGTGGGTGGCCAGAGCGACGATGCGATATCGGGTGAGGCTGTCGGGCGCGGTGAAGCGGGTGGTGGCGCGGCCGGAGGCGTCGGTCCGGAGGTCGGTGTTCCAGAGCGGGCAGGGGATGAACTTCCGGCGGTTCTGGGTGGAGCGCCCGCCGCCGCCGGCGATGTAGCCCTTGTTGGCGAACTGGCGGCGGAGCGGGTCTTCCTCGAGGAGGAGCGGAAGCGAGAGGGCGGTGGAGACTTCGAGGGGACGGTGGAACTCGAAGGCGGAGACTGGGTCGGGGACGCCGGTGCCCTTGAGCTGGAGGTAACCTTCATCGACGGCGTAGAGCGTCAGCAGCGCGTCGACAACCGGGTTGAGCTTGGAATCGGAGACGAGAACGGAGACGTCGATGGGCGTGCCGGGCAGGAGGCCGTTGGTGGGAGCGGAGACCTGGACACGGAGGGGGAGCGATTCGTCGGGGATGGAGAGTTCGTGGTAGCCGATGCGCCATTCGGGCGTGGGGTGCTGGTGCGGGCTGTTGCCGGCGCCGCGGACGAGGGTGACGCCGACGAAGGCGTTGGGTGTGTTGGACGCGTTGACGGGAATCTGGAGGGCGGGGGCGTTGCCGGTGAAGTGGGTGATGTACGAGAGGCGGACGTCTTCCCGTTCGAGGGTGACCCAGGCGGTCCCGGAGAAGGGCGTCTTGAGGAGGAGGGTCGCGGTCTCACCCGGTTGGTGGGTCTCCTTGTCCGCGACAATGCCGAGGTGGAGGCCATTGCGGTTGTGCCAGGTGACGCGGGCATCACCGGAGACATGGAAGGTCGAGCTGCTGAGGACGGGGCGGCCTTCCGGGTCGGTGGCGCGGAGTTCGAGTTGGTAAGCGCCGGGTTCGTTGAGGCTGGGGAGGGAAAGGGGTGATGTTCCGGCAACGACGGCCCATTCGTCGCCGATCCGGGAGGTGGTGTGGGCCTGGAGGGTGAACTGTCCGGCGGGTTCGAGTTCGACGCGACTGGTGAAGCCGATGGTCTTGCCGGCACGCACGGTGGCGACGGATTTCCATCGGATGCGGAAGAGTCGGGCGTCGACGGGCACGGGGTTGGTCCAGGGTTCGCCATCGCGGCGGACGGCGACGACGTGGGCGTGGAGCGGGGCGTTGGTGGCGAAGATGGCCTCGGGTCCTTCGGCCCATTGGAAGCCGAGATAGAAGTCGGAGGAATCGCGGGTGAACTGCGTCGACTGGACGAGGGTCTGCTGGTTGAGGTCGGTGACTTCGGCGGTGATCTCGATCGATTGGGGGCCGGGTTCGAGCGGGTTGCCGGGGAGGTCCGGGGTAAGGATCAGCGGGGTGGAGTCGGTGAGGACGGATTTGCCCGTGAGCGTGGTGCGGCCGGGCGAGTCACTGGCGTCGGGTTGGCGGTGGTGGTCGTAGTCGGTGCCGAAGCGGAACGACTTCCAGCCCTTGGGTTCGAAGCGGGCATCGGAGGCCTCGGCAGACCAGGTGACGTGCGCGTGGGCGAGGGGTTGACCAAAGAGGTATCGGGCGCGGACGGGGACGGAGAGTGCGCTTCCGGGCGGGAGGGTCTGGGGCGATTCGAGGGTGACTTCGAAGGCGGCGGGTTGGAACTCGCGGACCTCGGCGCGGAGGGTGGTGGTGGAGTCGGAGGCGGCGAGGTTGAAGGTGTAGGTGCCACGGGTGGCCTGCGGCACGCGCCAGGACCACTGGGCGTCGCCGGTGGAGGAGAGCGGGAGGTTGGTGCGGAGGACGACATCCTCGCGAGGACCGAGGACCTGGAGTTGGACGGTCGGGTTCGTGGGGAAGTTCCAGCCGGAATCCGAAAGCGAACGGGCGAAGAGACGGAGGCGCAATTCTTCGCCGGGGCGATAGGCCTCGCGGTC
>CAIMMI010000195.1 GCA_903842505.1 uncultured Verrucomicrobiota bacterium | reverse complement strand
GTTCGTTCACGCGGTTGTCGCCAACGCGACCGGGTTGCTGGCTGAACATCCTCCCGGTGGAAGGTGGAATCGTGATTCCCGAGGCCAGCGCCTCGTGCATTTGCGGCTATCCAATCCAGGCTTCGCTGGGTTTCGCCTTCGGTCGGAACCCGTCCCCGATCCTTCCGGATGTTCAGCCGTAGTCCGGGTGAGGGCACCCGGGCCTACAAGGTCGCAGGCTGTAGGCCGCGTGCCCCCACGCGGCGGGTCGAAATCCACCCCGTGCGGGTGGGAGGAACTCCCCGAGGGCAAATTGTTCTGGAAACGGTGCGCGGAATCTCATTCAGCCTTTTGCGATCGCCTGTAGTGTATCCCGCGTGAACTTGTCCCCGATCGTTGCCCGCAGGGTCTTGCTGTCATCCGCCATCGTTCTGGCTGTCCTGTCGCCGTCGTATCCGACGCAGGCCGGGACTCCGGCGGAATCGAACCTCAAGGCGCGGGCGGGGCTGCCGCCGTTGCCGTACACGAATTCGCCCGCGGCGATCCCGAATTATCTGCCGGGTGAAAAGTGGGGCACGCAGGGGGAAGCCCTCTCGCGCATGCAACTCCCGTTGTCGCCGGCAGCGTCGCATCCGCACCTCGTGACGGTGCCCGAGATCCGGACGGAGCTTTGGGCAGCGGAGCCGGACATCCTGAAGCCGATCTGCATGGCGTGGGATGAGCGCGGGCGGCTGTGGATCGCGGAGACGATCGATTATCCGAACGAACTCCAACCGGCGGGCCAGGGCCGCGACCGGATCAAGATCTGCGAAGACACGGACGGCGACGGCAAGGCGGACAAGTTCACCGTGTTCGCCGAGCAGTTGAGCATCCCGACGGCGATGGTGTTCGCGCGCGGTGGCCTGATCGTGATCGAGGCGGGACATACGCTGTTCCTGAAGGACAACGACGGGGACGGAAAGGCGGACGAACGGAAGATCCTCTTCGAGGGCTGGGGTACCGGAGACACACACGCGACGGCATCGAACCTCCGGTACGGGCCGGACAACTGGATCTGGGGCGTGGTGGGCTACAGCGGATTCGACGGGGACGTGGGAGGGAAGCGGGTGCGCTTCGGGATGGGGGTTTACCGGTTCAAGTCCGATGGCTCGGCGCTGGAGTTTGTCCGTTCCAGCAACAACAACACGTGGGGCCTCGGGTTCAGCGAGGAAGGCACGGTGTTTGGATCGACGGCGAACAACAATGCATCGTGGTACATGCCGATCGCGAACCGGTACTACGAATCGGTCTCGGGTTGGTCGGCGAGCCGCATGGAGACCATCGCGGACAAGCAGGACTTCTATCCGGTGACGGCCGAGGTGCGGCAGGTGGATGCGCACGGGCGTTACACGGCGGGCGCGGGTCATGCGTTGTACACGGCACGCAACTTCCCGCAGGAATACTGGAACCGCGTGGCGTTCGTGACGGAGCCGACGGGGCACTTGATCGGGATGTTCCGGATCGAGGGACGCGGTGCGGATTTCGCGGCGCGGAACGACAAGAGTTTCCTGGCGAGTTCGGACGAGTGGTGTGCGCCGATCATGGCGGAGGTGGGGCCGGACGGGGCCGTGTGGATGCTCGATTGGTACAACTACATCATTCAGCACAACCCGACGCCGCACGGTTTCAAGAACGGCAAGGGCAACGCGTATGAGACGCCATTGCGCGACAAGCGCCACGGTCGGATCTACCGCCTCGCCTGGGAGAAGGCGCGGACGGTGGCGCCGCTCGATCTTTCGAAGGCGGACACGGCCCAGTTGGTGGCCGCATTGAAGAACGACAACCAACTCTGGCGCCTGCACGCGCAGCGGCTCCTGGTCGAGCGCGGCGGGACCGACGCGATTCCTGCGTTGCAGAAGCTGGTTCAGGACCGGGCGGTGGATGTGCTCGGCCTCAATGTCGGTGCCCAGCATGCCTTGTGGACGCTGCAGGGGCTTGGCGTGACCGGGCAGGTCAACGTGCGTCGGACGATCCACACCGCGTTGCGGCACCGGAGCGCGGCGGTGCGGCGCGCAACGGTCGCGGCGGTGCCTCGGGATGAGGCCGGAGCCAAGGCCTTGAGCGAGGCGCGACTCCTGGAGGATCCGGATGCCCAGGTCCGGCTCGCGACCTTGCTGGCCCTCGCGGAAATGCCTGAGCAGGACGCGGTCGGTGCCGCGGTTTATGCGGCCTTCCGGAAGGAGGTCAACGCCGGCGACCGATGGCTTCCCCATGCGGCGACCTCAGCCGGCGCACGACACCACACGGGCTTCCTCAAGGCGGCCACGGGCCCGGCCGTCCGCGGTACAGTGCAGACCCTGCCGGACGCCGTCACGGAAGCGATCCGCGTGGTTTCGGCGCATCATGCGACGATCGACTCCGAGCACGGCCTGGCCACCGTGCTCGCCCTTCAGGAGGCTCCGGCGGCCGTCGCGGCCCCGGTCCTGGACGGACTCACGGCAGGTTGGCCTGCGGGCAAGGCGCCGAACATTTCGGCAGCCGCCGAGAAGCAACTGTTGCAGTTGGCCCAGAGCCTTTCCGATTCAGCCCGGGGTTCCTTGATCGGATTGGCGGACCGCTGGGGTCGGCGCGACCTCTTCACTTCGCTCGTGGCGTCGACGGCTGGAGCCTTGCGCGGACAATTGGCCGGTGGGTCGTTGAAGGATGCCGAGCGGATCGCACTGGCCCGCCGCCTCGTGACGCTGGACGACCGGGCGGAATCGATCCAGGCCGTGCTGGCCCTGATCACGCCGCAGACCGCGCCGGCACTGACGTCCGGATTGCTCCAGGCGATTGGGGTGAGCCGCCAGGCCGGAACCGCCGGCGAAGTGCTTTCGGCCTGGGCCCGGTTGACACCGTCGGCCCGGCGCTCGGCGATCTCGATGCTGCTGCGTCGGACCGAGTGGGCCCAGGGAGTCCTGTCCGCAGTCGAGGCGGGACGGTTGGATCGGACCGATGTCGCGACCGACCAGTGGGGTCAACTGCGGAACAACCCGGACCGTGCGGTGGCGGACAAGGCGACGGTCTTGAGCGGCAAGAAGGTGATCAAGGGCTCGGCCGAGATGGAGGCGGTGATCGAGAAGCTGATGCCGGTCGCCAACCGCACCGGCGACGTCGCGCGCGGACGTCAGGTGTTCGAGACGTCGTGCCAGATTTGCCATGCGCTGAATGGCAAGGGCCAGCGCATCGGACCCGACCTGACCGGCATCGGTGTGCGACCGAAGTCCGAGCTGCTGGTCGAGATCCTGGATCCGAACCGCTCCGTCGAGGCGAACTATCGCCTGTGGACCGTGGTGACGAAGGACGGTGAAACGGTGGCCGGCCGTCTGGATACGGAGACCGCAACCAGCGTGGAGATCCTGGACACCGCGGGGCAGAAGCACGCCATCCAGCGGAAGGACATCCGCTCGATCGAACCGTCGAACCAGTCGATCATGCCGGGCGGATTCGAACAGCTGCCGGCGGATGATCTCGCCGGTTTGCTGGAGTACCTCGCGGCCAGCGCGAAGCAGGGGAAGTAGGGCGGGAGTTTCAAGATTGAAGATTCAAGTTTGAAGCGGGGAGTTCCCGGGTCCCCGCTTGTAGGCCGGGTGCCCTCACCCGGCGTGGATCGTGAACCGCCGCGTGGGGGCACGCAGCCTACAGAACGGCGAGGGACCCGGGGTTGCTTCGCACCCCGGGCGACCGGCTGCAACGCCTCCGGCGCAAGGGGTGGGGGAGTTCCCAGATTCCAGATTTCAGAACTGGGAACTGGCCTCTGGGAACTGGGAACTGGGAGCTGCATTGCGACCAGCCTCCTCACGTCGACTGCTACGGAGCTTCTGTCGCCTCGCAACTTTGGGTGCGGTCTGGTTTTGTGACTGCTGCCCGTGATTCCGGACCCGGTCCCACCTGATGAAGATGCGGCCCTGATGCTTTTGGTGCGTCAGGGTGACGTGGCGGCGTTTACCCAGTTGGTGGACCGATGGAAGCAGCCGGTGACGGGGTTCGTGTACCGGTTGCTGCCGGATGCAGACGAGGCGGAGGACATTGCGCAAGGGGTGTTCATCCAGCTCTGGAAGACGGCGTCGCGGTACGAGCGGCAGGCGCGGTTCAGTACGTTCCTGTTCACGATCGCGCGGAACCTTTGCCTCAACGAAATCCGGCGTCGGACGCGGCATCCGGCGGAGTCCCTGGACGCCCGGTTGGAGCCGGAGGGTGAATCGGTTCCGGGGCAGTTTCCGGACGCGGGGCAGGTTCCGGCGGATGAGGAGAGCCAGCGGCGCGAGTTGGTGACGAAGGTGGATGAGGCGTTGGCGGATCTTCCGGAGAAGCAGCGCGTGGCGCTGGCGCTGTGCCGCGAGGGCGATCTCAGCTACGAGGAGATCGCGGTGGTGCTGGGAACGACGGTGCCGGCGACAAAATCGTTGATCCATCGGGCGCGCGAGATCCTGAAACTGCGATTGAAGGCTTACCTGACGTCGGGGGCGTGGGAGCCCTCGGGAGGAGGCGGCAAGTCGGTTTGAAACTTTGGTTGGACGGCGGTTTTTGAACCTGAAGCAACACGAACATGACTCCAGAACCCCCAGAAGACTGGTTGGACCGGGTTGCCGGAAGGAAGGTGGATCCCGAGACGATCCGCCGGTTCCGGCAGCCAGGTCGGTTGAGCGAGCCGGAGCGTCGTCGGTTGGAGGCGGAACTGGCCTTCAACGGGTTGCTGGACGGGCATCGTCCACCACCGCCGGTATCGAGCAACTTCACGGCGCAGGTGCTGGCCCGGATCGAGCAGGAGGAACGGGTGGTCGAGCGCCGGTCGTCGTGGTGGCCGAGGATCGGGTGGATCCCGCGGTTGGCGGCGTTGGCGGTGGTGGCGTTGACCTTTGGAGTTCTTTGGTCGCAGGGATCGGCGACGCGGCAGGTGCGGATGGCGAAACAGGCGGTGGAACTGGGACGGGCGGCCAACGTGCCGGGGTTGGAGGCGGTCAGCCTGGCGGACTTCGAGGTGATCCGGCGGATCGGCGTGGCTCCACGCGCCGAGGATGATGCCCTGATCCTGGCGTTGGCGCAGTAGGGTCCCCTCGTCACTCGACATGAACATGCATCCCTTCGAACAACGCCTGCGACGAGCCTGGTTTCCGGTGCGGCCTGCCTGGGTGCTCGGGGTGGCACTGGGGTTTGGGGTGATGGCCCAGAATCCGGAGGGAACACGCGTGCTGCCGCCGTTGCCTCCGTCGCCCCGCGCGCCGGTCGAGTTGTTCCGCGAACTGCTGGCGGCATCGCCGGGGAAGCGCGCCGTGCTGCTGGAATCGAAAACGCCGTCGGCCCGTGAACTCATCCTGCGGCGTATCCAGCAACATGAGGCGCTGGATCCGGTGGCGAGGGCGGAGGCGGAGTGGCAGCTGCGGTTGGCCCAGTTCCGGTTTTACCTCTCGCCGCTCCTCCGGGCGCCCGCCGCGGACCGGGAGCGTCGCCTGTCGCAGGCGCCGGCGGAGGATCGGCCCCTGCTGGAGGAACGGTTGCGGGCGTGGGATGCGCTGACGCCGTCGGCGCGGTCGACGTTGCTGGAGAGCGAGGAATCCCTGCATCACTTCGTCCGCAGTCCGGGAGCCGAACCCTCCCGGCTCACGAACCTCCTCGCCAGCGCCCCGGCAACGGCCCGCGCGGACATCGAAAGACAGTTTGCCCGGTGGAGCGCGTTGCCGGAATCGGAGCGGGTGGCGCGTGCGGCGACGTTTCAGGAGTTCTTTGGTTTGTCCGACGTACAGAAGAGCCGCGCGTTGAACCGGCTGCCGGATACGGACCGCATCGCGATGGAGAAGGTGCTCGAACGGTTCGCCCGTCTGCCCGAGTCGGAGCGGGCGCAGTGTGTCGCAGGATTTGAAAGATTGTCGGCGCTGCCGGCATCGGAGCGGGAAGAGTTCCTGCGCAACGCGGCGCGCTGGCAGACGATGACCTCGGAGGAACGCGCGTTGTGGAGGCGGTTGGTGTTGAAGACCCGGCTTCCGCCTCTCCCGCCGCTTCCCACCAGCGGATTGGTGACGACGAACCGCTGAGCCCGACAGGCGGGATCCGGGGAGTTACAAAAGTTTTTCCGGACCCGAACCCGTCTGACACGGGGTTCCATCAATACAGGGCGCGACGATCGGTCGGGTCCTGTATTTCCACGAACCGTTGGCCTGGGGGGCTGAGGTGCTTTGGCCAGGCAACGGGGAGTGGGACGCCGCCCCGTGGGAGCAATCCTGCGGGGCGGTTTTGGCGTTCGGCTCTCTACTTCACGAAGTCGAGGTCCCCGGGGGGCTTGCCGGTGGCGGGGCGCGGGAACTTCTGTCCGAAGGGAGTGAAGCCTTCGATGAAGCCGCCGTGGCTCAGGAAGAACTGGCCGTTCTCGACGCCCATGAAGCGGTCGAGGCGGTCGGCCTTGCCGGTGGGATCATGGCTGAAGCCGGCCTCGGTGATCTCGATCCACTCGCCCTTGTCGGTGCGGATCCATTGGTTTCCGTAGAGGGCCTTGCGCGGGATATGGCCGTTGCTGCCCCAGAAGTTCTCGGAGAAGGAGTGGGGTCGCTTGAGCCAGCCGCCTTCCTTGGGAGCCTTCCAGGAGGAGATGAGCATCCATTGGCGGCTGTCGGGATGGAAGTAGTAGCCGGAGTAGACGGTGAAGGTCCCGTTGGTGGGCTGGGCCGTGACGAGGAACCGCTGCTTCTCGCCGGTCTTCCACGGGAACTTGAGATGCGAATGGCCGCCCGTGCCCTCGTTCCCGAAGTCGCCTGTGTACACGCCGTCGCCCTTGCCCATCAGCTTCACGCGGTTCTCGTCATCGACCTTCTTGCGGTCGACCGCCTCGCCGCCGCTGTCCCAGACGGAGAAGATGACGCGGCGTTCGGTGGGACTGTTGACCTGCATGCCGAAGTATCCGCGGTGCCAACCGCAGGCCATGTAGAAGGTGGAGGTGGGTTCCTCAACCGCGGTCACCTCACAGTAAAAGGCCGAGATGTTCACGTCCTTCGGCGCCGTGTAGCTGAGGTGCACCGAGGCCGCGTTGCGGCGTTCCTTGAGGTTGAAGTGCGCCTTCTCGACGGCCGGTCCGTCGATGACCAGCGTTTCGAGGTCGCCGGCCGGCCGCCCCTTGGGATTGAGCGACTCGAGCTGGAACCGTTGGTATCCAGCCTGCGCCACCTCGAACGACCCGAAGTCGACAGTGACCGATTCCTTCGCCCCGCGGGCGGTCGCCTCGTGCGAGGTGCCGGCGACGGTGAGCTTGAGTCGGGACTCGGTCCCCTCGGGCAATCGGAGGGTGACCTTCGCCGTCAGGGAACCCGTCGTCAGGAACTGGCCGTACCAGTTCACGGAGAGTGTGGGATCGGTCCAGTTGCGGACTCCGCCCCGTTCGGAGATCCGGGCGCCATTGGCGTCCGGCAGGGTGTAAGCGGTGAAGGCCGGGACCTTCAGTTCGGCGGCCGCCGCGGTCGTGAGCACCGCCACTCCGACAACCAGGCCCGTAAGGAGGCTTCGCATGCCGCCAGCGTCGGGATTTGTCCGCCCGGATTCAAGGGCTCGTGAACCGCCGCGTGGGTGCACGCAGCCTACAGCCCACGACCGTGTAGGCCCGGGTGCCCTCACCCGGCGTGGCTCGTGACCCGCCGCGTGGGGGCACGCAGCCTACAGCCTGCGACCTGGTAGGCCCGGGTGCCCTCACCCGGCGGGGATCATGACCCGCCGCGGGGGGGCACGCAGCCTACCGGGAGTAGATCAGGGGTCAGACCGCGGATTGACGGTCACAACAAAGCTCGTCGATGAGCTCAGACCCTCTTCGTCTTCCAGGATCAGGGTGACCGTGGAGCTGCCCGTCTGCCCGGAGGCCGGTTGCAGGCGGACGGTCCGGTTCCCGCCAACGCCCCCGATATGGGACTCGTTGAGGGGCAGCAGGGAAGGGTTCGACGACTGGATCGACAGGCGCAGGACCCAACTTGCGGACTGGTAATCCGACACGGCCAACGCGAGCGTCACGGTGGTATCCGCCGTCATCTGGACATTTCCCTGCACCTGGAGGCGCGGTGGCGACGATTGCAGGATGAAGTCCCGTTGCGCGGTGCCGTCGTTGGTGTGGCGCTTCGGGGAGAGAAGGTCGCCTGGGAGACCCGCGGTCAGAGTGAACTGTTGAAGGCGTGACACGGGATTCAGGGCGAACGAGCCATCTTCCCGGGTGACCGTGGTCCGGGATTCGTTGCTGATGATATAGAATCGCGCGTGCCACCGGGAGGCTTCGGCGACCCCGTCCACGATTCCCCCCACCGGAGTGGGCGGGAAAAGGCCCGGGCCTGCCTGCTTGCTCCAGTTCAAGCGAAGGGCGGTGGGTCCGATCCGCTGGAAATAGGCTACCCGGAATTCATGCCTGCCTGGCTTGCTGCCGTGCTCACCGCCCTGAAGGAAAACAGAGCTGCGTGTCGATTGGAGGCCGTGCATGCCGTCGTTGGATACGGCTGGCTTCCCATCGATGAACAGTTGGGCTCCGTCATCGGACTCCAGTTCGAAGAGGTAATGCCCCGAATGTTCCACCTGGACCGTGCACGTGAAGAGGGCGGCGATCTGATGGATGGGGTGATGTGGCCAGATCGTGTTGAAAATGGCTCCGCTGGTTACCGGGAAATCCAGTGCCTTCACGTCCGCGACGTGCGCCGGAGGAAGGTCAGCCGGGATTTCCTGGGTGAATAAAAGCCGATTGGCTTCGAGGGCGATGGGATATCCCGCCACCGGCTTCCCATCGGAGGTGGCAACACGGCCGGTCAGGGGCAGTTGAATCGCCTTGGGTGGCATGCTGCGGTAAATGCCAAAGCCCAACCCCAGGATGAGACTGAGGGAGGTCAGGACCACCGCGTTCCGCTGCCTCCGGATGAACAGCGCCAGTTGGCGTCCAAAGCTCCTCTGGTGGGCTGCAATGGGGCGGTGACCTCGGTAGGCTTCGATGTCCTTGAGGAACCTCTCGACGCTCGCATAACGCTCCTCCGTGGCGATCGACAGGGCCTTGGTGGTGATGTCCCGGAGGGCAGCGGGGATCCGCTTTCGGGGCAGATGCCCGCGGGCCTCCGATGAAAGATGCACCAGGTCAAGCGATGCCATCGCACGCTTGCGGGGGTCGAGTCCGCCCAATGTGTGGACGGGGGCGTAGGGCGGACGAAGCGTCAGCAGGGAATAGAGGATTCCACCCAGCGCAAAGATGTCGGTCCTCGGGTTGATTTCGTCGTCTGCCTCGAGGGCCTGCTCGGGAGCCATGTATCCCCAAGTGCCCACGACGGACCCGTGGGAGGTGCAATCCATCGAGGTCAGCGACTCGGCCGGTTGGTTGGCCGAGGCCTGCGGGGTGGCTTGCGGTGCCGTCGGGTCGAGGATCTTGGCGACTCCCCAGTCGAGCAAGAGCACCTCACCAAATGCCCCCACCATGACGTTGCGAGGCTTCAGATCCCGATGGATCACCCCTTGGGAATGGGCAAAGCCAACGGCTTGCCCGACCTTGTCGAGAATCCCCAGCAGGACATCGAGCGGGTATTTGGCCTGCATCGACGGGTCCCCGGCCGCGAGGCCATCCAACACGGTCTGCAGGTCCACCCCGTCCACCAGTTTCATGGTGTAGAACGGGATTCCGTCGTCGGTCAAACCGACCGTTTGGATCGGGGGAATATTGGGGTGCTCGAGCCGGGCCAGGATTCGTGCCTCCTGCAGGAACCGTTGCCGGTGGACGAGGTGGGTCGCTTCCTCCGGGAGCAGGCTTTTCAAGGCCACCCACCGACCGAGATTTCGATCAAAGGCCCTCCAAACCTGCCCCATCCCACCTCGCGAAATCTCCTTCTCCAGAAGGAACCGGTCGATGTTCCCGAACTCGGTGCCCAGCGTCAGCGCTTCGCCAGGAGCCTCCAGTCCGTCCTCCAGACCCAGGAGGAAACAGGCCGGGCAAATGCCCAGGGGTGCATCGGCCGCCGGAGTCCGTCCGCAGGTCGGGCAGGGCTTGGGAGACGTGCTCAATGGATGCGCTGCCAGGTCATTGGGCCAGGACTCCCGCCATGTAACGCAGTTCGTCGGTCACCTCCTCCGGGGATGAAACGACCTTCAGGATCTCGCTTTTCAACAACTGCTGGCTGCGCTGGCGAAGTCGATAGATCGCGATCCGGACCGCGCCTTCCGAAAGCCCCAACTGGATCCCCAGATCTGCATGCGAGACCGCCGTCTCCTTCGCCATCAGGTGGGCGGAAAGTTGGTCGAAGCGCGCCCCTTGGCCGGCGGCCGTCTGCTCCACCCGCAATTGCTCCAGAACCCGCCCAATGATTCCCAGGACCCAGTCCCGCTCATACAGGCACTCCGCTGTCTGGTGATGGACGTTCCCGGTCAGCAGTCGGGATTCCGCCACCGCAAGATCCCACGGGACCGTTGCGTTCCCGCCACCGCGCTTGACGGCCCGGTCATGTCGATGCTGCTTCAGGATGAAGTTCCGAAAGGACGCCAGCAGCAGCGATCGGAGCCGTCCGGTCTCCTGCCGCGCCTTCTGGAAAAAGCGGGTCTCGATGGCGTGCTCGAAGAATCCCTGGGTGAGGTCAGATGCGTTGTGCGGGTCTACCCCGGTCCGACGCAAATAGCCATACAGCGGGTACCAATACAGCTCACAAAGCCGCGACAAGGCCACGGCCCCTGAATCGGTATCGGACCTTGCCGCCATGGCGGTTTGCCAATCGGTCGTCGCAAACGGATGCTCCGGGTTGGATCTCGCTGTCATGGTTCCGTTTCTGGATGAGGTGCTCGGCCCCTCTCGAAAGCCGGGAAAGACGGCGGAAACAATCCGCCGATCGAAAGCTGCCTGTCCCTCATTCCCTCCCGCAACGGTCAAATCCGGCTAATATTAGGTATTAAATACCGGGCAACTGCAGGCCGATCGTAGGGTTTGGCCGATTCGATCGGGGGAGCGCCCGTTCAAATTCCCAAAAAGAATCCGTAACGCGGCTCAAAATTCCGGATATAGGGTGCCGGTGGGACGTATTTCGCAAATCTGGAACCGCATCGGATGGGGTAGGTCGTCGGGTACCCTGATCGGGTGCCTCGGGCTGACCTGCGGGTGCGATCGTGTGTCCCGCGCGCCGGAATCGGGGTTGGCGATGGATTCCTCTGTGGTGGCCCGCGTTGGGGGCAGGGCGATTCCTGTGCAAAGGTTGCGCGAGGAACTCCAAAAGAGGTCGGGCACGTCTCGGGACGAGGTTCTCGGCGACATGATCCGGTTTCAGGCGACGCTGTTGGCGGCGGAACGCGCCGGTCTGAGGCAATCCCCGGAATTTGAAGCGGAGATGGAGCGGTGGTTGGTGGCCCGTTACGAGGCGCTGCAATCGGCAGGCGCGGAAAATCCGTCGGTTTCTGAGGATGAAGTGAAAGCCCGGTATGCCGCGGAGGAAACCCGGTACCGAAAGCCTCCCGCACTGCGCTGTGGCGCCCTGTTCCTGTCCATCAGCGCCAAAGCGACGGCGGAGGTCCGGGCCGCGCGACGATCCGAGGCGGAGGCGCTGCTCGGTCAGGCGCGACAAACCAATGAACTGGGGTTTGCGCGGTTGGTGGCGAAGCGTTCCGAGGATCAGGCGACCCGTTATCGCAGCGGGGACCTGGGGTGGATCGCGACGGAACCCGCCGTTGACGAACCTTCCGACCCGCTGGTGGTTGCTGTTCGGGCCTTGGCAAAGCCCGGTGATTTTTCCCCGGTGATCGAGACCCCGACCGGATTCTATATCCTTCGACTGCTCGAGACCCGCCCGCTGTCGACCCGGCCCTATTCCGAGGTGGCTGCCGAACTTCGGTACAGCATCCAGCAGGAGAAGCGGGAGCGCAGCCTGATCGCGCTTCAGGCGCGCCTGCGGGAAGGCCTCAACATCGAGACCAATCGAACCCTTCTCGAGACCCTTCCGATGGCGCAAGCCCCCGAAAAGCCCTCCAGTCCGACGCTTTGACACCCAGATTGACCGTCATGAAATCCCAAACCTTCGCGCGGAGCCTGGTCCTGCTGACCTTGGCGTTGATCGGCCTGTGGGCGCAGATTCCCGGCGTTCAAGCTGCGCCATCCTATACCCAGAACCTCACGCTGTTCCCGGGGTGGAACAGCATCCATTTGCAGGTCGATCCGCTGAACGCGGATCCGGGTGTGGTGTTTGCCGGCTTGGATATCGACAGCGTCTGGACCTACGAGAATCGCCTGGGGCAGCCGGAGTTTGTCCAGGAGGTCACCGAGGCTCGATTGTTGAAGGCGGGATGGTTCTGCTGGGTTCCCACCACCCGGGAAGATGCCTTCCAGAACACCTTGTTCCAGCTGATCGGGCAGCGGGCCTATCTCGTGAAATTCAACGGCACCGGCCCGGTGGTCGTGTCGATCTCCGGTCAACCCCGGCTCCGAAACCAGGGTTGGCAATCCGATGCTTACAATTTCCGTGGTTTGCCGGTTGATACCTCCATACCGCCGACCTTCCAGTCGTTCTTCCAACCTTCGCCCGCCCACTATACCAGCGCCGGCGGGCTGCAACCCATGTACCGGATGGACCTCTCTGGTCAGTGGGTGAGGATTGTTGGATCCGACCTGATCGAGGAGGGAAGGGCCTACTGGATCTACTGCAAGGGAGGCTCGGATTTCGTGGCCCCGTTGAAGCTCCAATTGAGTGCTGCCGGGGAACTGGACTACGACACGACCGCCTCGGAGTTGCCGTTGACCGTTCGCAATCTCCGGAGCGTCCCGGTCAACGTGACCATCGTGGAATCCAGCGGCCTGAACCTGCCCCTGGCGGCCGAGGAACGGGACGCTGATCTACGACGGATCTGGCAGGATCTTCCCGCACCGTGGGTAAAATCCCTGGCGGCAGGGGCCACTCGAACCGAGAACCTCGCGCTTCGGCGTGAACTCATGGTTTCGGATGAACTGGACCGCGTCCTGGAGGTCTCGGATGGGCTTGGGAGCCGGTTCCTGGTGCCGGTGATGGCCAAACGGGTGGTGGTGGCGGTGGTCGCGTCCCCGAACCGGTCGACGCGGCGATCGTCGGCCGCACCCGCCGCGGCAGCCGAAACCCTGACCCATGTGGGGCTTTGGATGGGCACCATCACGATTGGAGCCATAAGTGAAGCCCACTCCGGACCCCTCACCACCAACGTCACCCAGGGGTTCACCGTGCAGGAAGAACGGAACATCGTTACCGGCGCAGTCACCACCCAGAGGATCCCGAACTCCGTGGTCCGCGAATCCGTCTCGCTCGCACCCACGCCCACCCGAGGTGAATTCAACCTGCGACTCCTCCTGCACGTTGATTCATCCGGTCAAACACGCCTGCTCAAGGAGGTCATCCAGATGTATCAGGAGGCGGCGACGACGATCGACGGCAGCGGCAATACGGTGGTCACGCGCCCCGGCCGGTCTGTTCTCCTCACCGATGACAGCCTCATCAGCAGCTTCTCGGGAGTGACCCAGCGGGATGGCGTTTCCGTGGGGCGTCGCCTGAGCACCGTGGACTTTGACTTCCCGGATAACGATCTGCCGCTGCAAGGCGACCTGGCCGTTGGCTTCACCTTGATCGGGACGAACAAGATGTCCGCCACCTTCGCGCGAAACCCTTTCAAGCACCGGTACCATCCGGACCATTCCAAGGGTTATGATATACAACGGGTACTGGAATTGACCCTTTCACCCGCACCCGCGAACCCGCCTCCCGGCTATGGAGAGCGGATCCTCCACGGAACCTATACCGAAACCATCACCGGCCTGCATCGGACGAATATTGTCGTCGCCGGAACCTTTCGCCTGAACCGCCTGGAAACCACAGGCCTGCTGAACCCGCAACCCTGACTTTGACCTGATCGACTGATGAAAACCGAGAATTCAAAAGCCATTGTTGCAGGGATTGGAGCCGCCATCTCCTGGCGGCTGGGTTCCCTTCTGCTGGCATTGCTGGGGGTCGTCCTGGCGGCCGGTGGGTTGCAGGCGGGTACCATCACCGGACAGGTGAAGGGAACGAATAAAGGGCTCTTCACCATAGCCCAGGACCCCGTTCCAGGAGCCACGGTGACCTTGACGCGTGGGTCGCTGACTTCCGTGGATCACATTCCGACGGATCTGGGGGCGTTTGCTTCGGGAACGGTGAGTTACCTGAATTTCCCAAACAGTTATACAAACATGTTCTCCACGCTGAGCGCCGCTGCGCCGGCGGACAATGTGGCTGGCGTGTTCACCAGTTACTTCGTCAACTTTTATCCTGGAAACTATCAATTCACTCTGACGAGCGATGACGGTGCGAAGCTTTACGTGAACGACACTCTGGTCGTGAACAATGATGGCATCCACGGGCCCCAAACAGCTCAGGGGACCATCAGCCTGCTAGGGCAAAACACGGTTCCCGGCTTGGTTCACAGCATTCGGGTGGAGTTCTTCGAAGCATACGGTGGAGGCAATCTCAGTGTTTCATGGGCAAAGATCACCGGTGATCGCCCCTTTGCCGCCCGCCTTTTTGGCGGGGGAGCATTCTTCTTTGGAGTCGGTGGCTCTGGAAACAACTACCTGGCGGGCAATTGGGACTACAATCTTTACGCCGTTCCAACCACCTCGCTCTCGACCACCACGGACAGCCTCGGGAATTATTCCTTCCCGAATGTTTCCCTCCGGCAACCGGTCACGTTGACGCCCACGTACCCCGAAGGCGCTTTCAACGTGGCGTCCTCTCCCAATCTCGTCGGAGCCGGTCCCTACAATTTCACCCTGACCTCGTCACCGCCCATCATCGATCCCATTGCGAACCAGACGATGTCTGAGGACGGGAGTCTCACCGTTGCCTTTACGGTGAGTGATTATCAGACCCTCTTCCTGTTGTTGAACAACACGGTTACCGCGTCGGATACAACCTTGTTCCCTGCAGGATCCGTTACGCTTGACGGGTCCTCCATTATTCTCAAGCCCGCACCCAACCTCTCCGGGACGGCCATCATCACCTTGACGGTGACCGATCTAGAGGTGCCGGCCAAGGTGTCGACGCGACAGTTCACGGTGACCGTAAGCCCCGTCAACGATACCCCGGTCGCAGGGGTTGCCAGTTCGATCCGATTGGCGGCATCCCAATACATCGACATTCCGACGTATTCCACGGCGGCCCCGACCAATGAGATCACCATCGAATTCTGGGCCAAGGTGGATCCCAACACGGGGTCTGCGGTTCTCGGTTTAACCGATGACCTTGGAAACCGCCTGAGAATCGGGCTTGCCGAGGGTGCCTCGAGCCTCGTGCGGGGGACGGTTGGCTGGGAATTTGGCAACAGCACCAACGGTGGGAGACTCAGCTACACCCCTTCGGTCGCGTACACCAACTCCTGGCAGCACTTTGCGTTCGTCGCCAGCCAGAGCGGAAACTACATGCGGATCTACCGCAATGGCGTGCTGGAAGCCAGCAAGGTCGGGATGGTGCCGTTCAACGCCGCCAACAAGTCGTTGAGACTGGGTTCCAACATCGGCATGAGCCTGGCGGACTTCCGGGTATGGAACGTGGCCCGTGCGGATGCGCAGATTGCGGCGTCGCGACACGGCACGCTTCCACCGGTGACGCCGGGTCTGGTGGTTCACTACCGATTCAACGAGCGGTCCGGCACACGCCTGAAGGATCTGGCCGATGGCAGCACCACCCCGGTCCAGTTTGGGGCGCAGGACGCGACCATCAGCGCGAACAATCTGGTGATCCCCGCAGATGCCACGTTGGCTGCCTTGTTGGTGACGCCCGTTGTGGAGAACGCGCCCACCCTGGTTTACCTCCCTGCGAACGACCTGGAGACCCCCAATCTGACGTACACGGCCAGCACGCTTGTGGGAGGTGGAACAACCTTGACGGCTGCCCCGGGGGCGTCGGCCTCGTCGGGCCTCTTCGTCTATACGCCGGCACCGGGATACTCCGGGGTAGACACCATCAGCTATACCGTATCGGACGGCGTATTGACCTCCACGGGGACTGTCTCCCTCCAGGTCAATGCGGTGAACGATCCCCCGGTGGTGGGGCCAGGAACCTCGATCAGCCTGAATGGTGCGGGGCAATTTCTTGATGCCCCGGATGGACTTTGGTTCGGAAGCACTTTCACGGTGGAGGGTTGGGTCTTCGCCCGCTCCTATGCCCACTGGTCCCGCCTGTTTGATTTTGGCAACGGCCCGGGTCTTGATAATGTGCTTGGTGGCCTGACGGTTGGCGGCACAGGAACCCCCGGATTGGTCGTGGTCCGGGCTGGCGTGAACCAGGGAATCACGTCGTCGACGGTGCTTCCACTCAATACCTGGGCCCATTTGGCCTTCACGCGCGATGCTGCGGGTGTGGGCCATATCTACATCAACGGTGTGGAGACGGCCTCGGGTGCCATCCACGCGCCTACGACTGTGTTCCGCACCCAGAACTTCTTCGGGAAGAGCAATTGGGCCGGAGATGGGTTCGCCAATGCGCGATTCTCGGAACTGCGTGTCTGGAATGTTGCCCGGTCGGCTTCGGAGATCATCCGGGGTTGGCACGCGGCACTCCCCGGCAGTACCGCAGGTCTTCTGGCGCAGTATCATTTGAATGAAGGCTTTGGCGCGTCGGCCACGGATTCCTCCGTCGGGGATGGAGCCCAGAATCTCACCTTGGTGGGTTCGCCGGCATGGCGACTGGTCGATGGGCCCGGCCACGCCTTGAGCCTGGATGGCACCACCCAGAACGGGTTGGCGTCGGACAGTGCCGCCCTGAGCCTGACAGGACCGATGACCGTGGAGGCCTGGGTTCGGCCGACATCCACCAGCGTCGACCAGGCGATTGTCAGCAAGATGGACGCCTCGAACACGGGTTATGAATTGATGCTCTTGAACGGAGGGAAGCTCCGGGTGTCGATGAGTGCCTCTACGGCCAACGTCAGGAGCCTCGACTCCAGTTCGACCCTTGCACCCAACGTGTGGACTCACGTGGCCTTCGTTTCCGATGGCGTCCGGGTGCTGATGTACATCAACGGGGTCCTGGACACGCAGTCAGTTGTTCCGATCCATCCTGCCGACGGCGCCTCGGCCCTCTATATCGGGGCGAGGGGAAACAGCGGAGTGGCCGGAACGCGGTTCAATGGGCGGATTGCGGACGTCCGGATCTGGAAGGCGGCACGTACCCCCTTGCAGATTGCCCAGTGGCTTGGGGGCGTTCCTGCCGCGTCATCGGACCTCGTGGCCAATTATCTGGTGGATCCTTTGGCGCCGACTGCGGATGCCGCTACAGCGGATGGTCGACAGGATATCTCACTTATTGGAAGTCCGGTCGTGGCTGAAGAAACGGTTCTCTTGGCCAAACTGCAAACCGTGCGGTTTACCGAGGATACGGCCCTCGTTCTGCTGCCTCCTGCCTCGGATATTGAAGGTGCGACGCTGACCTATACCTCGGTGACGCCCAGCAGCGGAGCGGTTTCCACGGTGGTTGGGGGACAGTTGACGTACACACCGGCACTGAATTTCAACGGGGCGGCCACCATCACCTACGTCGTGACGGATGGGACGACCCCGCGCACGGGGACGTTGTACTTGCAGGGCACTCCCGTTGAGGACGGGCCCACCCTGGCCGTGATCCCGAATCAAACGGTAAGCGAAGGCGGGGCGACGGCCACGATCAACATCTCGTTGACCGATGGTGACCCGGAATTGACCCAGGCCCTGACGGTGACGGCAACCTCGGGCAACACCGCACTGATCCGGAACCCGGTCGTTACCTATCAAAGTCCGGCGGAAACGGCATCCCTGAGCTTCAAGCCCCGACCTGGCCAGAGCGGTTCGACCGTCGTCACGGTGGTGGTCACCGATGTGGCCTCTGGCTTGAGCACCTCGCGCCAGTTTACGGTGACGGTCGCGCCCGTGGATGATCCGCCGAACGTCGGCCCGGGTACCTCACTCGCCTTCAATGGAAGCAATTCCGTTCAAGTCGATGGATTTGGTGCGGTGCTTCCGACCGACGAAGTGACGATCGAGTTCTGGGTCAAGTTTCCCGGGAATGCTCTGGGCCGGGCCTTCCAACTCAACGGCGTCTATGCCGATCTCAACTCTTTCGGGACCGTCAACTGGGTCTTTGGCAGCGGAACCGCCGATGCCAATGGTCGCCTGTTCTATGTGCCGCCTACCTCCATCGTGGGCACCTGGCAGCATTTTGCCTTGGTCGCCAGCCGAAGCGGAAACTACATGAAGGTCTTCCGTAACGGCGTGGAAGAGGCCAGCAAACCCGGCATGATTCCCTTCGTTCGAGGGAATTTCCCGCTGACGCTGGGACAATCGTTGGGTGCCAATGGCGAACTGGCCGATTTCAGGGTGTGGTCCGTGGCCCGGACTTCAGAACAGGTAAAGGGCTCCCTGCATTCGGCCCTCGCGAACGATACCCAAGGACTGGTGGCCTACTATCGGTTCAATGGAAAGCCGACGCTGGTACTCAAGGATTTCGCATCGGCGGTGGGGCAGGCGGGTGCGCAGGATGGCGCGTTGGTTCCCGACGCTCAGGATAACGATCCCATCTGGAAGACGGCGGCCTCAGCGGCTGCACCCCAGGGCGGTGATCCCCAATTGACCAGCCGACAGGTGGTGCTGGTCGCGGACGGTTCAACCACCAACCTCTTCCTTCCCGCGTGGGACGCCGAAAGTGGACTGGGAGTCACCTGGCAGAACGTGACGGTGACCGCAGGCAGCATCACCGGGGGACCTTCCGGAGCCACCACGGGTGTCTTCGCCTATACGGCTCCGGTGGGTTACAATGGTCCGGTCACGGTCAACTATTCGGTCAAGGATCCTGGATTGGTGAATGCGGCTGTTGCGGGCAGCCTGAACCTGAGGGTGTACTCGGCTCAGAACGCGGCTCCCACCATCGCCTCCATTCCCAATGTGGCGACCCAACAGGATACGGCGTTGGTCGAAGTACCGGTAACGGTGACCGATGACCAGTCGCCTTCGGATCTCGTGGTCAGCACGGTCATCCTGAGCAACGCCAGCTTGATCCAAAGCGCCTCGGTGACCTCCGGTGGCAGCTATCGCTCCCTCAACATTGTCCCGAAGCCCGGTGAGATCGGTGTCGTCCGGATCCGGGTGCTGGTGGAGGATGCGGGCCAGAAGTCGGCTCAGGTCGAGTTCGATTTGCGGATCGAGCCCGCTCCCCTTTTCAAGGTGTTTGACCTCGGTGTCTTGCCTGGCAAGGCGGCGAGCTATGGAACCGGGATCAACGATCAGGGGGCTGTGGTCGGCTATGCCACGGAGACCGAGGATCTCGCCAGCAATCCCGTGGGCTATTACTTCAATGGCATCGTCAACGGCGGTGTTGTCGACAGCAACCCCATCTCCCGCATTGAGTCCGCACCCTTGGCCTCTCCTTTCGTGGCCCTGGATATCAATAACTCCTATGACATCGTGGGTTTCGGAAAGAGTGGTGGCAACAGGCTTGCCTGGCAGCGGGATCTCGAACAGGGCCTGTCCCTGCTTGGAAGCACGGGGCTGGCTGCGACCGGGACTTCCGCCGAGGCCCGTGCCATCAACACGAATGGCGTGGTGGCAGGTGTGGCGGTCACCAGCTCCGGTCGTCGGGCTTTCCGGGTGGCGCCTGGCGAGACGCTCCTGACCGATCTGGGTACGGCAGCGGTTCCGCGATTCAACGCCGCGAGCGAGGCCAATGCGCTCAATGATGCCGGTGCCATCGTGGGTTCCCTCTTTGACAGCAGCGGCAATCGTCGCGCCATGCTTCATGAGTCCGGCAAGATGCAGGCCCTCTTTGATGGGGTGGATGACACGAACAGCGTGGCGCATGGCATCAATGCCTTCGGACAGGTCGTGGGTCGTTCGAGTGCCTTTGCCGCGGGGGATCAGGCCCTTTCGTTCGACGGCGTGAATGACACCGTCACGGTGCCGAACCTGCTGGTAAACGCGAACGGTTCGACCTTGGCAGCGGGGAATGCGCCGTTTTCGGTCGAGGCGTGGATGCGCGTTGGAGCGTGGCCCACGTCCGTTTCCCAGCCGCTGAGACTCGGGAATCTGGCGAATTTCAATAGCCACTACTGGAAACTGACCGGTTCAGGGAATTCCGGGACACTCTTCCTGGGGCTTGAAGGGGTTGGCGGAAGTGCGGTTGCCAGTGTTCCGGTGAGCCTGGGCGCCTGGAACCATTTCACAACAACCTATACTCCCACGTTCGGTCAGAGTGGAACACTGGTGACCTACCTGAATGGGGTGCCGATCAGGACGAACGGGCTCCAGTTCGTCAATTTCCAGGGTCTCCCCTTGGTTCTTGGATCGGTGCCATTCAATGGAACTGAATACTTCTCGGGCGATCTGGATGAGGTCCGCGTGTGGCGGACCACCCGTTCGGCCACCGAGATTGCTTCCACCTATCTGACCCGGTTGGCCGGGACCGAGACGGATCTGGTGTGTTACCTTCCCTTCGATGAGGGCTCGGGGAATGTCAGCACGCTCGGGCTTGCCACTGGCGCACTGTCGGGGACGCTGGCTGGCAATCCTGCATGGACGGTTCGTGGCGGCCTGCCCGCTCCGGGACTGACGGTGGCGGATGCGGCCCTGCAGTTGGATGGCAACAGCAGTTACGCGGTATTGAGCACGTTGCCGCTCGGCAGCGCCTCGTTCACGATGGAGTTCCGTGCGCGGCGGGCGAAGTTGGGTACGCTGCAGACGGTCCTTTCCCAGGGAACCAATCAGACGGCCAAGGGCCTGCAGGTCGGGTTCCAGGCGGACAACCGCTTCCGGCTCCAGTTCTGGAACGGGACAACCCTGGCGTCCACCGATCCAGACACCGACCTCGGGTGGCATCATTGGGCGGTCACCATGAATGTCACGAATGGGGTTCGGACCCTGTTGCGTGATGGCGTGGTGGTGGGCACAGACACCATCGTTACCCCCTATACGGGCAGCGGTCCGGTCATCCTCGGCAACGCCTTCTTTGACACCAGTTGGTATTCCGGAGCCATCGATGATGTCCGGATCTGGAGCATCGCCCGCACGCCTGCGGAAATCCTCGCCGACCGGAATACCCGGCTGAGCGGAAGCACGAGTGGGTTGTTGACGTTCCACCCCTTTGACGAAGGGGGCGGTGCGAGCGCGCTGAACCGGGTTCCCACGGGATCCAGTGCGTCGCTTCAGGGTAGCATCTACTGGTCCGCGGCGGACCACGGTGATTCGCGTGCGTTCCTGTATGAAACGCGGTCTGGTCGGATGTCTTCGCTGGGATTGCTCCCGGGAACCGTGTTCAGCGAAGCCAAGGCCATCAATGATTTCGGGCAGATTGTGGGATCTGCCGGGTCGGGTACCGGTGGCGAGGCCTTCTTCTACACAGCCGGTCGGATGCATGCCATCAAGGACCTCCTGCCCGAGGTCGACGAGTTGGACCAGTGGAAGCTGGAGACGGCCAATGGGATCAACCGCAGTGGCGCGATCGTTGGCACCGGCAAGCACCGGGGGTTGACCCGAAGCTTCCTGGCGATGCCCGCGACGGCCATTGGTCAGGTGGTCGCCCGACCCGAGGGCGCGGTGGCTCGCTATCCGTCGATCACCATCCTGAAACAGAACCGTCCGGACGACAGTGCACTCAACGCCTTCTATTGGAGTGAGCCCGAGGGCAAACTCTATGCCATCCGCCCGGTGGTCGCCCGGATCGAGTGGTTCACGAGCATGACCGACGTGTCCGGGATCATCACCAACCCGGACGGAACCACCTCGGTGGCCGTCAACAACCAGAGGGTGACGATGATCGCGGTGAACGTGTGGCCGAAGAACCCGACGATCCATATCGCCGGCAGTCCGGTTGATCTGCAACCGGCTGTGACGGCCGCCAATTACTCGTTCATCGACGTCCAGTATCAGGAAAACAATCCGAAGGTTGAACCCAGCAGCAAGGTGTTCACCTGCACTGAAACCGGCTACTCGGTCCTGTATTACCTCAAGTCCTCGGGAGCAGCGCCCAATCCGCAGGCACAGGCACCCTATTTCGAAGTGGTCCGGACCGTGCCCTACAAGGACCCTCTTGCCTCCTTGGGGCGCCTTTCCGCCCTCATCGGCTTTGAAGTCACCTGGCCTGGGCACCAGGAGCATGGAGGAAAGAATGGTTATGTCTTGTTCCCCATGGCCGCCATTGATGCCTCGGGATCCGACGCCGCCTATAATCGTGGAAGCCGGCAGGGTTCAATCCTGCCTGTAAACCAGGAGAAGCCGGGCCATCTGGCGCATCTCAATCCCGATCCCTTGGTGGTGGTGTGGTACCGCACCAATCGTGTCGGGGTCGCCTGGGCGAGCGTACCGGTTCAATACAGCCTGAATTGGCCCGCACCTGGAGCCGTGGACAAGATCGTGATCGCGAGTCAGTTGGGTTCGGGTGAGCTCAGCAGTGCCAGATATCCCGGAAAGCAGATCTACAACCAACCGGATCCGAGCCTGCCTGGATACAATCCGAATGAGGAGCACGCGTACATGCCCGAGAACGTGCTGTTCGCCATCCGGAACGACCTGAACTACCAGCAGCACTCGAGTCCCTACACATTGCTCAAGTACAAGAACCCGACCAATGGCCTGTGGGCCATCAAGGTGTATCAGGTGGTGGCCGAGCAGGCGCCGTACTTCTTCCGGTATGGCGGTACGGTGGGTAAGGAAATCCAACCCCCACTTCCGCTGAGCCTGATGCCCCTGTGCAGCGAATCGTACCCGTTCCCGATCGAATCCGACGTGGCGTGGAGTGACTACAAGGGCAAGGTGTATGCTCGCATGGCGGGACCGGAAGGCAGCCGAACCAACCTGGTGGTGCGATGGTACTACCCGATGCAACCGGGATTCTATCATCCCGAGGGCAAGGGCGTTGGCGAGTGTCTGGCCTTCCTGGACCGGCGCACCCGCGGGGCCTTGCAGACCCCGAACAACGGCGTGGGTGTGGCCAATACGCCCATCGACGTGACCTACGACATTCGATGGGATGACACCCCGGTCCTTCAGGTGGGCCAGACGCTCATCCACTCGATGCGCGGGCTTCCGGATGTCTACAATTTTGCCAATGCGCAGGTCATCTTTGATTCGCTGGCCGCCGAAAAGCAGGGGCCGAACCAGTTGATCCGGGACATTGAAAGTCGGACGGGCACCGCGGTGAATCCCGTGACTGCGGCATCGACCTCCCTGGCGATGGCGAGGTTCTATGACCCGATCAGTCCCCGGACCTTGAAGACCGATGTCGTGCTGCCGGTCGGGTTGAAGCGTCAGAACATCGCGGGTAAGGAATACCTCACGGATCTCCCGTGGATGTTGAAGATTCGGTTGAGCTACGACCCGATCAACCGGTGGCTCTCCTTTGCCGGGCACCTCGACGAGAATTTCGGGGTGGGCGATCCCCTGCTGCTCCCCAATGTGCTCTCGCAGCGCGAGCGGGACCGGATCAAGGCCTTGGCTCCCGGAGACTCCAATTGGTCCGCCTTGGTGGACCGACTGTACCACCTGACCCGGAATCCGAACGAGGTGGACCTCGATCCATTGGACGGAGTCCCTGATCAAGCCCTGCGACTGGGCCTCAAGAATGTTCTGCAGACCAACTTCGTAGCCATCGCCTACGAGCACTATGAAACGGTCACGACCACAAGCACGTACTGGCAAGAGGGGTATTCCACGAGCATTATTGATTTCAACGGACAGGATTCTGAATGGGTGACGGTCACCACCAGTTCGGATCAGTGGGTCGCCAAGACCTCGGAAATCCCGACTTCGCTGGCCGAGGCTGTGGCACTGGATCGCACCTGGCGTAATACCCTTCTCCTGGATGGGGGCACGAGCTATCGGGTGCCGACCGGTCGAACGGCGTTGAACAGCTCCTACACCGTCACCGCCACGATGGTGGGGGAGATCCTCCACTCGGGTCCGAAGGTTTTGACGACCGGTTTGGGTGGGGTGGAACCTGCTGTTGCCCGGCCTGGACAGGCCTTGGCCTTTGATGGGTCGAACGACTGGGTTTTGGTTCAGCCGAACAACGGGTTCAATCCCGACCTGATTGGAACGCCCTTCACGATCGAGTTCTGGGCGCAGTTCAATGCCGCCACGACGGAACAGTACGTGGTGGGGCAAGCGGGTGGCCCAGCCTCTATGGGTCAGCTGCGGATCGGCGTCCGGGACGGTGGAAAGTTCGCGTTCGATCTCGGGACAACTCCCGCGTCGGATTCCGTGTTTACCACGGATACGGTCTTCACGGACACGGCATGGCACCACTGGGCCTGTGTGTTTGATCCGGAAACCAAGGTTCAGTCCATCCTTCGGGACGGAGCCGTGGTGGCATCCAGGACGAATGCGGCATTGACCTATGTGGGAGCGGGCCCGCTGGAGCTGGGCCGATTTGGCTCCGCCTATTTTGGCGGGAAACTGGATGAGATCCGGGTGTGGAAGACCGCCCGGACGGCTGCCGAGATTCGTTCCCGGATGAACAAGCGGCTTCTGGGAGCCTCGGACTATGCCCCGACCGGTGCGTGGCCGGGAACCGAGCAGAAGCTCGAGATCCTGTTCCGGTGTGATGAGGGCTCTGGAAACCTGGTGAACGGGGCCGCCTTGACCGCAAATGGGTTCCAAGGGCAGTTGAACGGGGGGATGGCCCGGATCGTTTCCGATGCTCCCACCGGTATTCCTCCCCGATACCTCACCATTGCCGAGAATAACGATCCCGCCCTCGGTGGCTTGCCGGTGACACTGCATGTGATCCGGGTGGATGACGGGCCCTATCAGGGCGATCTCAAGGTGCTGCCCGGAGACAACGTCTTCGATGAACGCCTGACCCTGCGCCACAGCAGTGACTTTGGTGGGGACCCGGATCCGTTGACCTTCCAATGGTTCATCAAACCCATCGGCGCGGATTTTGATCCGACGGATCTTCCGGTGGTGACGGATCCCAGTGCGGATTTCCCCTCGGACATGAGGGGATGGACCCCGTACACGGGCTTCCAGCCGACGAGCGGTTCGGGTGTGAATTATGTCACCCTTGGCGAGGGCGGGGAATCCGGCCTGGTGACGCTCTCGGATAACGCCTTTGTGGGTCGGTACAAGGGATACGCGGTGAACCTCAACTCGGCCTTCGCGTGGAGCGGATGGATTGGGGATCCGACCGGGACGCCGGAACAACCTCGGGCCGCCTTGGGCGAGGGGTGGGTCAAGCGAGTCATCCGCGGATTGAATCCGTTTGATGCCCGGACCACCGATTTCCACTCGTCGCCAGCGGTGACGTTTGCCTCGATGCTGATCCAGTTGGGCCAGCGCTATGAAGGCCCGATTGCGTTCAATCCAAGTGCCGACGCCATCAACAAGGTGGGTCTGATCGAAGCCTACACGACGGTGCTGGAGCGGGCGAAGGGGCTCAGCATCAACGGAGTGCCTCAGGTTGATTTCAACCCGGCCAATAACGCCTTGCTGCTGGCGGCCACGAAGCTGAGTGACTTCAACATGGTGTTGGGCAATGAGGCCTATGCGGACGCGAGTGATCCGACCATCGGGTTTGGGTCCGGCAGCACGGAGTACGGCTCCTTGGCTTCGAGCATCTTCAGTTTCCAGAATCAGTTGGATTCCCCGTTGGAAGAGGAGCTGACGTTGTTGCGTGGGCGGGACGACAGTGCAGCGGGCGTGGGCGCCCGACCGGTCTACAATCGGTTGTTCTGGAACTTCACGCTGGGCGAGGGCGAGGTGGCGTACCAGCAGAACTACAACGTGAGTGACCAGGACAGCAACGGGTTCATCGATGAGAAGGATGCCCGGATCCTGTATCCGCAGGGACACGGTGACGCCTGGGGTCACTATTTGTCGGCGGCCAAGCAGCATTACGAACTCCTGCGGCATCCCTTCTTCACGTGGATTCCGCGGACCGAACTGGTGAGTGTGGCGGGTGCCGCGATCAAGGTGGACTTCCTCGACGAGCGGAAGTTCGCGAAGGTCGCCGCCGCAAAGGCCAAGGCGGGTGCCGAGATCGTGAACCTCACGTATCGGATGAACTACGTCGACGATCCCTCAGGTCAGTGGCAGGGGTATAAGGATTCGAAATCGGATCGTGCGTGGGGCGTGACGGAGTGGGCCCGGCGAGCCGGCATGGCCACCTATTTCGATTGGGTGACCGGGAATACCCTGCTCCCCAGCACCGATCCGAACCCGGCCCATGTCGGCATCGACAAGGTGGACCGGCAGACGGTGGGTGAGTTGGGTGAGTTGCCCTCGTTGCATGACCAGATCCAGAGCCAGTTGGATCAGGCGGATGGCGGATTGAACCCGCTGGGTCTGGCCAAGGGAGTGGTGCCGTTCGACATCGATCCCACCCTCGTGACCAGCCAGAATGGCGTGTCGTCGAAGACCCATTTTGAGCAGATCCAGGACCGCGCCCTGAAGGCGATGAAGAACGCGCAGTTCGTGTTCGACGAGGTGAACAAGTCGACCCAGGCCTTGCGCCGAACTCAGGACACCGTGGAAGAATTGACGGTGAACAGCATCAACCAGGAGCGCGATTACAAGAACCGCCTGATCGAGATCTTTGGTTATCCCTATGCCGGGGATATCGGTGCCGGGAAGACCTACCCCGGGGGATACGATGGGCCGGACATCTACCATTGGATGTACGTTCCCGTTTCCGAATACAGCGGCGTGGCGAACGGGGATCCGGGTCCGACCCTGAGCGGGATCTTTACCCAGATGAATCTGGGCATCGTAGCATCCGGGGATACCACCAGTGGAGCCCTGGGGTCTGCCAATGCATCCTTCTTCTTCCCGGAAGACTTTGGGAATCAGGCCCCATCGACAGCGGGGGATCTGTTCAAGGAAGTGTTCTATCCGACGCTCGCCCAGTACCGCGATTCCTACTATTTCGCGGCTCCTAGCAGCTATGGAACGCGTCGGGCGCCGGGCGAGATCCAGATGGCCATCTCGGAATTGATCCAGGCGGAGGCCCGGGTGAAGGTGGCTCGGGAAGGGTTGGATGCCCTCGTGTTCGATATCGAGCAGAAGGCGGACCTGATGTCGGCCCGATATGC